>JACQTX010000104.1 GCA_016210585.1 Chloroflexota bacterium
CATTGAATCCGTGCTAGGGGTCTTTCAGACAACCCCAGACCTCCTTGAAATAACTTCAGTATGCGGACCTTCATTAAGCAAAAACCTGTCGAAGCCTGTCAAATCGGATTAGTGCCAAATTAGTGCCAATTAACAAAGACCCCCTTATGCTCAAATTAGCATAAGGGGGTCTTAGCTTCGTTTTTTGGTGGGCAGTAGAGGACTCGAACCTCTGACCTCCTGCGTGTAAAGCAGATGCTCTAACCAGCTGAGCTAACCGCCCAAGATTGCAACCGGGTTATCCCACAAACTGGATGTCAGGAATTTCCTTTCTCCAGCCCCCCGACCCTATCCACACCGTATTATATGCTGCGCATATCGAGTGGTCAAGTTGGATTTTCAAGCTAATACAAGCAAGAACACATCTAAAACATTGCTGTCCAAATCAAAAAAGCTAAAGAATGCGTGTCATTGGACTTGGTGACAAGAACCCGCTGATTACAAGCCGATGTCCGGAGCTTACGCTGATTCCAGAGCCAATATGCCTTCCATCTGGGCAACAATCTGCTCGTTGGTGTAGTGGTTCAGGCCGATGGCATCGCTGGGGCAGCCGCCCACGCAGGCGCCGCAGCCCTTGCACAGGGCCTCATTGACACGGCAGACCTTCTTCTGCTCATCGAAGGAGATAGCGCTGTAGGGGCAGACCAGCTTGCAGAGCTGGCAACCGGAGCAGATGCGCTCGTTGACGGCGGCGGTAGCTGCTTCAATCTCCACATTACCGCGGCTGATCAGGGACAGCACCTCGGCCGCGGCGGCGGAAGCCTGGGCGACGGTATCCGGAATGTCCTTTGGCCCCTGGCAGCAGCCGCCAATGAAGATGCCATCGGTGCTGGTGGCCACCGGGTCCAGCTTGGGGTGCCTCTCCAGGAAGAAGCCATCGGCACTGCGGCTGATATTGAACAGTCGGGCGACCGACTCCACATCCGGCTGCGGCTCAACGCCGCAGCTCAGGACCACCATGTCCACCGGCAGGCGCCTCTGCCGCCCGATGAGGGTGTCTTCAAACTGGATAACGAGCTTGCCCTTCTCTTCCGGCGTCTCGGCGAGGTCGGTGATTTCGGCGGGACGGCCGCGGATGAAGACCGTCCCCTCGTCAAGCACGCGGTTGTAGAACTCCTCGTAGCCTTTCCCAAAGCTCCTGATGTCAATATAGAACTCATAGACTTCAGCGTGGGAGTGCTCTTTGATGAGATGGGCAAACTTCATGGAATACATGCAGCAGACGCGAGAGCAATACTCGTGGTATTTCTCGTCCCGGCTGCCCACGCAGTGGATGATGCCAATGCTTCTCGGCTCGGAGCCGTCTTTCAGCAGCACGTGGCCTTCGGTGGGACCGGCGGAGTTCACCATGCGCTCAAACTCGAGGCTGGTGATGACATTGTCCAGCCGCTTGTAGCCATACTGGTAGAGGGGCGTTGGGTCAAAGAGATTAAAGCCCGTGGTCACGATGATGGCGCCCACGTCCACATCAAGGAGCTTATCTTGCTGCTGGAAATCAATGGCTTTGACCTCGCAGAACTTCTCACAGGCGCGGCATTTGCCGCTCAAGAAAAAGGCACAGTGCTCCCGGTCAATGACGGGGATATTGGGCACCGCCTGCGGGAAGGGCGTGTAGATGGCCTTGCGCTTGCCCATGCCGACATAGAACTCGCTGTCCACCTACCACGGGCACCTGGTCTGGCAGACGCCGCAGCCGGTGCAGAGTTCCTCGTTGACGGAACGGGCCTTCTTCCTGATCTTGACCTTGAAGTTGCCGATATAGCCGGCGACCGACTCCACCTGGCTGTAGGTCAGAAGCTCAATATTAGAATGGGAGCCTACCTGCGTCATCCTGGGCGTCAGGATACAGGCGGAGCAGTCCAGGGTGGGGAAGGTCTTGTCAAGCTGGGCCATATGCCCGCCGATGCTCGGCTCTTTTTCCACCAGATAGACCTTGCGCCCGGCATCCGCGATTTTCAAAGCGGCCTGGATGCCGGCAATGCCAGCGCCAACTATCAAAGTATTCGGGTTGACGGGCACCTCACGCGTCATGAGCGGCTGGTGGTAATAGACCCGCTTCACGGCAGCGGCGACCAGGGCTTTAGCCTTCTCGGTGGCCTCCGCCTTGTCTTCGGTCACCCAGGAGCAGTGCTCGCGGATATTGGCCATCTCGAAGAGATAAGGATTAACGCCGGCCTCCTGGCAGGCACGGCGGAAGGTCGGCTCGTGCATCGTTGGTGAGCAGGAGGCGACGACGACCCGGTTGATGTGGTTCTCTTTGATGTCATCCTTGATGAGGTTCTGCCCCGGCTCGGAGCACATGAACTTGTAGTCACGGGACACGATAACCGCATCCAGGCTCCGGGCGAAGCGGGCCACCTCCGCCACGTCAACCATGCCGGCGATGTTGCTGCCACAGTGGCAAATATAGACGCCAATCCTAGGTTCCACTCTTGACTTCCTGTTTTGTCTTAATGTGAGCCAGCACCCTGGCCGGCGAGACGATATTCATATTGATGCCCAGCCCTGCCGGCGGCACATCCAGGGCCAGGCCTATGAGCTGGGTAACAAAGAGGACGGGCATGTTATAGCTGGCTTTGAACTTGCCATTCACCCGGCTCTGATAGGCATCCAGGTTGGTCTGGCAGAGCGGGCAGGGAGTGACAATGCACTGGGCACCGTTCGCCAGTGCATTGTCGAGTATCTTCCGTATCAAGCCCAGGGCCATGTCCTCCTCGGGAATAATCATGGAGCCGCCGCAACAGCGGTTCTTCAGCGGAAAGGGGACAGGCTCGGCGCCGAGGGCCTTGACCAGGACATCGAGCGATTGCGGTGACTCCGGATGGTCAAAACCGAAATCGGGCCGGGCCAGTTGGCAGCCATAATAAGGGGCAACCTTCAGGCCATTGAAGCTCTGCTGGGCCTTCTCCGCTATGGCCTGAGGTGAAATATCATTGTATAAAACTTCCACCAGATGCCTGACACGCACCTTGCCCTGGTAGGACAGGCCGACCACGGACAGGGCTTCACTGACCTGTCTGGCTAACTTGGGATGCTCCTTAAGTCGTGATTGAGCTGTGGACAAGGTGACGAAGCAGTTGCTGCAGGGTGTCACCAGGTCAAGCCCGGTCTTCTCCGCTATGGCCAGATTACGCGCGGCGACCAGGACGGCCTCATCTTCCCGCTGGGAGCCATAGGGTGTGGAGCCGCAGCAGGTCCAGTCTGCAAGTTCGTTAAGCTCCATGCCCAGGGCATGGGCAATGGCGTCAACGGAGATGCTGAGACCCCGGGCACTGGCTTCTGATGAGCAACCAGGAAAATAGGCGTAGGCCTTCACGGGTTACCTCTGACTTCACGGAACCTGGCGATGATGCGGGCCAGGTCTTCTTTGCCTTTGGTGTGCCTGGGCACCAGCGGCATGCGCTGCCGCAGGAACAGCTTGATGGCCAGCGGCGTCATTTTGATTGCCGCCATAGGGCTGGTGCTCAGGAAATAGCGGAACATCATGCCGAACTCGTGGACACGGCCATTGCCTCGTATGGACTGGACAAAGCTGCGGTACATGGCCGGAGTACGTGTGTCTTTGACCCTGTAGCCATGCTCGGTGGCCAGGGATTCCAGGGCATGGGCTAGCTCGGTGGGCTTAACGCCGCGCGGGCAGCGCACCGTGCACATATAGCAGGAAAGGCAGTGCCAGGGGGCGTTGCTGGACAGGACCTCATCCCGCAGGCCGGCGCGAATCATGGCGATCATCTTCCTGGGGGGATACTCCATGTGATCAGCCATGGGGCAAGAGCCGGAGCAGACGCCGCACTGGATACAGGCACGAATGCCTGCGCCGCCCGGAGTGGCGGCCACTTCCTCGACAAAGCTCATAACACCATGAATGTTAGCATAAACGGCCAGACCGTAGCAACTTCGGTTTGAGTGCGCGTCTCGCGAAAATAGCGATTGACCCCCGTAGGGCAGGTTTTCCAACCTGCCCGCCACTTCGGGTCGGGTTAGGAAAACCGACTTACAGCTTGAATCGCTGATTCTAGGTTCAGTCATAGTACGTAGATTCTAAAGTCGCGGTGTCCCATCCGTCGCCAGCGCATTCCGCCGAAGGCGGAGGCGTGGCAATCTCGTCCAGATATATGAGATTGCTACGTTGTTCTTCTGTGAAGAGCTCGTCATAATGACAAAGCGGGTGGAATTCATGGATTGTGGTGTGGCTAGGGCGCTAGACAATGGACGATTGTTTGGGATAAGATGAGTTATTGTGGAGTTTGAGACTATCATCGGGCTGGAGGTTCACGCCCAGCTATCAACGCAGAGCAAGATGTTCTGCGGCTGCAATGCAGACTACGCGGACGCACCACCCAATACCCATGTCTGCCCGGTATGCCTGGGCCTGCCCGGCGTGCTGCCTACCATCAACCGGAGAGCGGTAGAGTTTACGGTTATGACGGCACTGGCCCTGCACTGCACCGTTTCCGCCTACACGAGGTTTGACCGGAAGAACTATCCCTACCCGGACCTGATGAAAGGCTACCAGATTTCACAGTCATATTACCCTATCGGTCACGGCGGCTGGCTGGCCCTCGAGACCAATGGTGAGACCAAGCGAGTGGGCATCAGCAATGTGCACCTGGAAGAGGACGTGGCCAAGCTGCTCCACCAAGCCCTCCCTGGCGGGGAGACTTGCAGTCTTGTTGACGTTAACCGCTCCGGGGTGCCTCTAATGGAGATCGTGGGTGACCCTGACCTGCGCTCGCCGGAGGAGGCCCGGCAATACCTGATAACCCTGCGGCGTATTCTGCAGTTTCTCGGCGTGTCCACAGCCAATATGGAAGAGGGCAGCTTTCGCTGTGACGCCAATATCAGCATCCGCGCCCGGGACGGCCAGTTCGCCACGCCCAAGGTGGAAGTGAAGAATATGAATAGCTTCCGCTCCGTTTACCGTGCCCTGGAGCATGAGGCAGAGCGGCTGCGCAAGGTCGTGGCCCAAGGCCGCAGGCCGACTCAGGAGACGCGTGGCTGGGTGGAGGAAGAGGGCAAAACGGTCGCCCAGCGCTCGAAGGAATACGCCCATGACTACCGCTACTTCCCCGAGCCTGACCTTCCCCCGCTCGTTTTCGCCCCGGAGAGCATCGAGCATATACGGACGGCCCTCCCTGAGCTACCGGAGGCCAGGCGTGACCGTTTTATGGAGCAATACGGCCTTTCGCTCTATGACGCCAGCCTGCTGACCAACTCGAAGGCCATGGCCGACTATTTTGAGGCCTGCTTGCAAGCCGAAGGGCTGAAGGGCGTTGGACTAGCCCAGAAGGCCAAAATGGCCAGCAACTGGCTGCTCAGCGAGTTCAGCCGTTTGCTGAATGCTGCCAATATTGAGATAACTGCAACCAAAGTGACCCCGGCACAGCTTGTCCAACTGCTCGACCTGATGCAGCAAGGCGTGGTCAGCGGTCCCAGTGCCAAGCAGGTCTTTGAGGAGATGTTCCAGACCGGCAAGAGTGCCGATAGGCTTGTGGCCGAGCGTGGCTTGGGCCAGATAAGCGGTACTGGGGAGCTTGAGGAGCTTATCACCGGAATGGTCGCTGCCAACCCACAGGCGGTGGCTGACTATAGAGCCGGTAAGAAGCAGTCCATGGCCTTCCTGGTGGGCAAGGTGATGCAGGCGAGCAAGGGACGGGCCAATCCGAAGCTAGTTAATGAGCTGATGAAGAAAAAACTTGAGGGAGAAACCAGTGCAAATATATCTTAACATCGCCCAGCTTATCCTATCCCTGGCCCTGATACTGGTCATCCTGCTCCAGGTGCGGGGCGGGGGGCTGGGCGGCATCTTCGGCCAGGCGGATACGGTCTATCGGACCAAGCGGGGCGTGGAGAAGACCCTTTTCCAGTTCACCATCATCCTGGTCGCCCTGTTCGTTATTATCTCGCTGGTGTCGTTGCGCATCAGTTAGCTGGCTTGGACCATGGGGAACGTAATTACCCTGACCACGGACTTTGGCCTCACGGACGGCTATGTCGCCGCCGTGAAGGGGGTCATCCTCGGCATTAACCCTGAGGCCAAGCTGGTTGACATCTCGCATAGCATTGGGCCGCAGGATATTGCCCAGGCAGCCTTCGTGCTAGCCACAGCCTACTCTTATTTCCCATCGCGCACGGTCCACCTGGTGGTTGTTGACCCGGGCGTGGGTAGCGAGCGGCGGGCCATTATCCTGCGGACATCGCAATACGATTTCGTGGCCCCCGATAACGGCGTTCTCAGCTATGTTTTGCCGCAGAATCCCGCTGGCAGTAAGCTGGCCGTTCTGGCGCCGGAAATGGAAGCTGTAGCTATTACCAAGCCTGAGTTCTGGCGGTCGCCAGTGAGCAGCACCTTTCACGGGCGTGACATCTTTGCTCCGGTAGCTGCCCGGCTCGCCCTCGGCCTGTCGCCAGCAACCTTCGGCAAACCGGTAAATGCGCTTACCGTGCTGCCCTTGTCCCAGCCCCGGCGCCGCTCTGACGGCTCACTCACCGGCCACATCCAGCACGTTGATAGCTTTGGCAACCTGATTACCGATATTAGAGGTGATGACCTGCCCGGTGAGACACTGGCGATTGAAGTCAGTGGCCGGCAGATAAATGGTCTCAGCCGGACATACACCAACGGTCATAATCTGCTTGCCCTCATCGGTAGCAGTGGCTACCTGGAGATAGCGGTGAAAGAGGGCAGCGCCCGGGACTTGCTTAATGCCGGGGTAGGTGATGAAGTAAAGGTGATGTTCAAGAAGAATGGTAGCCAGTGAAACGACCGGGCTGTTTTGAGGTTTTGAATTTAGCTATTGTTTCGGCTTGCCCTGAGCTTGTCGTAAGGAATTTCGTGCTTCGGCTTTAGAGTTTGATTGTAAATGATTGCAAATAATGGAGGTCAAGGTGACTATGGGACACAGCAAAGAGGAAATCCTATCACTGATGAAGGAGGTCGAGGTAGTGGCGGTAGCGACCTCAGCCGGGGAGAGCCTGCGGCTGCGCATGATGCACTACGCTGCCGATGAGGACCTCAACATCTGTCTGGCTACAATAAAAGGGGACCCTAAGACGGTGCAACTAACCAACCACCCGTCTATTTCGCTCCTCTGCCACCATCCCGGCGCCAACATCAACGAGTCCCGGGAGGTAGAAATCACGGGCAAGGCCGTCTTCGTGCGTGACCCCAAGGAGAGAGAGCGGGCACTGGCCATGACTGCCCGGAGGTCGCCGGTCGTCAAATACCTCACCGAGACCGGCAACGGTGGTATGCTCGATTGCATCAAGGTCTCGCCGCAGATAGTGAAATACCGTGTCTTCAAGGAAATCGTCCAGGGCCAGCCGCCCACCGTCATCGAGTTCCCGGAGAACAAACGGGTGGTGAGCGATTGGCAGCTGGTCAAGATGAAGCTGCGGAACTGGGAGACCGCCCTGCGCGTGCCTTTCCTGACGGCCAGCGTTGTCCCTGTCCTGCTGGGGGGAGCTATCGCCTGGTTCGCGGCGGGCTTTCTCAACTGGTGGCTTCTTCTGCTTACCCTGGTGGCAGGCGTCAGCATCCACATCGGCAGCAACGTCATCAATGACTATATGGACGCCAAGAGCGGCAATGACGAGGTCAACCGGGAGTTTGTCCGCCCTTTCAGCGGCGGCAGCCGTGTTATCCAGCTCGGTCTATTGACACCCCTGGAGACGCTCTTCATGGCATCCCTGTTCTTCCTCATCAGTGCCAGCATCGGCTTCTACCTGGCCTGGACGAGGGGACCGATGGTCTTGCTCCTCGGTGCCATCGGCCTCGTCTCCGGCGTATTCTATACGGGCGGCTTCTTCAACTGGGCCAAGCGGGGCATCGGCGAGCTGCTGGTCGGGCTGAACTTCGGCGTTCTGATGACGCTGGGCGCCTACTACGTCCAAACGCAGTCCTTCAGCTGGCTGCCAGTCATTGCCGCCGTGCCGGTATCGCTGCTGATTGCCGCCGTGCTCTATATCAACGAGTTCCCAGACTACACCGCTGATAAGCACGTGGGCAAGAACACGCTGGTGGTGCGTCTGGGCCGCCAGAGGGCCGTGTTCCTCTTTGCAATCATCATGGCCGCCGTCTATCTCTCCATCGGAATCGGGGCGGGCACCGGTGTATTGCCGATGACGACCCTGCTGGGGCTGCTGTCCCTGCCCCTCGCCATCAGGGCAGTGCTCTACGCCCGGAAGCACTATGATAGCTCCTTCGACCTTGTCCCGGCCAATGCCATGACGGTAATCAGCCACCTGGCTACCGGCCTGCTGCTGACCCTGGCCTTTGCCTGGGAGGTGCTCAGCGCCACGGGCGTCATCTACATTGTTGTCATCGGCCTCGCCTTCGGTGCCTTCGTGCTTTATATGTATCGCCATATCGAAAAACAGAAGAACATCTTCCTGGGGCTGAAGCAGGTGGTAAGGTAGCGAGGCTGCGAGGTAAATCATAGCGTGCTAATTACCCCGAAAATACTGCTTTCCCATTCCGGCGAAGGCCAGTAGTCAGAAGTAGGCCGGGTTTCCTAACCCGACTTGAAGTGGCGGACAGGTTGGGAAACCTGCCCTACGGTGGCCATTTTCATACTTCGTGGTGCTGGCTGCAAGCCAGAGTGAAAAATTCTCACGAAAATAGCAACCGAACTGTCATTCTGGAGTCCTTCTCTCCTTTACCCCTGAAGGACGAGGAATCTGGTGGGGGGATAGCGACGATGCGGTGACACAATCCCCTCCCCACCAGATTCTTCGCGGAGTTTATCCTGAATAACATGAAGGGCTCCAGAATGACCTGGAAAGGCTATTTTCATTCTTCGTGGTGCTGGCTGACAAGCCAGAATGAAAAATTATTTGAAACATGATGCCCCTCCCGTGGTGTAAGAGGTGACCTTGACTGAAGCGCATGGAAAGCCCTTGCAGCGCCTTTTCTCGGACATAACCCCGCGCTATGACCTCATCAACCGCATTATCACCCTGGGACTGGACCAGCGCTGGCGGTGCGCCGCCGCCAGAGAATGCCTTAGTTCACGACCACAAAAGATGCTTGACCTGGGTTGTGGTACGGGCGACCTCACCATCTGCCTGGCCAGGTTAGCTCCAAACGGCGCCGCGATAACCGGCCTAGACTACAGCCAGCCCATGCTGGCCATAGGCCGACAGAAAGCCCATCTTTTACGTAGAGAGGAAGCCGTTACCTTTGTTCATAGTGATGCAGCGGCACTCCCTTTCCCTGACAGCCACCTTGATGCGGTGTGCATCGCCTTCGCCTTCCGCAACCTGACCTACCGCAATCTGAAGGCGGCACAGCACCTCTCTGAAGTCCACCGTGTGCTGTGTCCGGGCGGCCGCCTGGTCATCGTGGAGACCAGCCAGCCTGACAACCAGGTAATACGAAGGCTTTTTCATACATACCTGCGCTGGCTGGCGGCGCCATTGGGCCGCCTGCTCTCCGGCAACCGCGGCGCCTACCGCTACCTGGCTGAATCTGCCGTTCACTTTTATACTCGCGAGGAAGTGCGGACAATGCTGGCCCAGACCGGATTTCGCAAGGTCACTTACCGCCGCCTCCTCTTCGGGACAATTGCTCTCCACGTAGCGACAAAGTGAAACTGGTGACAAAATCCAATAACCAAGATACAATGACCAAACAGGGCGTCATTGCAATGAGTCCACCTGCGACGGGCAATGTGGCAATTCCATGTATGAGGTGGATGGGCATTCCCTTGGGTTTGGTCAGCGAATATTTCGCCTACTGTGCCTCTATTTTCATAACAAGGTACTGACTACTCATCCGCCATTTACTTTGGCTGGCCTATGGATTAATATTGAGTCACCACAAGCGGTGTGACCTATCCAGGTTTCCCGGAACATACCCTGGGAATATGTGAGAGGAGGTCGAAAAGTGGCCCACTATTTACAGCTATGGGTGCTGACCGAAGAGGGCAGACTGAACTTCGAGGAGAACCCGGAATGGGTCAAAGAGCTGAATAAGGACATGGAGATCCTCGGCGTGAAGATAGTGACCCAGTATGCCCTCCTGGGGCAGTATGACTTTGTCAACATCATCGAAGCCCCCAGTGATGAGGTCGCTGCCAAGGTTGCCATAAAGCTGAGCGCCACCAAGACGGTGCACCCGATGACACTGGCGGCTATCCCTCTGGACAATCTGGTGGCCACGCTGAAGAAGGGTACCCAGGGCCCGTGGTAGCCCACGCAGACTCCTATTTGACAGGATGGTAGGCACTCGGCTAGAATAACACTGAAGTGCGTATTGGTCTGCTGTCGGACACCCACATCCCGGAGGTCGCCGCCGGGCTTCCCAGTCAGCTGAAGGAAGTCTTTCGGGATGTTGATCTTATTCTTCATGCCGGTGATATCTACGTTCCCTCTGTGCTGGATGACCTGGAGCGTTTTGCCCCGGTGCTGGCCGCTGAGGGCGATGACGATTACCGGGAGACTATCAAAGACAAGCGCGTCAGCAAGCGGCACGTCCTGCAGTTTAATGGCGTCACCATCTGGCTCACCCACGAGAGGCCGATGTCATGGGTCGGCGCCGAAAAGGTGCCCGATATTATCGTGCATGGCCACACCCACCGGGACACCATGGAGAGCAACAATGGCGTCCTCATCGTGAACCCGGGCAGCCTGACTTTTCCCCAGTACCGGCATCGCCTGGGGAGCGTGGGCATCATAAACATTGACGGCGGCAAGCCTGAGGTGTATATCATAAAGTTCCCTTGAAAACGAGCCTCTCTATCGTCTTTCTCCCGCTACGGCGGGAGTTTTTGTTTTCTAGTGAGGTCTGCGGGCGTGATTACACCGTTTCCATTCAAAAAGCTCGTATGCGTTCCCCATGCTTCTTGACCAGTGTGCCAGATACTGCTACACTTCACATAAGTAGCTGGCGGACACTATCATGAAGATACTGACCTCGGCCCAGATGCGTCAGGCAGAAGAGGCCTGCACCGGAATCGGCATCACCACCGAAATGCTGATGGAGAACGCCGGCCGCGCCGTCGCCGAAAAGACCCGCCAGTTTCTGGGGACACTTAACGGACAGCACATACTTGTGCTGGTCGGCCCCGGCAACAACGGCGGCGATGGACTGGTCGCCGCCCGCTATCTGCACGATTGGGGGGCGAGCGTCAGCGTCTATCTATGCAGCCGCCGGCCTCCCGATAACCATAACCTGAAACTTGTCCGTGAGCATGGCATCGCCACCCTTGAGGCCGCCAAAGACGAAAGCATGGCCGGGCTTGCCGAGATGCTGGCGACGACTTCGGCAGTGATTGACGCTATCTTCGGCACCGGGAAAATCCGGCCTTTGGCTGATACCCTGCCCCGTGCCTTGAACGGGATAAGTGAAGCTAAGAAAAGACGCCCGTCACTACGGATTATCGCCCTTGACCTGCCCTCCGGACTGGATGGGGATACCGGGGGCGTTGACCCGGCCTGCCTTTATGCTGATGACACTATTACTTTAGCCTTTCCTAAGCCGGGGCTTTTCAGCTGCCCCGGTACGGAAAGAGTGGGCCGGGTAACCACCGTGGATATCGGCATCCCCGTGGAGCTGGCACCCGAGGTGATGACCGAGCTTATTACACGCGAGCTGATGAAGCCGCTCCTACCGCCGCGACCGCTGTGGGCAAACAAGGGCACCTTTGGCCGGGTCCTGGTGGTAGCAAGCTCGGTCAACTACATCGGTGCGGCGTCTCTGGCCTGCACTGGTGCGATGCGGGCGGGCGCCGGGCTGGTGACACTGGCCACCCCCGCCAGTCTGCAGACTGCTATGGCCGCTCGCATGACCGAGACTACCTACCTGCCGCTGCCAGAAGCCGCAGCGGGCGTTATCTCACCGGCGGCCGCGGTGGACCTGCTCCGCCCGCAGCTTGCCGGATATGACGTCCTGCTTGCCGGGTGCGGGCTGGGGCAGAGCGAGCCGGTGTCCCGGTTCCTCAAGGCACTCCTGCTGGAGCCTGGCCCTTCGTTGCTTGCTCTCGTCCTTGACGCTGATGCCCTCAATATTCTTGCTAAGACCCCCAATTGGTGGCAACGTATGGCCAATGATGCTATACTTACGCCACACCATGGCGAGATGGCGAGACTGATCGGGTCAACAGTGGCCGCCGTGCAGTCGGACCGGCTCGGCCTGGCCAAGAAAACGGCACAGGAGTGGCGTAAGACTATAGTGCTGAAGGGTGCCTACACCGTTATTGCCGCACCTGATGGGCGGGTGCGGGTCAGCCCATTTGCTAATCCAGGGATGGCCTCGGCCGGGACCGGAGATGTCCTCAGTGGCGCCATCGCCGGGCTGGTGGCACAGGGCCTGTCCCTCTTTGATGCGGCTACCCTCGGCGTATATTTGCACGGTCAGGCCGGCGAGGTAGTGCGAGACAGGCTGGGGGATACCGGTATGATAGCGACCGACCTCTTGCCGGAGCTACCTTTGGTAATCAAGCACTTAAAGGAAGGTTGATTCCCTATGCTTTTGACGGTTGACATCGGCAATACCAATGTCACCCTGGGTGTCTTCGAAGGGGAAAAGCTCCGGGCAACCTGGCGCCTGGAGACCGATATTCACCGTATGCCTGACGAGTATGCGGTGCTGCTCCTGAACCTGCTGCACCATAGGGCGGTAGACACGGCTGATATCAATGAGGTCGCCCTTTGCAGTACCGTGCCACCGCTGGTAGCCACCTTCGGCGAGCTATTTCAAGAGTATTTCCAGATTACCCCGATGGTGGTAGAGGCCGGTATCAAGACCGGGGTGCATATCCGCATGGACAATCCCCGAGAGGTCGGCGCCGACCGCATTGTCCATGCCGCGGCGGCCCACCAGCTCTACGGTGGCCCGGTCATAATTGTTGATATGGGCACGGCCACTACCTTTGACACGGTATCCAAGGAGGGTGACTACCTGGGCGGTGCCATCGCGCCGGGCATAGCTACCTCTGCCGAGGCCTTGTTTGCCCGCACGGCCATGCTGCGCCGCGTGGAGTATGTCCGCCCCAAGCGCGCCATCGGCACCAATACCGTTATGGCCATGCAGTCCGGCATCGTCTTCGGCTATGTCGGCCTGGTAGAGGGCATGGTAACCCGTATTCAGCAGGAGCTGGGTGAGAAGGCCAAGGTAGTCGCCACCGGTGGCCATGCGGGCATCATTGCCCAGGAGACCAGGGTTATTGATATTGTCAATCCTGACCTGATACTATTTGGACTCAGGATTATCCATCTAATGAACAAGGTCTGAGGTACGAGCAGAGGCTAAATCGAGATAAGCGGAGTGTGCATGCTAGCCAGTAAAACGGTAGTCCTGGGCGTCACCGGCGGCATAGCCGCCTACAAAGCGGCAGACCTGGCCAGCAAGCTGACACAGGCCGGGGCGAAGGTTGATGTCATCATGACCGAAGCGGCCACGCGGTTCGTGACGCCGCTGACCTTTCGCGCTATCACCGGCCGGCCGGTGGTGACCGATATGTTCGACCTCGCCTCAGAGTGGAGCATCGAGCATGTAGCCCTGGCCGATGCGGCTGATGTGGTAGTCATCGCCCCGGCTACGGCCAACACCATCGCCAGGATTGCCGGCGGTGTTGCCGATGACATGCTGAGCTGCACCGTGCTGGCCACAAAAGCACCCGTGGTCCTGGCCCCAGCCATGGATGTCAACATGTTCGAAAATGCCGTTACCCAGGAGAACCTGGACAGGCTCAGGGCCAGGGGTTTCACTATCATTGACCCCGGCTACGGGCGACTGGCCTCCGGCAAGATAGGACGCGGACGCCTGGTTGAGACCGAGAAGATTATTGGCACCATTCAGCTGGTGCTGGGCCGGAAAGGCGACCTGGCGGGCAAGCGGATTGTGGTCACGGCCGGGGGCACGCAGGAGCCGATTGACCCGGTACGGGTGATTACCAACCGCTCCTCCGGCAAAATGGGCTACGCTATTGCGGAAGCCGCCAGAGATAGAGGGGCAACGGTCACTCTTGTTGCGGCACCTGCCTCCTTGTCCGAGCCGGTAGGTGTGGAGGTAGTCCATGTCGGGTCGGCAGTCCAGATGAAAGAAGCAGTGGCAAAGGCGGTCGTTCAGGTGGATGCCCTGATCATGGCCGCGGCCGTGGCCGACTACCAGCCGAAGGCCCCGGCCAAAGAGAAGGTTAAGAAGACCAGCGATACCCTGACCCTTGCGTTGGTCAGGACACCGGACATTCTGTCTGAGGTGAGAGGGGATTTCATCAGGGTCGGCTTCGCCGCCGAGAGTGACAACCTGGTCGAAAATGCCCGCCAGAAACTGGTGAGCAAACAGCTTGACCTCATCGTGGCAAATGACATTACACAGGACGTCTTCGGCGCTGATACGAACAAGGTAATCCTGATTGACCGCAGCGGCAATACGGAAGACTTGCCGCTGCTGACAAAACGAGATGTGGCCGACAGGATACTGGACAGGACAAGTAAGCTGCTTAGAGATAGAAGCGTTTAAGAAAGGTTTCGTGGCTTTTTAGGATTATGCCCCTTAGCTTCGGCGAAGGGGATAGGGGGGTGGCATTAGGGGATAGGACAGGGCGAGATACCTCGTTGAGTAAAAGAAAAAGAACACACCGCCAGAATAAAGCCAACCAAGACAAGGCCAAGCGTGAAGCGGAGCTAGCCGCCAAAGAGAAAGCCCGCCTTGAAGCCGAAGAGGCTAAGCGCCGCAAAGAGGCTGAGGAGAAGGCCAGGAAAGAAGCGGAGC
>JACQTX010000106.1 GCA_016210585.1 Chloroflexota bacterium
ATTCCTTCTTTCCTGGGACTTTGTTTGCTTTCCAAAGCTATTTTACCAGAAAAGTTGGGGTAAATACCCCCTTTACTTTTCGGGATTACGTATCTATTACGGAGTTTCGCGGATGGCTCGTACATAGAACCCAGCCCACATTTGTGATAGACTCTGATTAACTATGGCAAAAGACTCTATTGACAGTTCGAACAAAGAGATAGCTGATTTTGAGCAGTGGTGTCAGGAGTCGTGGGGGATGGGAGTCCGGAGCAACCAGAAGCTTTTGGTTCACGATGCCCCACAAATTCGCAATCATGTTGGTTTCGAGAAGGCGTCCCATTGTCTGAAAGTTCATATAGCAGAAAAACTAATCTTAGAGTCATGCAGCAGGAAAGGTTCTTTCTGCGAGTCGGGAGATGTAACTTGGTACATTCGTGAATTTGGCCGGGAACTGAAGCGTCACGGAGACGTTTTTACAGGGCGAAGGGTACAACCGCTAAGAGCAGCTTTACTCCTTCTCGCTAATCTGCACTTCTCAAGTGCTTTGCCACTCAATAGCAGCGACTGTGAGCATATCCGAGCCGGCGGAGGGGCAATGTCAGCCATGTATCTTCTTTCTCAGCTGGAGTTTCTTTTTAGAAAAAAGTCGCGATATCTTAAAGAAGACGGAACCATAAAGCGGCCAATCCCCGTAACATTATGTGTGAAAGCTGGACTTAACAATGGGAAAAGACCTAAAAAACCTATAAGCAACGGGCGTATCAATAACATTGATCAAGCCCTTGTCCTTTATCTTTATCGGAACAACCAGTTACCAGCGAAGCGCCTGAAAATATTAGAGGAGAAACTATTACGTTGTAAGACAACCTTTTTTGCTATAGCCAGTGACGCTTGTGCTATCAGGAATACGATTAATGGTCACTGTATACTAGGTATAGCCGGGCGACTTAAGACAGTTCGCCACCCCGTCATGCACGGAGCGTTGCCTGATCCGTCTTCTGAGGCGATGTTCTTCGGACTGCTGATCGCAATCTTTTACTATGGAGAACGAACTCCGAGCTAAAGACGCTCCATGTGTAATGTTCCACCTCTTTACAATCGGGTGGTTCTTCCGAAGCCAAATAGAGCCGGTTAGCTATCAAGTAATAAACTCTACCTGATTATGCTAGAATAGAGCGGTTAGTTCTTGAAAGCTGGGGAGGTAACGAGTGGAGAAGGAAACCGAGGAGCGTATCCTCAGGCTGCGCCAGGTCAGGGAGAAAATCACCGAGCGGGGCGGCCTGGAGAGGATAGCCAGGCAGAAGGAAAAGGGCAAGCTCTCCGTCTATGAGCGGATAGCCCACCTGCTTGACCCAGGCAGCTTTGTCGAGTGGGGTATGCTGGTGGGGCATGACCAGGGCTTGCCCGGCGAAGGCGTTGTCACCGGGCAGGGCACCATAGACGGCCGGATGGTCTGCGTCTATGCCCAGGACCCCACCGTTCTCGGCGGCTCCATTGGTGCTATCCACGGCTTTAAGATGTACCGCACGGTGGAACGGGCCATGGAGCTGCGGGTGCCGCTCATCGGCCTGCATGATTCGCCCGGGGCGCGGACGGTGCGCCTCGGTGAGGAGGGCGCCCTCGGCGATTCCAGCGAGAAGGGCGGCGGCTCCATCTTTTACCCCAATACGCAGGCTTCCGGGATTGTGCCGCAGATTTCGGCCATCCTCGGCTCCTGCGCCGGCATCTCCGTCTATTCACCGGCCCTGAACGACTTCATCTTCATGGTGGAAGGCATCAGCCATATGTTCATCACCGGCCCCCGCATCGTCAAGTCGGTGATGGGCGAGGATATCACCATGGACGAGCTGGGCGGCGCCAAAGTGCATGCCCGCGTCTCCGGTGTGGCCGACTTCCGCATGAGAAGCGAGCTGGACTGCTTCCAGACTATCCGCAAGCTGCTCTCCTTCCTGCCGCTCAGCTGCTACGACCGGCCGCCGGTCCGTCCCTATACTGGTGATATTACGCAAACGGATGACCAAGTGGCGGAGATTATCCCCGCCGATGCGCACAAATTTTACAATATGCACAAGCTCATCAAGCGCCTGGTAGATGACGGCGAGTTCCTCGAAATAAAGGCGGAGTTTGCCCAGGAGATGATTGTCGGCTTCGGCCGGCTGGGCGGCTATCCGGTGGGGATTATCGCCAACCAGCCGATGGTGCGTGCCGGCGCCCTGACGGTGGACAGCTCGGACAAAGAAGCCCGCTTCCTTAGGTTCTGCGATTGCTTCAACATTCCCTTGGTGCTGCTGGTGGACACGCCGGCCTATATGCCTGGCTCGGCTCAGGAGCACGCTGGCATTATCCGGCACGGGGCCAAGGTGCTCTACGCCCTCTGTGAGGCCACCGTGCCCCGCATTGTCGTTGTCCTGCGCAAGGCCTACGGCGGCGGCAACCTCGGCATGGGTGTGCATCCCGGTCTGGCCACGGACTTCGTCTTCTACTGGCCGACTGCCGAGGTGGGTGTTTTGGGTGCCGAGCAGTCTGTTGACCTCTTCTACGTGGACGAGATAAAGAAGGCCGCCGACCCGGCCCTGCGCCGCCAGCAGCTTATCCAGGAGTACCGGGCCAAATACGCCAATCCTTTCTACGAGGCCTCGCGCAATCCCTATATGGAGGACATCATCGAGCCGCGGGAGACGCGCTACCGCCTGATAAAGACCTTTGAGCTGCTCCGCAACAAGCGCCGTGAGCCGAAGAACCCCAAGCGGCACGGAAATATCCCTTTATGAGCATATAGGGGGCCAACTATTATCTGCCCCTTGAGTCCAAGACCATACAAGAAATGGAAAGGGAAATCCGAAATCCTAAATACGAAGCACGAAACAAATTCAAATTACTGAAATTCAAATGTCTAAAATAGCTTCCCCCCAAAAGCTAATTGCTTAATGCTGACAGCTACCTAAGAATTCAAGGGAAATCCCTTAGTCAAATCAGGGGGTTATTGCTCCCGTATTAAAGTAAAAGCCCTCTCACGCTCCGTTCAAAACCAGGTTATTCTATAA
>JACQTX010000107.1 GCA_016210585.1 Chloroflexota bacterium
GATGGTGGCCAGTGGAAGTGACGGCATCATCTTTGCTAGTGAGGCGGGTGGTCATTACTGGCGCAATCTGGCCTACTATGATTGGCTGGGGCTACGGCCGGAATAAGAGAAGGGGCTGAGTCCGTAGCCAGGGAGGTTGCGTTACTGGCAAAGAGGCTGAGTTTAATCCTAACGCAGGTAGAAGAGGCGACAGAGCATAGGGTGAAGCTGGTTTGCACCATTCCTGAAAGTAGCTGTCTCTTGTAGATACGGGGTATCGGCTACATAACTATAGCCGGGCTGCTGGCTGAGCTCGGTCCGCTGGATAACTATCGCAATGCCCGGCAGCTGATCAAGATGGCAGGAACTAATCCTACCCAAGCAGAATTGGCGGGGAAGTCAGCCAGCCACACACCAATGAGTAAGAAAGGCCACGCCGGGCTGCGCTGGGTCCTGTGGTCGGCCGCGGCAAACCTGGTGCGGCTCAATGAAGATTTCCACTGCTGAGCGAAGGCGCTTCGGGAAAGAGTGGCCCATGCCCATCCCCTACATCGGCGGGAAGGACTTGGCGCTGTCTGTAACCGACTATTGCGCTTGGTCTATGCCATGGTAAGCAAAAGCGAACTATATATACAGCCAGTGCCGCCTGTAGCGTTGGCCTAAGGCGACAACTATGCATCAGGCGGGTGGGGTGACGCCGTCCGGTGGATATGGGACCCCGCCTAGGTGATCCCGAGAACTGAACATGGCACCTCCGCCCACCTGGCCAAACCCGTATGAAGTATGATGGGGCCCCAATGGTATGACCTGCCGGTCTATCTCCGCCGTCAAATCATAGCCGCTAACGGAATTCCCCCGGGCATCAACTACCTTCTTATCAGTGGTTATCCTGACCTTGCCTTCGCTGAAGGCCTTAATGGTATACACTATCAGGGGGAGCTCCCGGGCCAGGCCGTGCCGGCGAATGGCCTGGAACAGATGGTTCGCTTCGCCCTCCTGCCTTTTGATTTCGGCGATGGGGCGTCCGGCTATCTCCTGCCATAGCCCGTCAAAGGGCTTACCCCTGATAGAGAAGGTGCAGTAGGTGACAGGCGGGCCCTTGTCCAACTCCGGCGTGACCAGGTGCATCATGACGCCGGTCCGCTCTGCCTTTTGCTCGATTAGCTGCCAGATGACCTCCTGCCAGATGCCGGCGGGGCCGCCGGGAGCAGCAGGATGCAGGTTAATCATGTTATACCTCAGGCACATCTCCGGGCCGACAATGAGCATGTAGCCCGCCAGCACGCACAGGTCAGAGTGAAAGCTCTGGAGCCGTTGCATGACCTCACGGTCATAATCGAGTCGCCACGCCGGCAGGTCCTTGCCCTGGCCGCTACTCGTGGCGCTCATCATGGTGCGGGACTCTTCGTAGGAGAAAGTGACAAGAGGTATACGGCAGGACTCGACCAGCTTTAGAAAAAGGTCAGTCTCCGCCACTTCGCCAGGCTCACGGCTGCAAAAGACAAAGGCAATCTCCGCCTTAATTTCTCCCCGCTGGATGCTGTCTTGCACAGCGGTCAGCAGGTCTCTGGCAGCCTTATCCCGGCCAGTGGAGAACCAGCCCAGCTGAAACACGTTACTCCTTCACCATCCCCTTTTGCCGGTCGTCTGTCCAGCGTCTCACCTTGAAGACGGAGTGCGGTAGCGGCTCCGTGGCCTCTTTGACAATGAAGCCTATGCCGGTCGTGTCCCGTATTTCATCGGCAATCTTTGTCATTAGGTTCTGCTTGACGTCAGCCGGCACACCCTTCTTGAACTCGATACGTATATCGGACTTCTCCTTCTTGTCCTCGGTGATGTAGAGACGTCCCTGGTATTCGGAGGTCCCCTCTTTGGTCAGGACAATCTCATCTATGGTCTCCGGCCAGACATTGACACCCTTGATTTTCATCATGTCATCATAGCGACTGATGGTGCCCGCCTCGAAAAGCATGTAGGGCCGGCCGCAATCGCAGTAGGTGTGCGGGAAGTAGCGCACCCGGTCGCCCTGCCGGAAGCGCAGGAAGGGCGAGGCCCTCTTCTTGAGCGGGGTGACAATGACCTCGCCTATTTCACCGGGGCCGACTGGCTTGAGAGTCTCCGGGTCAATGACCTCGATGAGGGCGAGCCACTCGAACACGTGATAGTAGCCACGCTGGTCGCCGATGACAGCGCCCTTTTCACAGGTGCAGCCGTCCGCCATCTGGGTTGACCCGTAGTAGTCATAGATTTTGGCATTCCACCTTTGCTCCATCTGATGGACAAAGGAAACGGGATAGGCCTGTGTAGCGATTAGTATCTTCCGCACGGCGAGGTCCCGGGCCGGGTCCAGCCCCATCTGCTCGGCCTCAGCAGTCAGAGTTGCCAGGTAGGCCGGCACGGAGAAAATGGCCGTAATCTCAAACCGCTTGATGTACTCTAGCTTGGTCTTGGTATCATACATGCCCAGGCTGAATATGTCACAGCCGATGCGCTGCAGCCCCGCCGTATGCGAGGGCGCGGCGACGGTCATGCCCAGAGGCAACGGGTGCATCACCTTCTCCCCCTTTTGCCAGCCGGACCACACATACATGTTCTCGACGACGCCAAAGAAAAAGTCTATGTCCTCTTTGGTGCCCACGTGCACCTCCTGCCCCTTGCCGGAGGTGCCACTGGTGAGATAGGTAAGGTAAATCTCATTCTTCGGCACACATAAACGAGTGCCGTAAGGTGGGCTTTCCGCCTGGTCCGCTATCAGGTCTTGCTTGGTGGTGAAGGGCACCTTGCTGATGAAGTCCTCTCTGGTCTTGATGTCATCCGGCGTGATTTTGGCGGCCCGGAACTGGCGCTGGCACAGCCCGCTATGGGCATAGGTGTACTCCAATTGCTCCTTGAGCATCCGCCATTGCATATTGAGCAACTGCTCCCTGGACATTGTCTCGATTTCCCGATTGTAGTATCTCTTCTCAACCAATTCAGCCTCCTTTGAGAGAACTAAACCTCAAGTCCTGGTCTGGACAAACCAGAACCAAATCCCTTCGATGGACTCAGGACAAGCTCTAAGCACTAAATCCGAAATCCGAAACAATCTCAAAATTCAAAATCATAAAACACCAAAACGTTTTGAACCCTTCGGCAAGCTCAAGGCAGGCCGTTGATGCTTTGCTAATTTGAATTTGTTTAGGGTTTAGAGTTTAGAAATTAGGGTTTAGGACTTGCTTGCCTCTCCCCAGGTAAATATTTGGCGTCACATATTTCTGTTCCGGAGATGGGCCTTTGCCGTTAGATAAGGCGGCCGCCTTCAACATTGAGGGTTGAGCCGGTAACCATAGCAGACTCGTCCGAAGCCAGGAAGAGGGCCCCGTTGGCGATATCCTCCACCGTGGCGATGCGTCCCAGAGGGATGAGGGCCGATATCTTTTTGATATATGCCTGCTTGCCGGCCTCATCTCCCGCCAGCGCGGTGAGGATGGGCGTATCAACGACAGTGGGCAAGATACAGTTGGCACGGATGTGGTGGGGGCCCAGCTCCAGCGCCTGCACCTTGGTCATCATTATCACCGCCGCCTTGGAGCTGCAGTAAGCGGCCTGGTTAGGCAACGGACGGACGCCCAGTGCCGAGGCAACGTTGATGATAACGCCATTGCCCGTTTTTTTCAGCTCCGGTATGGCGTATTTTGTCAGCAGAAAGACCCCCTTCACGTTTGTATTATATACCCTGTCCCATATAGCCTCGTCTATGTTGTCAAAGGGCATCTGGGCCTGCTCAATGCCGGCGTTATTGCACAGTACGTCTAGCTTGCCAAAGGCCTTAACGGTCTCCTTGACCAGGTTCTCCGCTTCCGCGGCTTTGGAGACGTCAGTGCGGACGAAGATGGCCTGGCCGCCCTTCGCCTTAATAGCGGCGGCGGTCCCCTCTCCGGTGGCCGCGGTCCGCTGGGCAATGACTACCTTCGCCCCTTCTCTGGCAAACAGATGGCTAATGCCCTCGCCGATGCCGGAACCGCCTCCGGTAACTATGGCAACCTTGTTGGCTAAGCGCATGTTTCCCTTCTCCTTTTCAGTAGATTTCGCTATCCGGCCAGCCTCTGTTTTTCGGGCCAGTCCGGCCATCTCGCTTTCATGTGAGAGAATATCACTGGCGAACACGGCTGTCAATAAGGGATTCGTCTCCCCACCATCGCCGGTTGGTTTCTGCTATAATCTGGTTGCGCTTCTATCGCGCGGCAACCGTGGAAAACCACAGCAGTCGTCTTCCCTGATGATAAACTGCTTGCTATGCGGAGGTGATGTATGCAGATAGTGGACCTGTCACCGGAGCACGAGCAACTATACTTCGTATGCCTGGAAGACTGGTCAGAAGAGGTAAAAGAGGCCGGGAATCACAAAGAGGTCTGGTATGGCAAAATGAAGGACAAGGGCCTCCGCGTAAAGCTGGCTCTGGATGATGGTGGTCGTGTGGGCGGAATGATACAGTATGTCCCTATAGAGCACTCCTTTGCCGAGGGCAACGGCCTGTATTTCATTGACTGTATCTGGGTGCACGGGCACAAACAGGGCCGCGGGGACTTTCAGAAAAAGGGCATGGGCAAGGCGTTGCTTGAGGCTGCCGAGAATGATGCCAAAGACCTGGGGGCCAAAGGCATAGCCGCATGGGGCATCATCCTGCCGTTCTGGATGAAGGCCGCCTGGTTCAAGAAGCATGGGTATCGCACTGCGGACAGGCAGGGTATTCAGGCCCTTCTGTGGAAACCCTTCGCCAGTGATGCTATGCCACCAAAATGGGTGAGACAGAGGAAGAAACCCCAAACAGTAGATGGCCAGGTAGCCGTGACGGCATTTTCGAATGGCTGGTGCCCGGCCCAGAACATTGTCCTGGAACGGGCACGGCGAGCTTCCGCAGAGTTCGGGGATAAGGTCATATTCCGGAAGATTGACACCTTTGATAGGGGGACCTTTCTGGAATGGGGCATTGCAGATGCCTTGTTCATAGGCGACAGACAAGTGCGAACGGGGCCGCCCCCTTCTTACGAAAAGATAAGGAAACTGATAGGCCGAAAGGTGGCCAGACTGTGAGGCGTCCTATGAGACAGAGCGTACCGCGTAAGAGAGGCAAGCCAACTGCCACCGGGAAAAAGCTCACACGGTATAAAGTAGCTGCCGTGCAGGCGGCACCGGTATTCCTGGACAGGGAAGCCACCCTCGCCAAAGCGGCCAGCCTTATCCGGGAAGCGGCCGCCCACGGTGCGGCGCTGGCTGTCTTTCCGGAGACCTGGATTCCGGGTTACCCCGTGTGGGCAAGTGCCACCGCGTTCTGGAACTATGCCCCGGCCAAGAAGGCTTACAACCGCCTCTACCAGAATGCGGTGGATGTGCCTGGCCCGGCCACGGAATACCTGGGCAAGGTCGCCAGGGAGGCGGGCGTGTGCGTGGCTATGGGTGTGAATGAGCGCACACCCAGCGGCACTATGTATAACAGCATCGTCTTCATCGGGGCAGATGGCCAGCTTCTGGGCAAGCACCGCAAGCTCGTGCCTACCTATCATGAGCGCATGGTCTGGGGACAAGGGGATGGCTCAACTCTTAAAGTCTTCGATACTGCCATAGGGCGGCTCGGCGGCCTGGTCTGCTGGGAGCACTGGATGCCGCTGGCCCGCTACGCCCTCTACCAGGCAGGCGAGCAGGTGCATGCTTCCCTCTGGCCCGCCGCCGGGGATACGTTTCACCTGGCCTGCCGCAATATGGCCTTCGAGGGACGGGTCTTCGTCATTGTGGCCTGCAGCTATCTGACGAGAGCGATGGTGCCGGCAGACTTCGAGCTAATGAAGGAGATTGAGAGCCTGCCGGAGATACTTTGCCGGGGCGGCAGCGCCATCATCGCCCCTGACGCCCGCTACCTGGCCGGGCCGGTCTATAACCAGGAGACTATCCTTTATGCTGACATAGACCTGGCCCAAATCATCGAGGAGAAACAGGCCCTCGATGTTGTCGGCCACTACGCCCGCCCCGAGGTGTTCACCCTGACTGTGGACCGCCGGGAGATTACACCGGTTACCTTCCGTAGCAGTATGGAAGAGGGAGAACCAACGCGCTTTGCCGCACCGTGAAGCGTGCGCGTGACTGCCTGCGTTACCAAAGGCAAAGGGCTGGAGTCTTAGCCTTGCCGAGTGTTGGCAACGCCTGTAGTTCCTATTGCTTTTTTCCCAGAGCGGGGGTATACTTCCTTTCTAGATTAGAGGCGTGCAAGACTGCCGCAAGGCAGTTTTTTTGTGGCTGCCCCAAGGAAAGGAAGAGGATGACAAGGCGCATTCTAATCGGTATTCTGGTAACACTCATCGTGGTCTCGTTTGTCGGCTGCAGCGGAATAGGCGTGACCAACCCCTCAAAAGGGACTCTGCAAATAGTCCGCAGGTCTGAGCTTGGGACGAAATGGGAGATGAAACAGGCAGAGCTGGAAATAGGTGCCGGCGAGGAGTATTCCATACTCCTGAGATTAGCCGAGGGCGATAAGGTGGACGGCTTTTTCTTTGTTGAGAAGGGCGCCAACGTTGACTTCGTCATCAACGGCGATTCGGTAATCTACCGCTCGAAGCCGTCTGACACCGCGGGCACTGTTCTCTCCGACCGTTTTTCCTTTGCCGCCAGTAAGGCCCAGGGGACCGCCTACTCGCTGACCTTCCGCAACACGGCGGACAAGGCAGACACGCGGGCGAAGATGACCGTTTTCACCGAGATTATTTATCCCAATAGCAGCTCGATATTCATTCCCTTCGAAACAAGACTGAGATAAGACTGCAAGCTGACCTAATACAAAATGCGTTAGGTAACAATGCATATTTGTTATTGCAGGTGCATCCTTCGCAGAAGGGGAGCCGAAGCAATCTCCGAATTGTGTGCCAGCGAGAGTGAATCGCAGATCGCTTCGCTGGCTTGCAGCCGCTTGCAATGACGGAAGCGTCCGATAGACTCATCATATCCTGTGTATTAATTTAGGCGTCTGCTTCATTCTCGCAGATTAGACCATCCCTCCTGCGTAGCCACCCTTCGCATTTCTCTTATCAGATGTATTAGAATTAGAAACGAGGGGCCGGTTAAGCTGCGCTCAGGGAGGCGAGAAATGGGGCACAGAGTAAGGTCAACATCGCTGCGGCTGCTGAGAAGGCTGCGGACTCAGTTCTTTGCCGGTATCCTCGTCATCGTCCCTGTCGGCATCACCATGCTCATTCTGGTCTGGATTTTCAATAGCGTTGACAATATCCTGCAGCCCCTTGTCAGAGGATCTCTCGGGCACCCCATTCCCGGAGTAGGGTTTGCTGCTGTCATAATACTCATCTATCTCGCCGGGGTCATAGCTACGTGGATCGGCGGCGCTGAGATGCACGCTTTCATTACCGCCATATTAAGGAGAGTCCCCGTAATCCGCACATTGTACAGCGGCATCAGGCAAATACTGGAAGGACTATCACGAACAGGCAAAACTGGCTTCAGGCAGGTGGTCCTCATCGAGTTTCCATGCAAGGGGATGAAGGCCATTGGCTTCGTTACCAATGTCTCGGTGGACCAGTCCGGTAAGAGGTTGTTTAACGTCCTGGTGCCCAATGCTCCCAACCCGGCCAGCGGTTTCCTGGAGATAGTCGAGGAGACGGAGATAATCCAGACCAACCTCTCTGTTGAAGATGCCATAAAGATGATTGTCTCGGCGGGACTGGCCATGCCACCGCCGGTGACCGAAAACACCAAGGGCCAGAGCTAACGGCGCACGAGCCGCTGAGCAAGCCCGGCCCGCCTGAACGAGGCTGAGTTCGGCATGATTAAGCTGCATTCAAAAGCTGGACATGACATACTCAAACATATGGAGTTCCTCTAGATTTTCTCAGCTAACCAGCCTACCTTCTAACCACCACTAAGAGGCGTGCGGAAGTGTTTCATATGGACTAATCAGGACCTCTGCCGGTATACCTAAACCTTTATGTAATCGCCGGATCATCCCAAAGATAGAGGACGCTTATGGTTCAGTATTTCAGAGACCCGCGCCCGGCTACCGAGGTACAACTCCAATTCGCGCCGGGTTAAGCCTCGGCTTTCAAGATAGTAAAGGATGGCCTCAACCGGGTCTGCCAAAGGAATAGCATAATGTTGGTTCTCAAAAGCTTCGACCAGAGCGGTGAAGATTTCCAGACGGTCCGCTTCTGGTGTCCCCGGCTTTGCTTCAAATAATTTTTCAATTTCCACCAGGGCATCCTCGTAGTCCGCCTCTGATTTTATGGGTTTTACTTCTACTAACATGTTCCCACCTCAAATGGTATTGTAGGGTGGGTGTAGTCACGATTTTATCGTGACTACACCCATCGCACCACCTTTTCCAGAGCGGTGGGTTTCGCTTCGCTTCACCCTACAACTGACGGAAAATAATTCGCCTGAATACGGCTTGTCGTGATAGAATTCAATAAGGCACATAAGCTTGCAAACATCCAGAGACAGATATGGTATCGTGGTAATCACTACAAGCTCGAGCCATGCGAGGAGGTTAGCAAAGATGAGGTTTAGCCGGATTACGGTTGACTCGGCCCGAATGGGTGGAGTGCCCTGCATACGGGGTCTACGCATCCCCGTGGCTACCGTAGTGGGAATGGTGGCGGAAGGGATGAGAGATATTGAGATACTGGAGGCTTACCCTGACCTGCAGGCAGAAGATATCCGTGAAGCCTTGCTCTATGCTGCCGAGGCTGTGCGAGAACGAGAACTGCCGCTGGTAGCCGCGCCGTGAAGTTCTTGGTAGCTAATGCCCTGTCCCCGTTGCGTGCTGCCGGATTATGTCAGGCAGGGCACGAGGCTATTCATATACGAGAGTTGGGAATGCAGTCCGCCTCCGATGAGGAAATATTCAAACGCGCTGCTAACGAAGATGCTACTCTAATCTTCGCAGACACCGACTTCGGCACACTGCTCGCCTTGAGACAAGAGAAAAAGCCCTCTGTAGTTCTGTTTCGCCGGTCATTACGGCGCCCAGAAGCACAGGTAAAGTTCCTGTTAGCCAATCTGCCAACAATGGAGGAAGCCCTGAGGGAAGGCAGCATTATCATTCTTGAGGACACGCGGATTCGTGTCCGTTCCCTGCCAATAGGTGGGGAAGAAGAGAAACCCACTAGGCCAAAGCGGGACACTCGCTAAGGGTAGCGTTAACGAGATGTTCTTGGGAAAGTTGGGCCGGGGTAGCAATAGGTAGAATTCTTGAGCTCGTAATTAGTCTCAACATGCAGGACAACACTGCTGGCTACCGAAAACGACACTCTAAACTGTGAGACCGAAGCCGGATTCTATCAGTTCGCTTAGCCGTTCCGCAAAGCGGGTTGCTGGAGCTCCGTCAATGATTTCATGATTGAAATCCATTGTAATGCTCAGGAACTCACGGATTTCTACCTGGCCGTCCACGACGCCTGGTCTTTTTGCAATGCCGCCCACCGTAATGCCCAGTGTGTGGCTGGGTGCACCAATCGCCCAGCCCCCTCTCCCTCTAGAGAACATTCCGACAGAGGTGAATCCTACCGTCCCCATGTACCGCTTAATCATATGGGGGTTATGGCTAACAGCCCACCACCAGAACCGTGTCACAAATGCGGGCAACGCCATGTATAGCCGCAGAATCTTCTGCACCCGTGGGTCCATTGGTACCCCTTCGGACTGGACGGTCCTAATCTCCCGTTGAATATCTCGAAGGGTCTTTTTGTTGGCTGCGCGAACAATATGGCCAGTTAGCGTTTTTTGATTGTTCTTGTTGATTTCAATGGGTATAACGATATCCACCTCATCAAAAAGCACAAGCTGCCCCCGCCAGCTCCGATACGCGTGGACATTCTTGTCGGCGTCTACTGCACGCCCCACGCAGGCAAGCAGAAATGCCGTTAAAGACAAGGTCTCGCCAGTCCTTTTTCTGTATTGTTGGATGAGCTGGCGAGTCTTAGTAACATCCACTTCTACTAAACCGCGAATAGTAAATCTATTGCGCGCCATGCGTCCAATGTCAGCCGCCAACTGGCGCTCTTTAGAGAAAGGAATGACCTCGCAACGCTCGTGATTCTCGTCCACGCAAATCTACTCACTGCTATTGAAGCCGGCCTGTCAAACGTCTATACGCGATAATTATACTCTCAGACAATCCACAGTCAAGGCCGTTTGTGCCTGGTGAGGAGAATTGCGGTCAACTTGGGCTATTGGGAACCCGAACCTCCAAGCCTCGAGGTGCGGCGGCTAACTTGCCCTAATCCCCCGCCTCTCCAAATCCTCTATGACGTAGTCCAGGCCGGATTCGGTGAGAGTCTGGCGGGTGGGGATGCCCTCTTTGTCCCAGCCGCGGATTTCGTAGAAGCGGTCGGTGAGCTTGTTCCAGACATCGCGGTCAAGCTTGACCTCGGGGGCAGGCGGGTTTCTCTCGAAGACGTGTTTGGGAATGGAGTCTATGTCATCCTTGCGCCGTAAGCCTTCCCGCACATTATAGGCCCGTACCAGGTTGACGATGCGCCGGGCAATGCGGGTGGCCTCCGCCTCGTCAATGTCCATGCCGGTGGCGGCGGTGAGTAGCTCCGCCAGCAGCGCCCGGCTGATGGCCGGGTACATCCAGAAGTGCATGTAATAGACGCAGATGCCGGTGGCATCCGCCAGGGCAAACTGCTCCAGGTCATGGGCCTTGAACTGGCAGACGGCCTCCGCCGGCGGCGTGTGCGTCTCATCCGTCCCCTCGATGAGGTATTTTTCAAGCTCCTTCGGGTAGGCGAACCAGCCCTCGCGCACGTAAGCCTCTCTCGCCTCCTGCGGCAGGTGCATGATGACGCTGAAGGTGCTGCCCTCCAGCTTCATCAGGTCGGCCTTGTCATTATGGGCAACCATGAAGGCAATGTGGTGGCGGTGCATCAGCCCGCTCATATAGACGTCCATCTTCTTGACGGTGATTGCCCGCTCTTCGGCGCCCTTGCCTATCCGGCGGGCGGCGCGGTAGGTGCCATCGGCCAGCACATCCCCGATGCCTTCCCGCTTGGCAATCTTCTCAATCAGGGCCAGAGCCACCTCCGGGTTGCGCCACTCCAGGTGCATGCCGTCGGTGTCCTCTTTGGTCAGGATGCCCCGCTGGTAAAGGTCAATGGCAAAGGCGACCATGTTCCCCGCGGCGTAGATGTCCAGGCCGTATTTGTTGCATATCTGGTAGAACTGCACCGAGAAGGCGGGGTCGAAGACCTGGGTGCAGATTGCCGGGTAGTAAGGAGCACACTTCAGAAAGGTATAGCCGCTATCGGGATTGCGGTACTCGTGCTTGCAGCGCAGGGCGCAGTTGAAGCAGCCGATCTCCCGGCTGCGGTGCTGCTGCATGTAGTCGGAGGCCTTGCGCTTCATGTCCCTGATTTGTGCCTCAAGCTCAGGGCCACGCTCGCCGCTGAAGTTGCAGAAATCGCCCCAGCGTATGCCGGTGCGGTAGTAGGTCGCCGCGCTGTTCTCCACGATGACGCTGCGGTTGCCGCTTAGCTTCTTCAGGATAATCTCGCTCAAGTCAAAAAGGCGGCCGCGGTCCGCCATCTGGATGTCCTTTGTCCCATAGACGGCGATGGCCTTGAGGTTCTTGTCCCCCATCACCATGCCGGTGCCGCCCCGCCCGGCACAGTCGCCGGTGCCGTGCTCAACGGTAGCATTGTAAACGCGGTTCTCACCGGCCAGCCCGATGCAGATAACCTGCGCCCGGCTATTCTTGACCTCTTGGCGGACGAGTTGCCGGGTCTCCTCCGGGTCCTTGCCCCAGAGATGGCTGGCGTCACGGATTTCGACGTGGTCGCCATTTATCCAGAGATAGACCGGCGTAGGCGACTTGCCGGAGACGACCAGCGTATCGTAGCCGGCCCGCTTGAGCTCCGGCCCGAAAAAGCCACCAAGATTGGAGATGCAGTAGATGCCGGTGATGGGCGACTTATAGGTGACGGTGGAGTGGCCGGCGCCGGGGATGACGGTGCCTGTCAGAATGCCGGAGCTAATGATGAAGAGATTGTCCGGGGAGAGGGCATCCACCTCCGGGGTTACCCTATCCCACAGGATTTTGGCCCCGGCACCTTTGCCGGTAAGATAGTCCCGGACCAGCCCGGCGTCACCCGCCCTCTTTTCAATGGTGCCGCACGACAGGTCCACTTCCAGGTCAGTTCCCATCCAGCAGTATGGCATTATGTCACCCCTCTTAGAGTCGGACAAATACTAAGAACTAAATCCTAAATTCTAAATAATCCCAAAATCCAAATGTTCTAATACGCCAAACATTTTGGACATTTATGATTTGGTGATTTGAATTTGTTTAGTGCTTAGAGTTTAGGATTTAGGATTTTCCTTCCAGTATTCCCCGCCGCTCCATGTCCTCTCGCACAAAGCCCAAGTCTAACTCTTCGAGGTTCGCCGCGGTGGGAATACCCTGCCGGTCCCAGCCGCGAATCTCGTAGAACTTATCAAGTAGCTGGTCAAGGGTGTCCGGCTCAAGCTTGCGCTCCGGCGGGCGCGGCTCTCGCTCAAAAGTGTGCTTGGGCACACTATCGAAGTCGTCCTGGCGGCGGAGACCTTCACGGACACTGTAGGCCCTGACCAGGCTGATGACGCGGCTGGCGATGCGCGTAGCCTCGGCTTCGTCAATCTCCAGGCCGGTCACCGCGGTCATTAAGTCGGCCATCATGGCCCGGCTGTTAATGGTGGGCCACATCCAGAACTCCAGCCAGAACATGCAAATGCCGGAAAGGTCGGCCAGCGTATACTGCTCCATATCATAGCTGTTGTAGCTGGCCTGGGCCTCGATGGAGGAGTTTCCATAGGCATCGGCCCCCTCCTCCAGGAAATACTTCTTGTATGAGTCAGGGTAGTGGAACCAGCCGTCTTTGATATAGGCCTCTCTTTCGGAGAGGGGACGGCGGGGCATCTGCCCGGCGGTGCCGCTATCCAGCTTGGTCATATCCCCCCGGTCGCAGACGGCTGAGGACAGGGCCATGTGATAGCGATGGTAAATCTTGTTCATGTGAAGCTCAAGCTTTTTGGCGGTGAAGGCATACCTCTCGGCACCTTTGCCAATCTGGCGGGCAGCGCGGTAGGTGCCATTGGCCAGGACATCGCCAATGCCCTCCCGCCGGGCGATCTTGTGGACTAGAGCAAGGTACACATCCGGGTTTTGCCATTCCAGATGAAGACCGTCCGTATCCTCTCTGGTCAGAATGCCCTTCTCGTAGAGGTCAATGGCGAAGGCCACAGAGTCCCCTGTGGAGTAGATGTCCAGCCCGTACCTCTCGAAGAGCGTCTTGCAGGCCAGGGAAAACTCCGGCTTCAGGATTTGCGAGGTGAACATGGCGTAGTAGAAGCCGGCGCACTTGTGATAGACATAGGTGCCATCAGTATTACGGTAGGCGTGTTTGCAGCGCAGGCTACAGTTGGCGCAGGCGACCTCACGCTCCCGTGTCCTCTCGATAAAGGCCTGGGTCAGGGGCCCGGAGTTCTTGATTTCCTCCTGGAACTCCGGCGATTGCACTATGCCGCCGAAGTTGCGGAAGTCCGCCCAGCGCAGAAAGGTGCGCACGAAGGTATAGCCTGCCGGGTCGAGAATCCCCTTGCGGGCGCCATGGGTGCGACTCAGAATGTAGTTGCAGATATCAAAGAGCCGCTCGGTATCGGCGACAGGAATGTCCTTTGTCCCATGGATAGCGATGGCCTTGAGGTTCTTATCACCCATGAGTGCCCCAAAGCCACCGCGCCCGGCGCAATCGCCGGCGCCGTGCTCGGCCGTGGCGAATAGTACCTTGTTCTCCCCTGCCAGCCCGATGCTCAGCACCTCCGCCTGGTCGCCAAGCTCCTTGCGAATCAGGCTCTCTGTCTGGCGGGTGTCATGTCCCCACAGGTGGCGGGCATCGCGCAGCTCCACCCGGTCATCATTGATGTAGAGATAGACCGGGGTGTCCGATTTGCCGGAGACGATAACGGTGTCATAGCCCGTCCGCTTGAGGGCTGTCCCCAGGAAGCCGCCTACGCTGGAGTAGCAATGGATATTGGTCGCCGGCGACTTATAGACAATGCACAGGCGGTTGGCACCAGGCACCAGCGTGCCGGTGAGCACGCCGGCGCTCATGATGAAGGTGCTCTCCGGGGCGAAGGCATCAACCTCGGGCGGCACCCTGTCCCACAGGATGCGGGTGCCCGTCCCCTTGCTGGCCACGTAGTCCCTGACCAGTGCCAGGTCGCCCTCGCGTTTCTCGATGATGCCGCGGGAAAGGTCAATCTCTATAGTATCGCCAATTGGCATCTACAGACCCCTTTTGTGACAGTGGAACAACTGCATGTGCCCTTACATGAAAATATCCGGTCGGCCAAACGTCACTCCAGCCCCGTGTCGGAGCACGGAGTAAACTCCAGCCAGAATCCAGAGGGGAGGGGAGGTCTGGATTCTGGCCTCTGCCAGGTTGACGCTGTTATTGACGGACGCTTTTGAATTTAGCTAGAGCTTAGTGTTTGTGGTTTGCCGCCCCGAAAAAGCTACCCCCTCCCTTGTGCAGAGAGGGGGAATAAAAAGCTAGCTAGCAAGAGTAATGGCGAACGCCTACGCGGCGGCCGGGGTTTCCTCTTCTACTTCCTCTTCCACCTCTTCGAAGGTGAGGCACTTGCTCAGACACCACTTAACGCAGAGCGGCTCACTATTGATGGACTCGCAGGTATCGCACTTCAGCGGTATGTCCGTCTCCGGCTCCCGGAAGAGGTCGCGTGACGGACAGGAGGCCCGGCAGAAGGAGCACTCCCCATACTCCTTGCCCTTCACCATCACGGTGTTGCGGCCCAGGCACTCCACGTCAGTATAGGGACCGGCCAGCACGGGGATATAGACATCATTGTCCTCATCCCGGAAGACCCTGATGCGCGAGCGCCCCGGGTTGACCAGGCTGTAGGGCGGATCGGCGTGCGAAGCCGAGCAGATTGACTCGCACAGCCGGCAGCCACTGCACTTGTCGGCATCAATATTGATGTATTTTATTTTTCTTGTCGCCATCTCTACTCCCCCTCGTTTTGTTAATTTTGCCCCGGTCTATGCCACCGGGATGCCTCTCTTTGCCAGGTCTTCACGGACAAAGTCCAAGCCGGACTCGGCCAGGGTGCTCCGCATCGGGATGCCCTCTTTGCTCCACCCTCTTATGTTATACACCAAATCGAGCATTTTGTTCCACTCCGCTGGCTCCAGCCGCTTTTCGGGCGGCGGCGGCACTCTCTCGAAGGTGTGCTGCGGAATGCTATGGAAATCATCCTTCCGACCGATGCCTTCTCTGACATTGTAGCCGCGGATGAGGTTGATGACCCTGTGTGCCAGTCTGGTGGCCCGCTCTTCATCAATCTCCAGCCCGCTGACGGCGGACATCAGCTCCGCCACGAGCGACCGGCTGGCGATGGCCGGATAGAGCCAGTACTGCATCCAGTAGCGGCAGACGCCAGCAATATCAGCCAGCGTGTATTGCTCCATATCATAGATGGAAAAGCGGCAGTTGCCCTCCATGTCGGGATTGCGAGCGGCGTCGGCGCCGGCCATTAGATACTTCTCCAGCTCCCTGGGATAGGGGAACCAACCGTCCTGTATATACCTCTCCCTCTCCTCTTTGGGCCGCAGCATCACCAGGGCGATGCTGCTATCCAGCATCGTCGGGTCGCCTTTTTCATTCAGGGCCGTCATCAGGGCGAAGTGGTGCTCGTGGAAGTTACGGTACATGGGCAGGTCCAGCTTGCGGGTGTCATGGGCAAAGCTCTCGGCGCCCTTGCCAATCTGGCGGGCGGCCCGGTAGGTGCCATTAGCCAGGACATCCCCGATGTCCTGCCTCTTGGCAATCTTCTCAATCAAGGCAAAGGCGACCTCCGGCTTCTTCCACTCAAGCTCCAGGCCGCCAGTATCTTCCTTCGTTAAGAGGCCCTTCTTGAACATATCAATGGCGAAGGCGACACAGTTGGCCGTGGTCGAGGTGTCCAGCCCGTATTTCTCGCACAGTGCCATCCATTGGACGGCGAAGTCACAGTCCAGCAGGTAGGTCGCCGTCATGGGGGCGAACCAGTCCTGGCACTTCATGAAGGTGTAGCCGCCCTGCGGATTGAGATAGGCGTGCTTGCACCGCATGGCACAGTTGTTGCAGGCCACCTCACGAGTCCTGGTCCTGGTGATGTGCTCCTGGGCTTTCCGCCCCAGGGCCTTGATTTCCGCCTCAAGCTCCGGGCTGCGCACGCCGCTGAAGTTGCCGAAATCGCCGATATTGACCAGGAAACGGACGTAGCTATACCCGCTGAGCTCGACCACCTTGGTCCGGTCGGCGTTCATACGGTCGAGGAGATAGTTGCCTATCTCGAAGAGGCGAGAGGCGTTGGCCAGGGGAATATCCTTGTTGCCGGTGACAGCAATGGCCTTGAGCTTCTTGTCACCCATGACAGCGCCAGCGCCGCCGCGGCTGGCACTGGCCCCGGTGCCATGCTCCACGCTGGCAAAATAGACCCTGTTCTCACCAGCCGGGCCGATGCTGAGAAACTGGACATCCTCATTCTCCAGCTCTTCCCGGATGAGCTGCCGGGTCTCCGCAGGGCTTTTGCCCCAGAGGTGGCTGGCATCACGCAGCTCTACGTGGTCATTGTTGATGTAGAGATAGACCGGCGTGGGCGACTTGCCGGAGAAAAGGATGGTATCATAGCCGGCGTGCTTTAGCTCCGCGCCGAAGAACCCGCCGACGCTGCTATAGCAGTGGATATTGGTCACCGGCGACTTGTAGGAGATACAGGTGTGGCCGGCACCGGGGATGACCGTGCCGGTGAGCACGCCGGCACCGATGGCCAGCAGGCTCTCCGGGGCAAAGGCGTCCACCTCCGGGGTAACCCGATCCCAGAGCAGCCGGGCAGCGGTGCCCTTGCCTGCCACGTAGCTGTCCACCAGATCAGGTTCCGCCTGGCGCTTTTCGATAGTGCCGCGGGATAAATCAACCTCGATTGTGGCACCGACGCAGCCGAACGTCATAATCTCACCTCTCTGGACCTATGACCTGCCCCCGAAACCACAAATATACCCCACCACAACCGATTATCGTGGAATGAAATGCCTATCCGGACGTTTTCTACGCTTAAAGTAACATATTCAGGAGGGGCTGTCAAATGGGGAGGGGAGAGTGATTAGCCGTTCGAGTCGGGCTTGGCCCAGTTTTGCAAATCATTTCCCGTCCGTTTTGTCCCGACACCTATTATGAAATTCCTCACCACTGAGACTTTTATGTTCTGAAGGCCAGCGCCAAGGAACAATGCCATCGTTTCCTGTTGGCTAAAGGGTCCATGGTCTTCAGTGCGATGGGCACGGCCGATGCGATTCCCAACCCATGTGCCTGACCGAAAATCAGTGATGATAACCCGTCCCGTCGGCCGCACAACTCTGACCATTTCCTGGAGGGCCAACGGCGGGTTTGCCAGCTCATGAAACACTCCATTGGCAATAGCAAGGTCTACTGAATTATTCGCTAATTTGATTTCATAAGCGCTGCTCTCCATTAGCTCAACCTTCTCAGTAAGGCCCTTCTTCTTCGCCACCCGCCACAGGCTCTGCAACATCTCCCGGGACAGGTCCATACATATCACCTTCCCTCGTTCCAGCTTACGGGCAATGGCTAAGCTGAAATATCCAGAACCAGCTCCAACATCCAAGACAATCCCTTCTGCCTTCAATGAAGATACTGTTTCATAGAGAACCCTAGCGTGGATGTTTCCCAGAAAAAGAATCTCAGAGAGGCGTCTCAAGGGGCTGTTAAGATACCTTGCCATAATTTGGCCCCGCAGGCCTATCCATTCGCTACTTTGTACTGAGTTTTCGCTTGTCATATTTTCCCTCCTTTCACAGTTTTTTGGCTGGCTTTCAGTTGACTAGCTACGCCCTGCATCACTTTGGCGAGAATTTGGACTTCACCGGTTGAAAGAACATTTAGAACGGGAAGCGTGTAAGACGCCTTTTTTTCTAAAACCTCAGCCATCTTGCCCCGTCCGGCTTCAGTAAGCCGCAGAAGCCACACCCTACGGTCATCTTTATGTCTCTGCCTGTCTGCCAGTCCCTTGCGCTCTAACGAATCAGCCACAAAGGTAACCGTGCTCTTGGGTAGCGATAATCGCTGACTAATCTCCTTGAAAGATGTCTCCTGTGAGAAGTTAAGAACCTGAAGAGCATAGTACTCCAAAAGGCTCAGGCCAGCCTCCCTCATGAGTCGCAACTCATGCTCGTATATGAGGCTTAACATTTCCATGAAAAGGGTTGGGATGTTTTCAGCTAACATTTTTCAATTACTGGACAATACAATTTTTGTATTATATGAGATATAAAAGTAAAATGTCAAGTCATGGCGGAGAAGTCAACCTGTTTGGGTAAGAGTCAGCAGTTGCTGCGCCGCCGCAATCAACCCCTTCTTCTCAA
>JACQTX010000099.1 GCA_016210585.1 Chloroflexota bacterium
GAAACCCGACCTACAGAATGAATCGCTGATTTCGGGGAGGGATTGGCCGTCTTGACAAAACGGAGGCAGCACCTGACAATATTCTCGATACTTGAATGTGAAATCCGGATCCTGTGCATGTCTGGAATGCTCGTGGGCTTCTTCACAGTCTGAAATGGGAGAAAAAGCCACACTTTTCCGGTATCTGACAGCCTGAGATAGGAGGTGCCACCTTGCAAAAAATTGGCGATTTCATCTACAGGCGCTCAAGACTGATTATCATTCTGACGGCTATCATTACCATAGCATCACTCGTTTCCTTCTTTCGCTTCAGCTTCGATACCGACTTCATGAGCGCCTTCACAGGGGGCAACCCGAAGGCCGAGGAATACAACCGGCTTATCGCCAAATACCAGACCGGTGAGCCAGTCCAGGTCTTGCTGGAAAGCGATACCTCGCTACTTTCCAAAGAGAATATGCTGGCCATCTTCCACCTGCAGCAAGATATTGCTGAAATCGCTGGAATCGCACAGGTCCAGGGGCCTCTTCCCCCTGGTATCTCTCTCCCCGGCCAGGTCATAGCCATCAATGCCGCTTTTATAGAAGCGAACCATCCTCAACTTCGGGATTTTATTGAAAACAGGTACTTTTTGACTGACCAGTTCCTTGCCGGTGACCGCAAGAGCGGCATATTAATGGTCACTCTTGTCCCGAAGGCCGCAGGTAGAGAAGTGGTTACCGCTCTGGAAGCAGTGACCGGACGTTACGGCCAGTTTGAAATCTCTCTGGCCGGTGACGAGGTTGTCAAAGATACCCTCTGGGATTACCTGCTGCGCATCATTTTTATCCTGCCGCCGGTGGTTATCATCCTGGTGCTGACGGTCTTCGCTCTCATGCTCAGAAACCGGCGTATGGCAGCTCTGTCATTAGTACCGGCTGCCTTGGGAGCCTTATGGACCTTCGGCACTGTCTTCTGGAGCGGTGGGGGTCTGAGCGTGGTGACTATCTTGACCCCGCTCTTCATTATCATCGTAGGCTCGGCCTACGGCCTGCACTATACGAGCCATCTGCTGGACAACCTTGGCCAGTATGCGGGCGACAGACGCAAGCTGACGATTGAGACCCTGCAGCGAGTAGGCATACCTATCTTCCTGGCCGCCATAACGACAATGGCCGGATTTGCCTCGCTCATCTGGACTAACGTCATGCCCATGCGCCAGATGGGCATCTATGTCACACTGGGCATCGGCTATGCGGGGCTGCTCGCTATCTTCTTCCTGCCGGCTGTCCTGAGCCGCATCAAACTCCCCCAGAAGCCGAGCGTCTCAAGCGAAAACCGCCTGACCCGCTTCGTCCTGGCCGCAACGAAGAAACGAGCACTCATCATCGGCATTTTTGCGGCTATCACGGTCACGGCCATCGTCTATGTTCCCAGGATAGAAGTCCTTTCCAACCAGTTGATGTTTTTCAAAGAGGGTTCTGAAATACGGCAGACTTTTGCCAAAGTGGAAGAGCACTTCGGCGGTGCCATGCCGCTCACCGGTGAGATAGCCGCGGCTGACATACAAGCCGCCCTGCTAGACTCTCAATATGCCGGAGAAGTCCTGCGCCTGGAGCGAGAGCTTGAGAATGTCCCCGGCATTGCCAGCGCCTTCTCCGTTTTTGACCTTATCAAGGGCGTCAACAAGATGACTACCGGCCAGGATGCCTATCCGCAGAACCCGGTTTTAGTCCAAGGTCTTATAGCACAGATGGGGGAGAGCAAGACAAGCTGGATTGCTGACGACGGCTTCAGGTTGCTGGTGAAGACAAAGGATTTCACCAGTGAAGACATAGCTGGCCTTGAGAGCTTCGTCCAAAGCCACGGGAGCATCACCATCATTACCGGCCTGCCAGTGCTGTTCAGTGAGATGAATGATCTTATTGTCAGGAGCCAGGTCCAGAGTCTGGGCCTGGCGCTTGTGGTTATCTTCTTTATGCTCTGGATTACCCTGCGCCGGCTTATGGCCGCCCTTGTCGGTCTGGTGCCCATCGCCATCACCATCGCCGCCATACTGGGTATGCTTGCATTAACCAGGTTCAACCTGAGCATTATGACGGCCACCCTCTCCGCCATTGCCGTGGGTATTGGCATAGACTATTCCATCCATCTTCTCGCCTCAATCAACTACTATCGCGGCAGGGGCGCCGGACGCAATGAATCGGTAGTCCAGGCCCTATCTACAGTCTCGCGTCCTATTATGGCCAATGCCCTGGGTCTTGTTGCCGGCTACTCGGCCCTTTTCTTCTCACCACTGAGGATACATACACACGTCGCCGCCGTTATGTGGGTAGCCATGCTGGTATCATCAACGGCCGCCCTGCTGCTCGTGCCAATCTTCTACTCACGCGCCAGCGCGGCACCGCGGCTGAAAACGAGGCAGCAGCGGTCTCAAGATGGATTGGTCCCCTGATTTGCAATGTAGAGGATGACTGTGAGTAACCAGGAATACAGAAAAAGAAAGGAGGCGCAGGTATGCTAGCAGCTCTGTCAGTAGTTGACCGGATCATCAAGGAGCACCAGCTCATCATGCAAGATATGCAGCAATTGGCCCGGCGGGCGGATGACGACCACATAGTAAAGAATATGAACGAGGCAGGTGCCGTGCTCACCCCTGCACTATTGGACGATAAGCCAGGCTTGGCGAGGCTGTCTGGATCGCTGGAAGCCCTGGCACGAGAGTTGCATCAGCACTTTAAATTTGAGGAAACCGGGCTGCTCTATGCCATACGGCAGTATGGCGACAGAAAACTCAATGCTGCCTTCGGTGAGCTTTTTGTGGAGCATGAGAGTTTGCGGAACCGCTTTACCCGGGCTAAGAGCGAGGTTAGTGAGCTGCTGGCGAGCGATTTGCCGGCCGAAGCATGTGCGGCAAAGGTAAAGAGTGCCGCGGAACAGCTAAGCTATGCTTGCCAGCTAATTGAGAAGCATGCCCGCAGTGAGCATGAGCTCCTTAAGGTGCTGCGCAGCAGGCTGGCGAAATAGACACAGCTTTCGCATGACTAACACAAACGTGTTGACTAACGTTGATTTGCTTAAGAGCCTGCGTTAGTGATACTATGCTGTTACTTGACTCATCTGTAGAGGGCTTGACCATATATATGTTGGCAGCCAATTTCAACTCCAAGGAGGCATGGTGACCAGAAAAACGATAGCCATTTATGGCAAGGGTGGCATCGGCAAGTCAACAACGGCGTCAAACATCAGTGCCGATTTAGCCAAGCAGGGTTTTAAGGTGATGCAGTTCGGCTGTGACCCCAAGTCAGATTCCACCTGTGCCCTGCTTGACGGCAGGTATATCCCGACGATACTGGACACGGCGGTGGAAGCCAAGACAGTGCGGGAATATAAGGATATCGACGTCTCCAAGGTGATGTTCCAGGGCTACCAGGGGGTCTATTGTCTGGAGTGTGGCGGACCTGAACCGGGGCGGGGTTGTGCCGGCCGGGGTGTCCTGACCGCCATCGAGCTAATCAAGCAGCAGGGCGTCATTGATACCTTGCAGCCGGACTTTATCATCTATGACGTGCTGGGAGACGTGGTCTGCGGCGGCTTCGCCATGCCCATCCGTGAAGGCGTGGCCAAAACAGTATACGTCGTCATCTCGCCGAACTACGCCGCCATCTATGCCGCCAACAATATTTTCAAGGCCATCCTGCGGTTTGCGGAAAGAGGCGGGGCTTCCCTGGGCGGGCTGATTGCCAACTACGTCGAGACCCCGGCGGAGAAGGACATCGTGGACCATTTTGCGAGCCTGACCAAGACCAGGATAGTGGGGTATATTCCCTTTTCCGAGATGATGATTGAGAGTGACATACAGGGCAAAACGGTGATTGAGATGTTCCCGGAATCAGAGCTTGCCGGAATCTTCCGCAGTCTAACCTCAAGGATTGCCGAGGATGAGGAGCGGATAGTGCCCCAGCCTATTGAAGCCAGCGTCCTGCGCCAGTGGGCCCAGGAGCTAGCCAAAATACCCAGGGCAGCACCGAGAAGAGGCTAAGAACAAATTCCAAACAGTGGCAAATCTGTAAGGCCAGAATTCACGCTCACTTTCTTGTATAGACAACTTGGATTTACGTGGGAAATTGCTGCTCCCCCTGTCATTCCAGCGAAAGCTGGAATCCAGAGGCGGGGACAAGGTGAGGTCTGGATTCTGGCCCCTGGCCTGTCGCCAGGACAGGCTTCGCCAGAATGACGAGGAAGGCTATTGTCATTGCTCGCCGGTCGCGTAACGCGCCATGGGAAATTATTTAGGCCTGTCCTGTCCGCCTGAGGCGGATGTCGAAGGGATTTCGAGCTCAGGATTTAGAACTTGGCCTATTAACCAAGGGGAGGAGCAACCAGGATGTTACCGCTTGACCAGAATACCGTCCCAACCAAGGAGTCTCGAGTGGGGGCCGTCCTTGCCTATGTCGGCACGGCCCGCCAGCTTATTGAAGACACTAAGAACGAACAGCTCAAGGCCCTTGACCGGTCATTCAACACAGGGTGGGCCTGCTCTCATCTCCAGGGTGGCCCGGCCCGCATCGGCCTTGTCAGCGATGCCGTGCTCATCGTCCATGCGGCGGCAGGTTGCACAGTCCACCTTCTGCAGTGGCGGGTCTTTCCCTTCTACAACCCCAAGGAGAAGCGGGGCATCGGGGAGATGCAGTACACCCCAGGCGAGCCAGCTAACTGGTATGGCAGCAACCTCTCTGAGGAGGATGTCATCTTCGGTGCCGAGGAGAAACTGGCCGAAACAATCAAGATGGCCGATCGGAAGCACCACCCGGAGGCCATCTTCATCACCACCTCCTGCGCTGCCGGAATCATCGGGGATGACCTGGAGGGCGTGGTCAAGGCAGTCCAGCCCGAGGTCCACGCCACATTGGTCCCCATCCGGTGTGAGCCACTTAAGTCGAAAGTATCCCAGCAGGGGCATGACGCCCTGAACCATGCCATACTCAAATACCTCGTCCGGGAACCGAAACAAAAGCAGCCAGACCTCATTAACGTCATCACTGCCGCCGGTGCGGGTATCCAATGGCTTGACCGGGTCTATCTCATGGGAATGCTGGCCAAGGCGGGTATCCGGACAAATGTTGTGCCGGACTACACCACTACGGAGCAGTTCCGCGTCATGTCCGAGGCGGTTTTGACAGTCTGCCTCTGCCCCACCTATGGTGAGTATCTCGCCAAGGGACTGGAGCAGAGGTATGGCATTCCCTATATCAGGGACGTCTCGCCGTGGGGTATCGCCAAAACGGAAGAGTGGCTGCGGCTGATTGCCCGTCACCTCCACAAGGAAAAAGAGGTAGAGCAGATAATCGCCGAGGAGAAAGCCCTGGTCATGCCTCAAGTAGAAGCCCTGCGTAAAGAGTTCCAGGGCATCAAGGTCTTCGTCAGCGCCGGGCAGACAAGGGTGTTCTTCATGCCCCACATGCTGGTGGGCGATTTCGGCATGAAGCTGGTAGGACTGAACCCTTACCACTGGGATGAGACAGCCATCGTCCATCTGGAAGAGCTGGGCAAGGCCGCGGGCAACCTGGACTTTTTCATCCACGTGGGTGACGCCCAGGCCTATGAGCTGGCTAACTATATCAGGAAAATGGATGTTGACCTGGGCCTCATCCACCGCGGGCCACTTATCGTGCTGTTCAAGCTGGGCACGCCGGTCATCGGCAATGTCTTTATCGAGCGGCACGGCCTGCGCAAAGATCAGGATGAGCGCTTGCAGATGGGCTTTCGCGGCGTGGTGTCCTATGGGAAGTATATCTCGCGGGTCTTGCGGAACCCTTCCTACAGCAAGAAGCTCTCCCAGCACACCCGGCTGCCGTATAAGCAGTCCTGGTATGAGGCCGATGCCTTCTCCAAATTCGTGGAGGTGGAGGGGTAAGATGTCGGAATACAAAGAGGCCCCGGTCCTGACCAAAATACTGGAAGCCCCCAGGTATGCCTGTAGCCTGGGCGGCGCCATACAGAGCGTCATGGGCATGCACCGTGCCATTCCTATTGTCCACTCCACGCCCGGTTGCGGCTACAATTTATATCTCGGCTATCGGATACTGGCCGGGGTCCACGGGACGGCATACGTCGGCGGCTCGGCCATGCCCTGCTCCCGGATGTGCCAGAAGGAGGTGGTCTTCGGTGGCGAAGAAAAGCTCAGGGAAATCATCCACTCCAGCCTGGACATCCTGGACGGTGACTGCTTTATCGTGCTGACCGGCTGCGCCGCCGGCCTGGTGGGTGATGACGTGCCCAGTGTCGTCAAGGAGTTCCAGGACGGGCCGGTGCCCCTTTTCTATGTGGAGACCCCAGGCTACAAGGGCAACACCTACCGGGGCTATGAGCTGCTGCTGGAAGCCTTGACCGACCAGGCCATGACAAAGGCCGCCGGAACGGAAAGGGGGCTGGTCAATATCCTGGGTATCATCCCCAACCAGGACGTGTTCTGGAGGGGCAATCTGCGGGAAATCCAGCGCATTCTGGAGAGACTGGGGCTGAAGGCCAATATGCTCTTCGGCCATGACGAGTTCGGAGTGGACGCCTGGAAGAAGGTGCCGCAGGCCGAGCTAACCATCGTCCTCTCTCCCTGGGTCGGTATCGCCCCGGCGAAGAAGATTATGGAGAAGTTCGGCGTGCCCTATATGGTATTCCCGGAGCTTCCCATAGGGTGTGATGAGACCAGCAGCTTCCTGCGGCAGGTCGGCCAGAGATTGGGTGTCCCTGACGAGGTGGTCAACAGGGTTATCGCTGAAGAAGAGAAAGAGGTCTATTACTATTTGACGGAGCTGGCAGACTGCTACATAGATTTCGGCTTCCGCTTCGACTTTGTGGTCATCGGGGACAGCAACTATGTTATCGGGGTCACCAAGTTCATGACAAACCAGGTAGGTAATATTCCCCTGACTGCGGTAATCACGGATGACCCGCCGGACCAGTACCGTGCCTGTATTGCAGAGGAGCTTACCCGCCTGGACTACGGTCTGAAGCCACAGGTCATCTTTGAGAGCAACTCTGGCAAAATATGGGAAGCATTGAAGGAGAGCGAAGCCAGCCTGATTCTGGGCAGCACCCTTGATGCGCCCCTGGCCAAGTCACTCGGTGCTGCCCACCTGAGCATCGGCTTCCCCATCGCTGAGCGGGCCATCACCAATAATACCTATGCCGGCTACAAAGGCTGCCTCCAGCTGGTGAGCGATATCTATACGGCTGTGATGCAGACGAAATAGTGAGCCAAGCGTATTGAGCTCAGTGCATAGCTGTCATTGCTACGATATTTGCCACATCTCTGTCATTCCAGCGAAGGCTAATCCAGTGGTGGTGAGGGGGTGGTCGGATGTAGGAACCCCGCCATTTCCGCCCCTCTGGATTCCGGATCAAGTCCGGAATGACAGTTTTCGGACGGCGGATGGTCTCGCAATGACAAAATATGAATCATTAGTTAAGGCGTTCGTTTTAGTTGCAGGCTTATAAGCTGAAAGCTGATAGCTGACATCTACTATAATGAGGCATATGACAGAAGAGCTATTTTCGACAGGATGTGCGCAGGGGCGGGAAAGCTACCCGGATGTTGACTATTACCGGAAAATCAAGGACCACCCCTGCTATAGCGCTGAGGCGCGCCACCGCTACGGGCGGATGCACCTGCCGGTAGCACCGGAGTGCAACATCAAGTGCCACTACTGTGTGCGGCGTTTCGATTGCGTCAATGAGAGCAGACCGGGCATAACCAGCCGGGTGCTTTCCCCGGGGGAAGCCCTTGCGAGGACGAAAGACGTGCTGGCCCGTTTCCCCAATATCAGGACAGTCGCCATTGCCGGGCCGGGCGAGCCTCTGACCAATCCGGAGACCTTCCAGACCTTCCGGCTGGTCAGAGACAGCTTCCCCGATGTCCGCCTCTGCATGAGCACCAACGGCCTGCTCCTCCCCGATAAACTGCCGCTGCTGGCCGAGCTTGATGTGGCTACCATCACGGTGACGTTGAATGCCGTTGACCCGAATATAGGCAAGGAAATCTATGCCCATGTCAGATACGCTGGACAGTCCTATCATGGTCTTGAAGCTGCCCAGCTGCTCCTCTCCCAGCAGCTGCTGGGGATAAAAATGGCCGTGGCCGCGGGAATTGTCGTTAAGGTGAACTCGGTGATGTGCCCCACTATCAATGATGACCACCTTGTCGAAGTGGCCAGGAAGGCCGCGGAGCTGGGCGTGTACGTGCAGAACATCATGCCCCTGATTCCTCAGGCTGGCTTTGCCCATTTGAGATACCCCACCCCTGATGAGCGCAAAGAAAAACAGGATGCCTGTGTCGCTTTCATCCCCCAGATGCGGCACTGCCGGCAGTGCCGCGCGGATGCCATCGGCCTGCTGGGCAAAGACGTGCCGGACGTCTCCATCGCATGAAACGAAGTCCCCGCACCCTGGTAGCCTGAACATCACCTTGTAGATACGCCGCCCCGATCATTTGACATCGTTCAGGCTGGAGGGTATAATACCTAGCGTATCTAGGTAGTGGGGCCAGCGTCACCTTCTTACCATGATATGAATGTGACCAACACTGAAGCTGAGGAGGTGGGCGATGACGGACTTGTTGCAGAGGGGCGTCCGCAAGCTACAGACGTTTGAGCCTTTTCGGGAAGTCAATAATACCTTTCCCAAGACCGCGGAGATTCTCGCCTGGAAGCAGCAGGGTAAGCCTGTCTTTGGCTGGCTCTGCACCTACATCCCGGAGGAAATCATCCACGCCGCCGGGGCGCTGCCGGTGCGTATCACGGGTTACTCACAGGAGATGGAACTCGAGGACGGCAATGCTTACCTCTATATTGACAACTGCTCCTTCTCTCGCAGCTGTCTGCAACTGGGCCTGCGCGGGGGCTATGACTATCTGGATGGTTTCATCGCCGGCTCTACCTGTGACGGGGCGCGCCGGCTCTTCGACCTGTGGTGCACCTATGTCAAGGTGCCCTTCAGCCATATTTTGACGGTGCCGCGCAAGATGACGGAGCGGGCCCACGAGCTATACTATCACCAGATACAGGAGTTCAAGGAGCGTTTTGAGAAGTTCCTCGGTTTCCAGATAAAAGATGAGGCCCTACGCCATTCTATCGAAGTCGTCAACCGGAGCCGTGAGCTGCTGAAAAGCCTCTACGAGTGGCGCAAGCTGGACAACCCACCCATTTTCGGTGCCGAGGTGCTGGAAGTGCTCAACGCCAGCTTCCGTATGCCAAAAGAGCGTTTTAACGAGTGCCTGAGCAACCTTCTGCAGGAATTGTCAACGGCAGATGTGCGGCATACCGGTCGATCAAGGCTAATGATAGTCGGCAGTGTTATGAACAACCATGAGTTCATCCGGGCGATTGAGGAGCAGGGTGGTCTGGTGGTGGCCGATGAGCTTTGCACCAGCACTCGCTACTGGTCTGACCCGGTCGTCCTCGGTGACGACGAAGACCCGGTGAAGGCCCTCGCCCGCCGCTATCTAAACAACTTCCCCTGTGCCCGTATGTACCCTTCCGACGAGCGGTTTAACCGCATCATCGCCCTGGCCCGTGATTTCCGGGTGGAGGGGGTTATCAGCGAGATTATCCGCTACTGCGTGCCTTACGCCCACGACCTGCCGCTGCTGACCAGCCGTCTGAAGGAGGAGGAAATACCCACACTGGCACTGGACGTCGAGTATGGCACTTCCGGCTCAGGTCAAATCCAGACCAGGGTGCAGGCTTTCCTGGAGATGCTGGAGGCAAAGAGGAAATGACTGTGAACGAGATAAAGGGGAACAAGCTCGCCGCCGTCATGAAGTCAGCCCGGTTACTGGTACGCATGAACCGGGCACATGCGGATGGCCGCAAAAGCGATACGCTCTATTACCAGATGCTGGCAAACTACTGCGAGCGTATCCTGAAGGCAAAAGAGGAAGGCCGGTTCTTCGCCGCACATAGCGTCTTTTTCCCCAACGAGATACTATACGCCATGGACATCCCGTCTATGCATACCGAGATGACCGCCTGGATGACAGCCCTGTTCACGGGCGAGACTGCCGACATGCTGGCCGCCGGTGCCGAGCTTGGCCTGGCCTCCGAAATATGTTCCGCCCACCGCGGCCTGACCGGCGCCTATGCCCTGGGGGTGCTGCCCCGCCCGGACGCTATCTTGTGGTCTAACCTGGTCTGTGATAATACCGCCAAGTGTGGCGAACTGCTCATGAAGATTAACCACTGCCCTGGTTTCTTCCTCGAACGCCCCTTCCGAAATAGTGACGGCGAAATTCAGTACCTGGTCGCCGAGCTGAAGGACATGATTGGTTTTCTGGAAGAGAAGTCCGGGCACAAGATGGACTGGGACAAGCTGTCCGCAACCGTCGCCAACATGGAGCGGCAGCTGGAAATATACCGGGATATCAGCGAGCTGCGCAAGGCCACCCCCTCACCCTACCATATCCAGGGGTTCTTCCAGCTGCTGAACACCTATTACCTTTTTCCGGGCCAGCCGGAAGCTATCGAATACCTGGAAGCAGTGCGCCAGGAATTAGCCGAGGCAGTCCAGGCTGGTAAGGGCGCCGTTCCCAATGAGCGCTTTCGCCTGATGACCCTGTTCATACCACCGATGTACCGCATGGGCTTCCTGGAGAAACTCTCCCAGGAGTTCGGGGCGGTCAGCGTCACCGAGCCCTTCTTCATGCACTGGGGCAATGGCCATCTCAACCCGGACCGGCCATTGGAGAGCATCGCCCGGCATTCCTACATGATACCTGAGGCGTGCAGCATGTACGGCCCGCTGACAGAGGAAAGCATCAAGACGATAACGGACAGTGCCCGGGACTACAAGGTGCATGGCGCCATATACTACGCCAACAACGGCTGCCGGCACACCTGTGCCACCGTGAAGGTCTTCCGTGACGCCCTCAGCGAGATTGACGTGCCCATGCTAACCGTGGATATGGATGTGGTTGACCCGACCTTCAACTCCGAAGATGAGATGAGGGAGAAGCTGCAGCAGTTCTTCGAGCTTCTGGAGCAACGGTAATCTTGACTATGAAAGCAATCGGTTTGGACTTGGGCAGCCTCACGACCAAGGCCGTAGTGCTGAGTGATAACAATACTCTGCTGTCCAGCACTATTCCTTCCGGTGAAGACACCGAGCAGAGTGCCAGAGCCGCTATAGCAGCAGCCCTGGATGGCTCTTTGCCTGATGGTGACCAGTATATCGTCACCACCGGCATCGGCAGCAAATCTGTCACCTTCAGCCACCAGCAGAAGGCGGTGACCACCTGCCTGGCACGCGGCGTCAGCTTCCTGATGCCCTCGGTGCGGATGGTCATTGACATGGGCGCCGAGAGCACTACCATCATCAAGTTGAATAAGATGGGCCGCCTCAGCGACTGGGCGAACCACGATAAGTGTGCCGCGGGCACTGGCCTTTTTCTCCAGCAGATGGCCAAGCTGATGAAGATGCCCATGACAGAAATGGCCACGCTTTCCCTGCGGGCTAAATCCCGGCCGGAGATTTCCAGCACCTGTGCCGTTTTCGCCGAGTCAGAGGTAATCTCCCATGTGCACCGCCAGCCGCCAACGCCCATGCCTGACATCGTGGCAGGCATCTACGCCTCGGTCATCAGCCGAATTATGGCCCTGTGTAAGCGGATAGGTATCGAACGTGATGTGGCGGTGACGGGCGGCGTGGCCCTGAATAGCGGTCTGGTGAGCATCCTATCGGAATCAATCGGTTTCCCGGTCCTGGTGCCGGAGAAGCCGCAGGTAGTGGCCGCCCTGGGGGCAGCGCTTATTGCCAGAGAGGGTATCACCGCGGGGGTGCGCAAATGATATTTCTCGGCATTGACATCGGTTCCCGCGCCGCTAAGGTGGTGGCCTTGCAGGATAACACCATAATCGCCTCAGCCATCTGCGATACCGGCCCGGAGAGCGTCAAGACTGCCTACGCAGCGATGGGCAAGGCCTTCGAGGGCACTGGCCTATCCCTGCAGGACGTAACCTACACCGTGGCCACCGGCTACGGCCGGGTGCTCGTGCCCTTTGCCAGCGAAAACGTCTCGGAGATAAGCTGCCACGCCCGCGGTATCAACTGGTATTTCCCTTCGGTGCGGACCATCCTGGACATGGGCGGACAGGACTGCAAGGCCATTAACTGTGGCGCCGATGGCCGGGTGACCAACTTCATCATGAATGACAAGTGCGCCGGCGGCACAGGCCGCTTCCTGGAGATGATTGCCGAGGTGCTCAACGTGCCCCTGGAAGGGATTGGCGAAGTGGCCCTGCAATCGAGGACGGCCATTCCATTCAACACCATCTGTGCCGTATTTGCCAAGTCGGAGGCTATCACTTGCCTGCGGCGCGGGGTGACCAGGAGCGATATCCTCGCCGGGCTGAATGATGCCATTGCCACCCGCTGTCTGAAGCTCCTGAAGCGTGTCTCCATCGAAAAGGGCTTCAGCATTACCGGCGGGATTGCCAAGAACAAGGGTATGGTCGCCAAGATTAGAGAAAAGGTGGGGCTGGAGCCGCTACTCTGTCCGGACCCGCAGCTATGCGGCGCCCTCGGTGCCGCCATCTTCGCACGGGAACGCTATAGCGGCAAGGCGGCGAAAGAAGATCTGAAAATCCACTACGGCTATAATGACGGGACCGGCGACTACTTCATCACTATTGATACCGGGCGCTGTGACGGCTGCGGCAAGTGCGTCCCGGTCTGCCCAGCCGGCGTCTTTCTGGTGGCTTCCGAGAATGGCTCCCAGCCGAAAGCTATGGTCAAAGAGGAGCTGAGGAAACGGCTGGCCTTTGCCTGCCCAGGCTACCAGCACTGCCGTAGCAAACTGGTGCAGAACTGCCAGGTTGTCTGTGAGCGGGCCGCTATCAGCCATAGCTGGTAGGTGGAAAATCCTAAATCCTAACCCGCATAAAGCGGAAACTCTAAATTCTAAATCCGAAA
>JACQTX010000105.1 GCA_016210585.1 Chloroflexota bacterium
CCCCAGTTCTTACTCGATTTACACCAATATATGTCCGCCACACCACATTGTCAAGCATGCCGAAACAGGGTGTTAATGACGACTGCACGTGAGATGTTAATTTTTGAAAGGTGGACCGCTATAATAACCGCCAAGCTCACTCAGCTCCCGGTAAGTTGCCGAGCATTCGCTTTGGTAAGGCTAAGAAAGAGAGTAGGAGCCTCTTCAGGCCTTTGGCATATCCAGGCGGTATACCTACTAAGGACGTCTTCTGCTTACGAGAAAAACGGACGGTCAACAACTACCGGCAAATAATCTTTGTTTAGCCATGAGATGGTAGTGCCCAACGTGCCCTTACGAGAGGTGGTTGAGGTGCATCTCATCCCTGATACCGGTAAAGAGGCTATAGAAATTCGAATATGGCCGTACCCCGATTTTCACCGCGCTATACCTTTCCTAGCTGACGCATTAGGCCCCAGACATCGAGTAGTTGCCATGTCTCTGCTATCTTGCCATCTTTAATCCGGTAGAGGTTCACGCCGTTGATTTCAATACGCTTGCCCGTGCCAGGGATCCCAAACAACTCGCCCTGGTGCGTTCCTGTTGAGAACTGATGGAGCGCGATACGGTCTTCGGTAGCAAAGACCTGTTTAATATCTATGTGCAGGTCGGGCAAGGCCCGGAGAAGGAGTTGTATCAGGTCGGCCGCACCTGTCGCCCCCGAGACTTCAGGCAAGGCTCCCGCCAGGTCGTGCCGCTTGAATTCGGGATGGGCCCCGCTCCGCAGCGCCACAAAATCCCGTGCGTTCACCGCATCAACCATACGCCTGATTATTGCTATGTTCTCTTCAGCAGACATTACGCACCTCCAAATTTAGATAGACGAGATTCTATCATAATAATGAGGCAATCGCAACGGCCTTTTCCCCGAAGCCCGAAAGTAAGACATCCGTAAAGCACCGTTCCCAACTTCTCCCACTCCTCACGCTTTGACACCTTCCTATCTTAGTGCTAGTATAAAAACCGCTATTGACCTAGTATCCTGATACAATTAACAAGCCTCAATAAATCTGCTACAGTAAAATTGCATGTGGGACCTAGACAAGGGAGGTTGTGACCCTTGGTAAGGCTTTGGCAATGGGGCGCTGCAGTTGTCCTGGGCATAGTAGTCAGTATTGCCTATTCTTCTGCCCCTGCCGAAGCCGTTGACCCAGCCAAAATACCCCACCCTGTGGCCGGCAACGAGCAATGCCTTCTCTGCCACGGTGCTGGCCAGGCCCAGGCCGTTCCGGCCACCCATACCGCTTTTGACCAGGGCACTTGCCTAAGCTGCCACCAGGCAGCGCCGGCGGCTGCCGCACAGCAGGACTGCATGACCTGCCACGCCCAGCCTGGACTGACTCATACCCTCCCCAGCGGGGAGAAGCTGCCCCTCTACATTGATGCCAAGGTGTTCGCCGCCTCTATCCACGGGAACAAGCTCGCCTGCACAGACTGCCATAGCTCAATCTCCGGTTACCCACATCCAAAATTGGAGGTGAAGACCCGGCGGCAATACAATATCGTCCAGTATGAGACCTGCAAACGCTGCCACTTCGATAACTACACCAAGACCCTGGATAGCGTCCACTACCAGATGCTGGCCAGAGGCGATGAGAGGACACCTCTCTGCACCGATTGCCACGGTGCCCATGACGTAGCCAAACCGTCACAGCCCCGGAGCAAAATATCGCAGACCTGCGCCCGGTGCCATGAGGACATCAATAGCAGCTATGTGAACGGTGTGCACGGCAAGGCCCTGATTGAAGAGAGCAACTATGATGTTCCGGTGTGCACTGACTGCCACCGTTCGCATACCATCGAAGACCCGCGCACGGCGGCCTTCCGCCTGAAATCGGTACAAATATGCAGCGATTGTCATGCCAATGATAAGCTCATGAAGAAGTACGGCATCTCGCCCAATGTCGTTAAGACCTATCTCGAGGATTTTCACGGTAAGACCGTCGCCTTAATCGAGAAGGAGGGCAGGGACATCTGGGCTAGGGAGGCTGTCTGCACCGATTGCCACGGCGTGCATGACATCCAGCGGGTGGATGACCCCACGTCACCGGTAATCAGGGAAAACCTGGGCAACACCTGCCGTCAGTGCCATGCCGAGGCAACCACGAATTTCCCCAGTGCCTGGCTGTCCCATTATGAGCCCAGCGTTACCAGGGCACCGCTGGTGTTCTTTGTCCGGTGGTTCTACATGATACTCATCCCCTTTATCCTGGTAGGGCTTTCCGTCCACATTCTTCTTGACATCTGGCGGGCCGTAACCAATCGCTAGAAAGGAAAACCAGTGTGACCGTCATTGGGCCGGGTCAGACGGAGACAAAGAAGCGAGAGCAGGACTATTTTGTCCGGTTTAACACCGGGCAGCGCCTGGAGCATATTGTGCTGATGGTCTCCTTTATAGTCCTCTCCGTGACGGGGCTGGCACAGCGCTACTCTACCGCAGACTGGGGACAGTTTGTCATTTTCAACCTGGGGGGTATTGAGTACACCCGTCTCATCCACCGGGGCTTCGGGATACTTTTTACCTTGAGCATCGTCTATCACCTGACTTATGCCAGCTATGCCGTCTTCGGGCGGCACGCCAGGCCCAGCATGGTGCCTACGCTTAAGGACGCGCGCGATGTCGTCGCCTCCCTCCGGTATGGTTTTGGTTTCAGCGATAGGCCGCCGCAGTTCGGCCGCTTCGATTACCGCCAGAAATTCGAGTACTGGGGCATGATTTTCGGCAGCATGGTCATCATCGTGACCGGTTTTATCCTGATGTATCCCTATGTCATTACGGCGGTCCTCTCCGGGCAGTTTGTAGCGGCGGCACGAGAGTTCCACGGCTATGAGGCCACGCTGGCCGTGCTTACCATCGTAGTATGGCACTTCTATGAAGTCATCTTCCGGCCGGGCATTTTCCCGGGCGATTTGACCATCTTCACCGGCAAAATATCCCGGAAGCGGATGCTCGAGGAGCATCCGATGGAGTATGCTGAGCTTGCGGAATCTGGGAAGGCAGGGCCGGCTCCCGCCGGGGCGGAGCCAGCCGGGGAGTAACTACATATGATGAGCGAATACTCGGACATTCGTGAGGGAGAAAGATTCCTAAGTCCTAACCCGCATAAAGCGGAAACTCTAAATTCTAAATCCGAAA
>JACQTX010000100.1 GCA_016210585.1 Chloroflexota bacterium
GCGCCGTGCCCTTTCGCCCCAGCGGTATGGTAGTCCCAGTCCGTCGTGCCGCTTTCGTCAACGCGTACGCCCATAAGAAGCGAAGTAAGCCGCTCAAGCTCAGGCCTTGAATCTTCGCGACGCACACCCTTGGCACATAGCAACATCCCCAGCACGCCAGATTTGCTCGGGTAAAGGTCAGTACGGCGCAACTGGAAACGCGACGACGTGCCCCACGATTGCATGGGACCGGCCAGCCGCAAGAATAGAGTATTGTGGCCACTGCTCATGCGGCGCTCTCCCGAAGAAGTCTCATGAAGGCATCCAGAAGTTCATCGAGTGTATCAACTCTTCTTGCTCCTCTGATATCCACGGACCCGGAGCCTTTTGCCAGAAGCACACGGCGCACGTCGGGCGTCTCGAAGGCTGCTGCAACATCATCGATGTACGAGCGCAGCGCATTTGCCGATTCAGCCATCTGGTCATGTCCTTCGACCGGTATCAGAAAAGCGTTGGCATAGCTGATCGGACGCTTCCTCCTTGTCACCTCAAGCAACACAAGGTTAGGTATGCCGTGCGCCGCAAAGCCGTTCTGCTTGCCAGTGGGATTGACAAGTGCCGCGGCTTCTATAAGGACCCGGACGGCACGCTCCGCCTCATCGTTCTGCCAGGAAAGATGCTTCTTCAAGGCATCGACGTCGAGGTTGAGATACTTGTAGTAGACGGCTGAATTGAAAAACGTTTCGGTCTCGCCAGAGCCGAGAAAGGCGGCGCCTGTTTTCTCGGTCTGAGTCGATGCGAATTCCGACTTCTTGTCATCCATCGCGGTGAAGTAGTCGCTTTCGATAACCGTCTCGTGCGTGCTGATCGCGTGGGCCACCTGGCAGGACGCCTCGACGTTTGCAACCAGGTCACTGGTAGTCATTCTCCCGAAAAGGCCGATGTCAACGGTCAGGGTCTGGCTCTTTTTGAACATCTCTTTTTCGAATTCCTCAATATCCTGCTTATACGTTTCCTTGTCTTTTTTCTTGCCAACGATCCACGCCTTGTATACGGCACTTCGTTTGTCTCGCAGGGTTGCGATCAGTTTGGCAATTTCTCCCGCAAAGGGTGGGGGGAAGAAGACCAGTTGACCTGTCTGGTCTGTCGCATTACCAGAAGAAGAGCTTTCGGGCTGCGCTTGTGCTTCCTCACTCTCTGCTGCTTCGTCTGACTTGCCTCCGCGCTTTTCAGCCTTGAATTTGCTAGCAAGCGCGGCCTTGACTTTGTTCAATTCATCATCGGTAATGTTCGGGTCACCCTTCCTCAATTCGTCCGCTACCATACGTGGCAGGTATGTCGTTCTGGTTGCGAGATCATCGCCGAATGCTTCTTTGAACTGGGTAGAATGGCGGATGTTTCGCTTGAGGCACTGACTGCTGATGCGGCCGCGCGTCACACCGCCGAAGATGCACTTCTTCGGCTGCCCGCTGTCATCTCGGTTCAAGTTGCCCGGGGGCATGCTTTGGAGCATATGAATCTGTACAAACATAGTGTTTCTCCTTTCTTAAGTCCCACTCGATTAGTTGGTCAAGGCCATGACATAGACCTGTCCAGTCAACAGGTTCTGGATTTCTCTTGCGCAGATTGCCAACAAGTGTGCCGCGCAAAGCGGCTTCAAGCCGGCGACCGCGAGGAAAAGAAACGGGGTAGGGAGACGCCCTGTCACGCTCACTGGGCTGTCGTTTCGGCAGTGAGAGATGAGGGCAAAAATCGGCTTTGGGATGAAGAACGCGAGCGCGTGCGGGCACGGCGGCCATCAGTTTCAGCACCAACCACGCAGCATTACGCGATGGAAGTCCCGTAATCTTCTTGTCACCAAGTCCCCAATATAACCCGCTCAGAACATCGAATGCCGCGGGTGAATCATGCATCTCGCAGTACGCGGCGTTTGATAGAGCGGCCCAATCGGCATGCGTAAGAAGCTTCACTGCAGCTTGCACAAAATGCTCAATGCCTTTGCGTTCGACTCTTTCGGGTTCTTTCCAACCGTCGAGGCCCTGTCTGCCGGGCAGACGGGTGGCAGGCAACGGGGTGCGAAACGTCACCGGTGAAAGGTTTGTCAGCCCGACCTGACGATGGTCGAAAGTCTTGTTGTTCGCGGGATTTGTGCACGGAACAATCAAGAGCCAACTCTGGTGGTCGCGATTCTGTGCAAACACGGTTGGCAAGCGACTCTTCGCCGGGTCCGGTAAGTCGCGGCCCACGGCAGCTAATTCCTCCCGCGAACTTTTTACCGTCTTGTATGGCGCATTCTTGTCTTTATTGTACTTCTTGCTTCCATCGTAAGGGGCATAAAAGGCAGCCGGGTCCTGCCATTCGAACAGCCTCTCGTCTGGCCGCTTTTTGGTGTTTTCGTTCTTCATGTACACGATTTTTCCGACAGTAGGCACGTTGCTGTCGCCGCAGTAACAGCAAGTGCCTTCTTGGGCTGGGGGGAGAAGGATGCGCCGGGGATTCCAGGTTAGCGCCTCGAGATAGGGGATTGGCCCGCTCGGATCAGTCGGCTTAAAGTGGCCGGACCACTGAGCTTTGCCCGCTTTGGTATCCAGCGGTACAAGGTTCAAACCAACCGTGATCGCCAAGTTATCGCCTGTTGCCATTGCCATAATTGGCGGCGCATTGTGTACCGAGGGAGTCAGCCCAGAGCCGCCTGATTGGGTCCACGGAACAACACGGAGCAGGCCAAGGGTTGCGCAGGGCAGGCATAGACGCATATTCTCATCGTCGCCGTGATGAAAGTGAGCTATGTTAGTACCCGTAGCTAATTCGGCAAACAAAGAGCCGACCGACTTCTTTTCTTTTTCCCTGGTGTTGGATGCGGAAGAGTCCTGCAGGAATGGCGATTGCTCACCGAAGAGGTCAAAACGATGCGCTTCCTTTTTGATGCCATTAAGCACGTCGCTCGGTAATTCGCCCTTCAGCAACGCCGACCGAACCTTTTCCACCCCTCCCACTAAGTCTGCTTTCCAATAAAGCAAGGTAAGTAGGAACCGGTGCACGGCAAATATGTCGAGGGGGCTAGCTGAGTAGATACAACGGATGCGGTCTGCTTGTGTGAGCGCTTCCTTGATGCCCACTCGACCAGGTCTGCCATCGGTTCTGAGAATGGGAATCCACCGCTCTTCAATAAGGTTGTAGCTCAAAGGCTTCTCCCTCCCCAGTGCATTTGTGACCCGGTAACACGGCTCTTTTTGGTAGTCCCAATGATACACCTGTTCTACCGCCGTGTCAAACGGCTGGCGTCTCACGCCAGCGTGGAAGCAAGAATGCCACATCTCGTGAGCAACTGCCGCTACATCCAGCATATGGAACAGTAGGGGATATTCCGAGCCATCTTTTTTCTTGGCCCAAATCCGTAAGAGGTTGTCTGCTGCTGGCATTGGCTGCCTCCTTCGCTGACTGCTCAGGGTTGTTGGTACATCCCGTGCAACTGGTCCGCCCACTTTCTGAACTCCTCCCGAAGTGACTGGGGTTCCAACACTTCGACATCCGGCCCCCAGCCTCTGAGCCATGGGGTTATCTCGAGGGGGTTCGTCCGCAGACGAAGGAGATAGCCGCCGTCAGGCAAGTCCTCGATGGTTTGGGACGGATGCCACACGGACTCCCTGACACGATGGACGACCCTCGCTGAGAACTTCAGTTTGATGTCGGCCTCTTCACATCAGATGACACCCCAGCTTCCAGCAAGCAAGTGGGCAATATCGAACTCGGGTGGGGTGGCGAAGTTCCGGTCAAGGACTTCAGCATCTTTGATGCGGTCGAGCTTGAACGTAATGATGCCGTCTTTGCCTTTCCGCATGCCATGGCCGATGACGTAGGTGGAGTAGCCGACACCCGTCATCTCCACAAAGTAGGGATCCAATAGTCATACTTTGACTTCATTGCTCTGCAAAGAGTGGTAGTGAAGTCTCATTTGCCGCCGAGTTGTCCAGGCAAGAGCAACCAACTCGAAAATGTGGACTAAGTCCGGGTCTGCCGCTTTCCCTGCGATTGACCGGACACTCTCTTCTACATACTTCGCAAGGGGCGCTGGCAGAATACTGGCAATTTTAGCCAAAGCTTGTTGCATGTGTGGATTGTTCTTGCCTGTCTGTCTTAGAGAAAGACGAGATGCCAGAAAGATGGCCAAGCTCTCAAAGAGAGTTGGAGACACTGGAGGCAGCACATAGCTCCCCAGGATACCATGGCGGTCACCATCCTGGTAAGCGGTACTTTCAGTCCTGTCTGCAGGGCAAGCAGGTCGCGCTGCATGGTTCGGCAGGACACGCCACAAATTTCCGCAAGCTCGCTGGTGGTAAGCCCGGCGGGTTCCGGTGCAGATGATACTGTATCTGCGTCAGACGGATGGAACGGGGAACAGCACGGCCGGTTGCCATGGCCAGCCCCCTCAGCTCAGTGCAGATTCTAGACTTTGTCATTATAACACAGAGTCTAACACATGGGGGCGACAGCTAATGACGTTTTGAAGGCGGAGCTGTGCTGGTTGGTTATGAATCAACAAGTCGGAAGTGGGGTCACACACTTCGTCATTTCGTTCAGCTTCGGCTCATAATCCCTATTGTGCCCAAGCATCATGCCAAGCCTTTGCCGGCACGGATCAGCACTTGACAGGTATATCATAATAAGATACATGTTCCTAAAAGGAGGCGATATTCTGCCAGCACCTAGTCTGGTAAGATGCGAGCTTCTGGCGTGAAGCCTATGTCTGAACCCGCAATGTAGGGGAATGGCAGCAACAAACCATCTTATTGTTAAATCACAATCATCATCCGTCTTTCGGTCCAGTTCGTGGCGAATCCGCATACAACGCCAGGCGGCGATGCTTGTAGGTTGCTGCTTGTGCTTGTGCTTGTGAAGATTGTAACACAACAGCACGGCAGTTAGGCTATGCGCATCCACATATGATTCGGTTCTTCCTTCTCCGAGTTGGTAGCTGCCAGGTAATTGCGCAATGAAGCGGGCAGGTTTAGAATTGCGTAGTAGAGGTTTTGCTTAATGAAGGTCCGCATACTGAAGTTATTTCAAGGAGGTCTGGGGTTGTCTGAAAGACCCCTAGCACGGATTCAATGCGTGGGTAGGCTTTTGGTAACAAGGTTGTAAGGAAATGGTGTTAAGTTACACTAACTCTGAGGCTAAGAAGGGCGTCAATTGCTGAGATACTGAACCATATGGAGTGGGCTGGGGTTATCGGGTATATTGACTTGCAGGACCAATTCGGCTATACCTCAGGTGGTGCAAGGTGCAA
>JACQTX010000101.1 GCA_016210585.1 Chloroflexota bacterium
CCTACACCCACACCTACGCCGACGCCGACGCCGACACCTACGCCAACACCGACATTGCCGCCGCCGATTGTGGAGGCCAAGGCGAACTGGTGGATTTGGGTGCTGGTGGGTGTAGTGGTGGTCGGTATTGGCGGTGCTGCCGGCATAGTCATCCGGCGTCGTCGCCGTAGCTTCTGAAGCAATCCCTGGGGGTAAGGTTTAGTAACTACGCCTCTCCCGCTGAAGCGGGAGAGGCGTAGTGCTTTTTACCACTGCCATCACTCCACTCGACTGTCATTCCCGGTCTGATCTGGAATCCAGAGACACCTGTGGACGCATTAGTTGCTGGATTCCCAATCGAAGTCTGCCCCGAACTTGATTCGGGGTTGGGAATGGCAGTGGGATGTATTTTCATATTGCGTGATGCTGGCGACAGGCGAGCGTGGGGAATTGCTATTTATCCATTGAATATCGTGTTTGTTTGGGACTCGTATCCTCCGCCTTATGCGGACGGGCTATTGGCCCCGATGCAGAAACTGTGCTACGGTTTCCCTGGTCACCACGCCAAGAAGCTGGCCGTGGCTGACAACGGGGAGGCAGTCCACGTTCTCCTGGGCCATCTGTGCCATGATTGCCAGGACATCCTGCGTTGGCGGCACTACGGGTAGCCGGTGGAGCGGTGTCATCAGCTCCCTGGCTGGCGTTTGCGGCCAGCGGTGCTGCGGCAGGGATTTTATGCTGGCTAACCCGAGCAGGCCGGCAGGTGTATCCCCGATGGTCACTATGAAGCAGTGATGTCCCGTTAGCAGTGCATATTCAGAGACCACCTGAGCAACTGTCGTGTTGCCCGGCACTATGGGCAGGTCCTGGGCCATTAGCTGTTCCGCCGTGATATTTTGCAGTGAGGCTGCCCAACTGGACTGCTGGTAGCTAGCCCGGGCCGTAGTCGCCAGGAACCAGCCGATGAAGGCCAGCCAGAGGCCGTTAAACCAGTCCATGTGGAGCGGCCGCCAGAAGGCCAGCACCAGCCCGCCGCCGAGGAAGAGGTAGCCCACACCCTGCCCCACCCGCGTAGCGGTGCGGGTGGAGCGGCCGTAGTTGCCGGTGATGCGCCAGAGTATGGCCCGGAAGACCCGCCCACCGTCCAGGGGGAATCCGGGGATCATATTGAAAACGGCCAGTCCCAGGTTCATTATGGCCAGCCACTGGCCTATCATGGCCACCGGGCCGATGGGCACGGTGAGCCAGACCACGGCAAAGAGCCCGCCCAGGACTAGGCTGCACCCCGGGCCGGCCAGGGCCATCTTCATCTCGGCGCCGGGACGGGACACCTCTCTCGTCATCTGCGCCACGCCACCGAACATGAAAAGGGTTATGCTTTGAATAGGGACGCCGTTGCTTCTGCCCACAAAGCTATGGGCTAGCTCGTGGGCTACTACCGAGGCGAAGAAGAGCAGGCTGGTAATGATGCCGATAACCCAGTAGTCCCCGCGCGTCCAGTCCGGATAGACCAGCAGGATAGTGGACAGGGCAAAGATGAAGAACCAGGAGAAATGCACCCGTAGCTGGATGCCAGAAATGGAGACTAAATTGATAGACCTTTTCATTCAGAGTGCGTCTTCCGTTTAACCTTGGCAGGACAAAACCAAGAACTCAAATGCATGCCATTCCGGCGGAAGCCGGAATCCAGAGAAACAAAAGGGTTGCTGACACTGGATTCCGATCTCCATTGGAATGGGTTATGAGAACAAGAGTGGATTGGGAGGATAACATCATTGTTTGCGAAAGGGCTTTCCCATGCCTTATGGATTTGTCGCTAAAGTACTGTTTCAGCAGAAATGCATCGCTAGCTGCGTAGCCTCAGCACCGGGGTGCGGAAATACCCAGGTATTTCTCGGTGAGGGCCATAGCACAGAACTGGCCGCACATGCTGCACGTCTCACCGGCCGTAGCGTGTTTCTGGTGCACCAGGCGAGAACGCTCCGGGTCCATGGAAAGCTCCGCTTGGCGTGCCCAATCGAGCCGCTTGCGGGCAACAGCCATGCGCCGGTCCCACTCGGCTGCACCCTTAACACCCTTGACGATGTCCGCAGCGTGCGCCGCGATGCGTGAGGCAATGACGCCCAGCTTAACGTCATCGGGATCAGGAAGGGACAGGTGCTCCGCCGGGGTGACATAGCAGAGAAAATCGGCTCCGACCGCCGCGGCGATGGCCCCGCCGATAGCGCCGGTAATATGGTCGTAGCCAGCGGCGACATCGGTTACCAGGGGACCAAGGACGTAGAACGGTGCCCCTTTGCAGACGGTCTTTTCAAGACGGACATTGGTCTCAATCTGGTTAAGCGGCAGGTGACCGGGACCCTCTACCATAACCTGAACGCCGGCTTCTCTCGCGCGCTGCACCAGTCCCCCCAGGGTGAGCAGCTCCTCGACTTGCGCCGGGTCGGTAGCGTCCGCCAGGCAGCCGGGCCGCATCCCGTCCCCCAGGCTCAAGGTGACATCATACTCCCTCGCCAGCGCCAGCAGACGGTCATACTGCTCGTAGAGGGGGTTCTCCCGCTCATTGTAGAGCATCCAGCCCATCAGGAAGGCACCGCCGCGGGAGACGACATCGGCCACGCGCCTGTTTGTCTTGAGGCGGGTGATGGCGGCCTGGGTCACACCACAGTGCACTGTCATGAAGTCCACGCCATCCCGGGCATGCTCCTCAATTGTGGCAAAGAGGTCATCAACCGTCATCTTGACGATGGCGCCATAGCGGGCAATAGTGTCAATGCCGACCTCGTAGATGGGGACGGTGCCCAGGGGCAATGGACAGGTGCCCATGATAGTCCGCCGCGTGGCGGGAATGTCCCCGCCCGTGCTCAGGTCCATGATAGTATCGGCACCATACTCGATGGCGATACGCAGCTTCTCCAGCTCGGTATCAAGGCTGGCGAAATCGGAGGAGGTGCCTATATTGGCGTTGATTTTGGTCTTCAGGCCCTGCCCAATACCGCGCGGCGTTAGACCGGTATGGTTGGTATTGGCCGGGATAACAATGGTGCCATTGGCAACGCCCTCCCGGACAAGCTCGGCGGCAACGCCTTCCTCGCGGGCCACCTGCGCCATCTGGGGTGATATAATGCCTTTTCGTGCCAGCTCTAGCTGTGTCATACTTCCGCCTAAAAACTAAGACCAAGGGCTTTAGAGGTGAGAGCAGACCCTTGGTCGAAACCACTTCCCTACGCTCGTATTACCGAGGTCAGGTAACAGGGTTGTCCTTTCTGAAAAGAAGGACTCTCAGCCTTCGGCACCCCTAGCGGTTGGTTCCGTGCGATTAACTTAAATATAGCACAGCCCCAGCCCGAATGCAAAACGAAAGCAACAGGTCAATGACTGTAGCCACTTGGTTGTGGCTATGGCATGGCTGTTCCCATAATGTGCCACATCCCCATCATCCCGCTGTCCTCGTGCTCCAGGATGTGGCAGTGGAACATCGTCATCCCGGTGTAGTCCATTACCGGGACCGCAGCTACCTGTCTGCTGGGACTGTGATTCGAAACGCCACTCGTCTGCCGCGGGACGGTGGGTGCTCTTGATGCCGCTATTGACTATGCTATGACAGATAAGAGGTCTTGCCTATCCGTAGGCCTACGCAAACGGCTGCCTAATTTTACGGAACTTTGGCGGCCTGACGCGGGTTCTTCCTCAAGCTGAAAATGTCACCAGCTACGGACGGTGGCGCTTCAGCAGCCAGGCCAGGACCAGGCCGGCGATGGCGAAAATAGTGACCAGGATAAAACCAGCCTGGTAGCTATGAGTCATATCATAGATGAGGCCGACGATAACCGGGCCAACAGTGCCCCCCAGCACCATGCCGGTATCAACGAAACCCAACAGCGCACCGTGTGCCCTCAGCCCGAAGAGCTCGGCCACTATGGGTGACTCCAGCACGGAGATACCGAAGGCGAAACCATAGATAGCGGCGAAGAGGTAGAACATCCACAGTGTGGTGGCGAGCTGAAGCCATACGAGCGACAAGATTATGATACTTATGGCCACAATCAGGGCAGCACGGCTGCCAATACGGTCGCTGGCGCTGCCCAGGGCCAGCCTGCCAGCTACGTTCACCCCGCCGATGATGGTGAGGATGACCGTAGCACCGGCTGAAGAAACGCCCTGTCCCTCAGCGTGGACCACGATGTGCACCAGGACCGAGAATATGGCAAAACCCATGCAAAAGAACACCGCCCAGAGCATCCAGAGCCGGCGCGTGCGCAAGGCTTCCCGGAAGGACAGCCCGCCGGCTTCATGTGTGGGGCTTTGTTCCGTGATTTTCGTGTTGCCGTTGGTCAGCCGACCCATGCTCTGCGGGTCGCGCCGCAGGAACTGCGCGGCAACGACGAACACTACGGCAGTAACTATACCGAAAACGGTCGAGGCGGTGCGCCAGCCCCAGCCGGCAATCAGCCCGCCGGCCAGCAAGGGCATAAAGATAGTGCCGACCCCCATACCCGCCAGGACAATGCCGCTCATGACGCCACGCCGCTGGGAAAACCAGCGGGCAATGGTCGAGAGTAGTGGCGTAAAGATGCCGCTTAGCCCGGCGCCCACTAGGATGCCATAGGCCAGGTATAGCTGCCAGATTTCCGCAATGCTGGCCATTGCTATATAGCCTACTCCTACAATCACACCGCTGATAGTCAGCAGAAGCCGCGGGCCAAACCGGTCATTCAGCCTGCCGGCAACCAGGCCCAGCACGGCCACCACAATCAGGGAGAACGAGAAGGGACCGGAGGCCATTGCCCTTGTCCAGCCGAACTCCTTCAGCCACGCGGCGAAGAAGACACCGTAGGTGTTGCTACCGCCCATGCCTATCGCCATAATCACGAAAGCGGCGATGACGATGATATAGCCGTAAAAGATACCCTTTTTCTCTGGTGACATCACTACCTGCCTTTTGAGATTTCTCTAACCTGGGTAAAACGGGACCAACAAGCTATCAGCTACACATTTAGATTTAGATTTATGAAATAATTTTCATTCTGGCTTGTCAG
>JACQTX010000102.1 GCA_016210585.1 Chloroflexota bacterium
AAAATCCGAAATCCGAATATCGAAGCACTAAACAAATTCGAATTACCAAAAGAATGTTCAAAACGTTTTGGCCATTAAATATTTTGAATATTTGATATTGTTTCGGATTTCGAATTTAGTGCTTAGGATTTGCAAATTAGGGGATGGCAGGACATGATTCAAGCTTATACCAGACTAAAGGTCGCTGATAACACCGGGGCCCGGCAGATTATGTGCGTCAATGTGCTGGGCGGTTCGGGGCGGCAATATGCCAAACTCGGGGACGTCATCGTCGCCTCTGTTAAGAGGGCCATACCGGGGGCATTAGTGAAGGAGGGTGACGTGGTGCGGGCGGTAGTTGTCCGCACTAGCCAGCCCTTCCGTCGTCCCGATGGTTCCTATATTCGCTTCGATGACAACGCGGCGGTCATTCTCTCCGACCGGAACAATCCCAAGGGCACCAGAATATTCGGCTCGGTAGCCAGGGAGCTAAGGGAAAAGCAGTTCACCAAGATTATCTCGCTGGCCCCTGAGGTCCTGTAAGGGAAAGGCTATGAAGATTAGAAAGAATGATAATGTGCTGGTGATTGCCGGCAAGGACAAGGGCAAGAAGGGCAAGGTGCGCTTCGCTTATCCCAGGGATGAGCGGGTGATAGTGGAGGGCATAAATTTCCAGAAAAAGCACAGCAAGGCCAAAGGGGCGGCCCGCCAGGCCGGCATCATCGAGCGGGAGGCGACCGTCCACGTGGCTGATGTTATGCTGGTGTGTAACAAGTGTAATAAGCCTACACGGGTCGGTTTCCGCACCCTGGAGGACGGACGGAAGGTGCGTCTTTGCCGCTCCTGTCATGAGGTGATTGAGTAAGATGCCAGTAGCACGGTTGCAGGAAAAATACCGGCGGGAAGTGGTACCGGCCATGATGAAAGAGATAGGCTATAAGAACATCATGGAGGTGCCCCGCCTTAAGAAGATTTCCCTTAATATTGGCCTGGGAGAGGCTATTCAGAATGCCAAGGCCATGGAGGCAGCCCGCGGTGACCTGGAGGCAATTGCCGGGCAGCATGCCGTGATTACACGTGCCCGGGGGTCAATTTCCGCCTTCAAGCTCAGGGCGGGTATGCCCATCGGCCTCAAGGTCACCCTGCGCGGGCAGCGCATGTATGAGTTCCTGGACAGGCTGGTCAGCATTGTCTTCCCCCGTATCCGGGAGTTCCAGGGGGTGCCGCGTGAGTCCTTTGATGGCCGGGGCAACTACACGGTTGGCATGAAAGAGCAAATTGTCTTTCCTGAAATAGAGTATGAGAAGATAGACAAGCTAAGAGGGCTGGAGCTAACTATCAACACTACAGCCAGAACAGATGAAGAGGGCCGCAAGCTCCTGGAGCTGATGGGGATGCCCTTTAGTAAGGACTAGGAGAGTATGGCGAAGAAATCAGAGATTGCTAAATGGCTGCGGCCACCGCGGTACAAGGTCCAGCAGCATAACCGCTGCAATCTGTGCGGACGGTCGCGGGCCTACATACGCAAGTTCGGCCTGTGCCGCATCTGCTTCCGCAGGCTGGCTCTGGCCGGGCAGATTCCGGGCGTGACAAAATCAAGTTGGTAGGGTAGAAGATGACAGTAACGGACCCAATTGCGGATATGCTGACCCGCATACGTAATGCGGTGACCATACGGCAGGAATCGGTGCTGATGCCGGCCTCCAGAATGAAGCTGGACATCGCGCGTATCCTTAAGGAAGAGGGCTTCATCGCTGACTACGAGACCGTCAAAGAGAAGTCCTACCGGGTCATCAAGATTCGCCTGAGATACTATGATAAGAAACAACCGGTGCTTACCGGGCTAAAACGGATAAGCAAACCGGGGCTGCGAGTATATGTTGGGCAGAAAGAGATCCCCCGCGTTTACGGCGGCCTGGGTGTGGCCATCATGTCCACTCCCCAAGGCGTCATGACGGGCCAGCAGGCCTGGCGTAAGGGCGTGGGCGGGGAGCTGCTATGCTACGTATGGTAATCGGCGAGGTGCCTTGTGTCTAGGATAGGACGGATACCAATACCAGTCCCGCCGGGGACGGTGGTTACCATTAACCGGAATGAGGTAACGGTCAAAGGCCCCAGGGGGGAGCTGCAGCGGCGCTGCCATCCGGATATGGTGATTAGCCTCGAGAACAACAATCTGGTAGTTACTCGCCCCAGTGACAGCCGGCAGCACAGGGCCCTGCACGGGCTGACCCGAAGCTTGCTGGCCAATATGGTGGAGGGTGTTACCAAGGGATTCCAGAAAGACCTTGAGGTAGTGGGGGTGGGCTACCGGGTCAGCAAGACAGGTGACAAGATTGCCGTCCGGGCCGGTTTCTCTCATCCCGTCGAGCTTGAGCCCGTGCCAGGGATTAAGCTGGACATTGAGGGAGCAAACCGCATAAAGGTCATAGGTATTGATAAAGAGCTGGTCGGTGAGACAGCAGCCAAAATCCGCGGCCTGCGCCTGCGCGACGCCTTCAAGGGCAAAGGCATCAGGTATGTCGGGGAACGGATTCAGCTTAAAGCTGGCAAGACCGGGAAAGCCATAGGAAGTAAGACAGCATGAGCGTAACTACACCAAGAGAAGCCCGCTACCGCCGGCACCGCAGAGTTCGGGCCAGGCTAAGTGGCACAACCGGTAGGCCGCGGCTGTGCGTTTTCCGCAGCCTGGGTCATGTCTATGCCCAGCTTATTGATGATGAGCGCGGGCACACCATGGCCACCGCGTCAACCCTTGACGCGACGCTCAAAAATGAGCTTGAGGGCAAGAACAAGACAGAGCAGGCCAAGCTGGTGGGGGGCCTAATCGCCAGGCGGGGCCTTGAAGCCGGGATAAAGCAGGTAGTCTTCGATCGCGGCGGCTATGTCTATCACGGGCGAGTCAAGGCCCTGGCGGAAGCCGCCCGGGAGGCAGGACTTGTCTTTTAGAAGGGTAAAGCAGTGAAAGAGGCATTAAGCAAGATAGACGCAAGCGAACTGGCACTAAATGACAAGCTGATTTATATCAACCGCGTGGCCAAGGTGATCAAAGGCGGTAAGCGGCTCAGCTTCAGCGCCCTGGTCGTCACCGGGGATGGTGCCGGACACGTCGGCGTCGGCATGGGTAAAGCGAATGAGGTGCCCGCCGCGGTGAGCAAGGCGGGTGCTGTCGCGCGCAAATATCTAGTGAAGGTGACTCTGGCCGGCACAACTATCCCCCACGAAATCAGGGTCAAATATGGGGCAGCAGAGGTCTTGCTCAAGCCGGCAGCGCCGGGCACGGGCGTGATTGCCGGCGGCAGCATTCGTGCGGTGCTGGAAGCGGCCGGCGTCAAGGACATCCTGACCAAGTCTATGGGGGCCTCCAACCGTGTCAACATGGCAAAGGCTACCGTCCAGGCACTGAGCCAGCTTAAAGATCCGAAGGCGGAGCTTGCCCGGCGTAAGCCGCAGGCCGCTGAGAAGGTGGAGGTGCCCGGTGGCTAAGCTGCGTATTACCCTGGTCAGGAGCGGTATAAGCTGCCCGCAAGAGCAGAGGAAGACGCTGAGGGCACTGGGCCTGCGCAAGCTTAATGGTAGTGTCGTGCAGGAGGACTCGGCTTCACTGCGGGGCATGATAAACCAGGTCCGGCATCTGGTGAGGTTGGAGGAAGCAGACTAATGAAACAGAACGAAATTGCGCCGGCGCCAGGCTCCCGTAGAGAGCGAAAACGCGTCGGGTTCGGGGACGGCAGCGGGCATGGCAGCTACTCCGGGAGGGGCCGCAAGGGACAGAAGTCCCGCTCCGGACATAAGATACCACGCGGCTTTGAGGGTGGCCAGCTACCTCTAGCCAAGCGTCTGCCGCAGAAACGCGGCTTCACCAATATCTTCCGGACCGAATACAGCGTGGTCAATTTAGGCCGGCTCGGCATGTTTGCCTCGGGCAGCGAGGTAACACCGGAGAAGTTGGTGGCCGCCGGTCTGCTGAAATCGTTGGCCCGGCCGGTAAAGATTCTAGCTTCCGGAGACATCAGCCTGCCCCTGGTGGTGAAGGCACACAAGTTCTCGGCCGCGGCTAAGGCCAGGATTGAGGCCGTGGGCGGCAAGGCGGAAGAGGTAGAGCATGTGGCAAAAGCAGTCTAGACCGCGCCTGCTTCAGGCCATGCTCGATGCCTTTCGCCTGCCTGACCTGAGACGGCGTATCCTGTTCACCATCGCTATGCTGGTTGCGTTCCGTTTCGTCGCGCACGTGCCTCTGCCAGGGGTCAACGCGGAAGCCCTGCGTCAACTTTTCGAGCGCAATGCTGCCCTGGGAATCCTGGACATGTTCAGCGGTGGTGCCTTGCGCTTTTTCAGCGTGGCGGCCATGGGCGTTTATCCCTATATCACCGCCTCCATTATCATGATGCTGCTGGTGCCGGTGATACCGCGCCTGCAGGCGATTTCTCAGGAGGGCGAGGCCGGCCGGCACCGGATTAACATGATTACCCACTGGCTGACGGTGCCTCTGGCGGCTATCCAGGGCTACGGTCAACTCGTTTTTCTCCAGCGCGAGGCTGTCATTAGTAGCACCGACCCGCTGACCATGGTGACTATGGTGGTTTCAATGGTAGCGGGCACTATGTTCGTCGTGTGGCTGGGCGAGCTCATCACTGAATATGGCATTGGCAACGGCATCTCCATCATCATCTTTGGTGGTATTGTCGCCGGGATCTGGCAGCTTCTTGGGCAGGGGCAGGTCGCCGCGGCCACCAACCTGGGCGGGCTGGTATTCTACGGTATTATTGCCCTGGCAATGGTGGCGACGGTGGTCATCTTTACCGAGGCGCACCGGCGTATTCCTGTCCAGTATGCCCGCAGTGTTTTTCGTGGCGGGCGCATGTATAAGCAGGGCGGCCAGACCCATATCCCGCTGCGTGTCAATGCGGTAGGCATGATTCCCCTCATCTTCTCCATGTCCATCGTCATCTTCCCCAGTATTGTGGCCAGCTATTTCGCAAATCCGCAGGGAGGGCCGCCTAACCTGGCCAACCATATAATGAACATCTTCAATCCGGATGCCCGGTTGCCCCTCGGCTTCATTTACTGGGGACTTTACTTCTTGCTGACCTTGGGCTTTACCTTCTTCTATACCATGATAGTCTTCCAGCAACAAGACCTGCCCGGGGTCTTGCAGAGGCAAGGCGGCTTCATTCCGGGTATCCGTCCAGGCAAGCAGACGGTGAACTACCTGAACTATGTTATCAATCGCATTACCTGGGCAGGGGCGCTCTTCCTATCCCTGATGGCGGTGACGCCCTTCATTGCCCGTGAGATTACCAATGTCCAGGTTGTCCAGCTGTCCAGCCTGGGCGTTATCATCGTTGTTGGCGTGGCGCTGGATACCATGAAACAGATGGAAGCCCAGCTTGTCATGCGCCGCTATGAAGGGTTCATTAAGTAGGCCGTTTATGTATGTCATCTTTCTAGGTGCACCGGGGGCTGGCAAAGGGACGCAGGCGGGCATTGTGGCCCAGAAGCTTGGGCTGGCGCATGTGGCCACCGGCGACCTTTTCCGCCAGGCAGTGGCCAAGGGCACCGAGCTTGGGCTTAAGGTCCAGTCCTACCTCAAAGAGGGCAAGCTGGTGCCGGATGACGTCACGGTGAAGATGCTCCTGGAACGAATTGCTGCACCCGATTGCCGGGCCGGGGTAATCCTGGATGGTTTCCCCCGCACCCTGGAGCAGGCGCGGGCCCTGGATAAGGCCCTGGCGGACCTGGGGAAGACTATTGACCGCGTGATTTATGTCAATGTGGCCGAGGATGAGTTGCTGAGGCGGCTAAGCTCGCGGTGGATTTGCCGGGCCTGCCAGGCACCCTATAATGCTGTAAACTCGCCGCCCGCCGTCAAGGGCAAGTGTGACCGCTGCGGTGGTGAGCTTTACCAGCGGCCTGATGACACGCCCGAGACAGTGAAGAAGCGGCTACAGGTGTATTTTGCCGAAACGGCCCCGCTCATTGACTACTATAAGCGGCAGGGCAAGCTCGCCGAGGTGGCCGGCGAAGGTGATATGGCGGGGATTGGCCAGCGTATCATCGCGGCCCTCAAGGAGGCAGTCCACCGCTAGATGGCTATCATTACCAAGTCCAGCCGGGAGATTGCCGCGATGCGGCAGGCAGGCCGGATTGTAGCTCTGGTATTGGAAACACTGAGAACAAGGGTCAGACAGGGTATGAAGACCAGGGAACTGGATGTAATAGCGAGCCGGGAAATAGCGAGGCTGGGCGGCAAGCCCTCCTTCAAGGGCTACCGCGGCTTCCCCGCCAGTATCTGTGTCTCGGTGAATGATGAGATAGTGCACGGGATTCCTGGTGACCGGGTCCTGCGCGAGGGTGATATTGTCTCGCTGGATGTAGGCGCCATTTTTGCCGGCTTCCAGGGTGACGCCGCCATAACAGTGGGCGTGGGCAAAATCAGCCCGCAGGCGAGCGACCTGATAAAAACAACCGAGGGTGCCCTCAAGGCGGGAATCGCCGCGGCCCATCCCGAAGGGAGGCTGGGCGATGTCTCCGCCGCTATCCAGCGTTACGCTGAATCGAGAGGCTACTCGGTAGTGCGCGAGTATACGGGGCATGGCATCGGGCGTGACATGCATGAAGAGCCGACGATATTCAACTTCGGCGAGCCGGGGACGGGGCCGGTGCTGAAGAAAGGCATGACACTGGCCATTGAGCCCATGCTGAATATCGGTGGCTGGCTGACCCGGGTAGCGGCTGATAACTGGACCGTGCTGACGGCTGATGGTAGCCTTTCTGCCCATTTTGAGCATACCATCGCTATTACTGATAACGGCGCAGAGGTGCTTACGGCCGCGTAAGGAAGGTTATGCCCAAGAAAGAGGCAATCGAGGTCGAGGGAACGGTAGTGGAACCTCTGCCTAACGGCATGTTCCGCGTAGAGCTACCTAATGGCCATAAGGTGCTGGCCCATATTTCGGGAAAGATAAGGATGCACTATATTAAAATCCTGCCGGGCGACCGGGTATTGGTGGAGCTTTCTCCCTATGACCTGACCCGGGGCCGGATTACCTACCGGTTCAAATAGTGCGGAGGCTTGCATAATGAAGGTTAAGGCATCAGTCAAAGTTAGATGTGAGAAGTGCCGCGTGGTGCGGCGGCATGGTGTGGTCCGGATTATCTGCACCAAGCCAAAGCACAAGCAGCGGCAGGGCTAGCTGAGGAGATAGGGAAATGGCACGTATTGCTGGTGTGGACTTACCAAGGAACAAGCAGGTCTGGGTCTCTTTGCAGTATCTTTACGGCGTCGGCTCTAGCCTGAGCCGAGAGATTCTTGCCAAGGCGGGCGTGGACCCGGTGACGAAGGCGGAAGACCTCACCGAAGACGAGGTCAACCGTATCCGCGAGATTATTGACAAGCAATACAAGGTTGAGGGTGAAGTCAGGAAAGAGGTCAGCCTTAACATCAAACGCCTGATTGAAATCGGGTCTTACCGGGGGCTGCGGCACCACCGCAACCTGCCGGCGCGGGGACAGCGCACCCGCACCAACGCGCGCACCAAGCGCGGGGCGCGCAAGACGGTCGCCGGCAGAGGCCAGAGGCGCGGCATGGCGAAGACATAATGGTTAGCTAAAATCCCTCTCAATCTCCCCTTCGACAGGCTCAGGGCAAGCTCTTTAGCAAAGGGAGAGGTTTCCCCCCTTTGAAAAAGGGGCATAAGGGGGATTTCGATACAGGTGCTTTAATACTGTTGATTACGTTTATATTTAGGCCAGGAGGCAATAATGCCAGAGAAGAAGAAGACCAGACCAAGAAGACGTGAACGTAAGTCTATCCCGGTAGGGAAAGCTTACATTCAGGCTACCTTTAACAATACCATTGTTACCCTTGCCGATGCCAAGGGTAACGTTCTTGCCTGGGGCAGCTCGGGGACAGCGGGCTTCAAGGGGTCCCGCAAGGGCACGCCCTACGCGGCACAGCTGGCGGCCCAGGAAGCGGCCCGCAAGGCCATGGAGCATGGCCTGCGGCAGATTGAGGTCCACGTGAAAGGGCCAGGCAGCGGACGCGAGGCCGCCATCCGGGCTTTACAGAGTGTCGGTCTCTATATCACGAGTATCCGTGATGTGACACCGATACCGCACAATGGCTGCCGCCCGCCCAAGAAAAGACGTGTGTAGAGGATAAATAGATGGGGAGATATACAGGACCAGCTTGCCGGCTATGCCGGCGGGTCGGGGAGAAGCTAATGCTTAAAGGGGGCCGGTGCTATACCCCCAAGTGCGCCGTGGACCGGCGGGGCAAACCACCGGGAAAACAGACGGCCACCGCCACACGCCGGCGCATATCTGACCGTGGCATACAGCTTCGCGAGAAGCAAAAGGCCCGCTATAGCTACGGGCTGATGGAACGGCAGTTCCGCCGTCTCTTCGCCAACGCGGAAAGGCAGCCCGGTATTACCGGCGAGAATTTGCTGGTACTGCTCGAACGGCGGCTGGATAACGTCGTCTTTCGGCTGGGATTCGCCGATTCGCGGTCACAGGCGAGGCAGCTCGTCCAACACGGGCACATCACGCTGAACGGCCACAAAGCTGGAATCCCCTCGCAGTTTGTCAAGGAAGGGGATACCATTACCTGGCGTCCGGAAAGCACCAAGACTGAGTATTATAAGACCGTGGCGGAAACAGTTGAAAGCAAGGTGTTGCCCAGCTGGCTGAACCTGGACCGGGCCACTATGACGGGGAAGATGGTCGCTTTGCCCACGCCGGCTGACCTTGACGTTAAGTTCAATGAGAAGACCATTGTGGAATACTACTCGCGCTAAGTTGGGAGAAAGGGGGTGATGCTATGCCAGAACTGGTGATACCAAAGGTGGAATGCGTGGAATGCAAGGACAACTTCGGGCGTTTCACCGCGGACCCTCTGGAAAAGGGCTTTGGCGTAACTCTGGGCAATGCCCTGCGGCGTGTCTTGCTTAGCTATCTCCCCGGCGCGGCCATAACCAGGGTCCGTATTGAGGGTATCCAGCATGAGCTTTCCATTATTCCGAATGTCAAAGAGGATGTGACGGAGTTCCTGCTTAATGTTAAGGCCATCAGGCTCAAGTCCCTCACGGGACAGCCGGGCAAGCTTCTCCTCGATAAACAGGGCCCAGGTATGGTCACCGCTGGGGACATCCAGGCCTCAGCCGATTTCGAAATTGTCAACCCGGACATTTACCTGGCGACACTGGACGCGCCGGAGGCCAGGCTCTATGTGGAGTTCGATGTAGAGCTGGGCGAAGGCTTTCGCGAGGCAGAAGCGACCAATAACCAGCCAATAGGTGTCATCCCGGTAGACGCCCTCTTTACCCCTATGCGCAAGGTCAATTTCACCGTAGAGCCGGTCCGTTTTGGCCGGGAGGCCAGCCATGAGCGCCTGAACCTGGAGGTCTGGACAGATGGCACTATGTCTCCTTCGAACGCGGTAAGCCGCAGTGCCAGCATTTTGATCGAACAATTGATGCCGCTGGCTAACTATGCCATGGGAACACAGGTGGAGGGCAAGCGAGAGGCAGTTCGTATCACCATTCCTGACGAGAAGTTCAATAAACCTATCGAGGAGCTCAACCTGTCAGTACGGACATTGAACTGCCTGAGGCGCAGCGGCATCACTACCGTGGGTGAGCTTATCACGCGCGGGGAGAAGGAGCTAATGACGCTGCGCAACTTTGGCAAGAAGTCCAGGCAAGAGGTGGAGGAGCGGCTGGCTGAGTTGGGAGTCTCGCTGGCGCCTTTCGCAGGCGAGACGCCTGGGACACCCGAAGCTTCCGAGGTTGAAGAGGAGGTGCCCGGTGAGGCACAAGATAATAACGAGTAAGCTGAACCGGTCTTCAGCGCACCGGCGCGCCCTGTGCCGCAACTTGGTGACCGACCTTCTACGCCACGGAGCAATCAGGACAACCGAGGCCAAGGCGAAGGTAGTCCGTGGACTGGCTGAGCGGATGATAACACTGGGCAAAGCCGGCGATCTGAGCGCTCGCCGCCAGGCGCTGGCGTATATCTTTGATGATGACGTAGCCCATAAGGTGTTTACCGAGCTGGCGCCCCGCTACGCCGCCCGCCCCGGCGGCTATACCCGTATTACGAAGGTGGGCCCACGGCGGGGCGATGGTGCGGAAGTGGTCCAGCTTGAGCTGGTCAAGTAAGGCGGGTAATCAGACCGGGCAAAGGTGGGGACGGGTTGTCGGACAACCTGACCAAGATTGCACTGATATTAGAATATGACGGCACAAACTACTACGGTTTTCAGCTGCAGGCTAATAAGCCGACCATCCAGGCACAGCTTGAGGCGGCCTTGCAACAGCTTACCGTGGAGAAGATTAGAGTGAGAGCGGCCAGTCGGACAGATACCGGCGTTCATGCCAGGGGCCAGGTGGTCAGCTTCCGGACGCATAGTGCTTTGCCTGTGACAACCTTGGTGAATGGCCTGAACCACTATCTGCCCGAGGATATCGCTGTGCTTTCAGCCCACCGGGTAGAGGACACTTTTGATGTCCGGCGTGCCGCCGTCAGCCGGGAATATAGCTACTATGTTTTGAACCGCGCGACTCGCTCGCCAGTGAAGCGGCTTTTTGCATACCAGGTCAGCCGGCCGCTGGATATCGCGGCAATGGACCAGGCATGCCAATATTTAGTGGGCACCCATGATTTCGCCTCCTTTGCCAGCCGCGTCAAGGGCGTTAAGATAAGAACAACGATACGTCATGTTTATCGGGCCACAGTGAGCAAAGATGGGGAGATGGTCGTATTTAACATGGTGGCTAACGCCTTCCTGCCCCACCAGGTACGCAATACAGTTGGGTCACTTATCAGGGTCGGCCTGGGCAGGATAAGCCTGGCCGAGTTTGGCGCCCTGATGGCCGCCAGGAAGATTGGGGCCGCCGGGCCGGCAGTGCCCGCCCGCGCCCTGTGCCTGGAGCGGGTGAACTATTCACACGATTTCGGAGAAAACTGATGAACACACTGAAAACCTATAGTCCTAGAGCCTCTGATATTGAGCGGAAATGGCATGTCATTGACGCCAAGGACCAGGTGCTGGGCAGGTTGGCCAGCCGCGTTGCCAGCTTGCTCATGGGCAAGCATAAGCCCATTTTCAGCCGGAATGCGGATGTCGGCGACTGCGTCGTGGTCATCAACGCCGAGAAGGTGCGCGTCACCGGCAACAAGGCTAAGCTTAAGGTCTATTACCATCACTCAGGGTATCCCGGAGGACTGAAAAGCGTTACCCTTGAGGAGCTGAAACGCACCCACCCCACCCGCGTCATTGAGTACGCCGTCAAGGGTATGTTGCCGGACAACCGGCTGAATGCTAAAATGATGAAGAGGCTTAAGGTCCACGTGGGTGAGGCCTATCCGCACTATGGCAAGGTGGCAACGGTAAGTCAGGAGTAAAGGGGTCACAGCGTTCGTATGGAAAAAGAGAGCTTTTTCTGGGGCACTGGCCGCCGCAAGACGGCTACGGCCCAGGTCCGGCTTACGCCGGGGGATGGCACCATTACGGTGGATGACAAACCCTTGGAGGAAAGGTTTCCTCGCTTTGAGCAGCGTCAGGTAATCACCAAGCCCCTCCAGGTGACCGAGAACCTGGGGAAATTCAATGTGGTGGCCAAAGTGGACGGTGGCGGCATCTCCGGGCAGAGTGGGGCCATATCCCACGGGATTGCCCGTGCCCTGGTCATGGCCAATGAGGCGTTTAAGCCCCTGCTGCGCCAGTACGGGCTGCTCACGCGTGATTCCAGGGCGAAGGAAAGGAAAAAGGCCGGCCTGCGGCGTGCCCGCAAGGCACCACAGTACACCAAGCGTTAAGGCCCCGATTCAAGCAAAATGCGTATCCCCTTCCTGGCCAGGAAGGGGATACTTGTTTTGTTCAGCCCGTGTTACAATTAGCCAGGGCCGCAAGAAGATGACCACCCACAAGATTTACTTTGGCGAGGCCAGGATCGTCCTGCAAAAATACATCCCGGATGAGTCCGTGCAGCTAATGGTAACCTCACCACCCTACTGGAACGTCAGAGACTACGGTCACCCTTCCCAGATAGGCTATGACGATACTCTTACTGAATACCTGAATAGGTTAGATGAGGTGTGGCGGGAGGTGGTCCGGGTCCTCCTGCCGGATGGGAAGCTGGCGCTCAATATCGGCAATATTTACTACACGGAGCCGGGGGAAAAGCGGCGGACCACGGCCAACATCACCCTGCTCGCCTGGGAAAGACTAAGCCGCTTCAGTGAGCTGCGGTTCATGGGGACGATCTACTGGCAAAAGACCACCTCCCGTTCCGGCGCGGTCTTGTTCGGCTCTTATCCCTACCCCTCCAACTTCATGATTTCCAGCGCCATCGAGCCTATTTTCATCTTTCGCAAGGCAGGTGAGCGTGTTGTCTCTCCGGAAATCAAGAAACGCTCGAGGATTTCCAAAGAGGACTTCCGGAGCTTCCGGGATGCCCTCTGGTCAGTGAATGGGGCAGCGGCTGATAAGCACACGGCGGCTTTTCCCCTGGAAATCCCGCGCCGGCTCATCATGATGTATTCCTTTGTAGAGGATACCGTCCTTGACCCTTTCCTGGGCAGCGGCACCACGACCAAGGCGGCACTCGACCTGGGCCGGAACTCCATAGGCATCGAGATCCAGCCGGCGTTTTTCGAGTTCATGAAGGAGAAGCTAAGGCTAGACGGACAGTCCGCGGCTTTGCCTGGACGGAGTAAGGCTACTGTGGCAGTCAACGATATCTCAACAGAAGAACCAAAGGTCTATCACGTATAGGTCCATTTCTGGCTTAAGTCCGCTTAAACTGTATCTTGGTGGGGTCCGGCGCGTCGCCCTTACGTTGGACTGCTATTTCGTCAGTTATGAACCGTGTTCGTGTCGCCACAATTTGCCCATCACCGGTAGTCTGATTGCTTTTTCGGGGACCAAGGGATGAGGTCGTAGTTCTCAGTTGATGGAATGATATTGCTGTTGCCCGGCAGATTTACGCGTTTCGCGGCAGGCTGCGCTACGCACCCCATTTGCCTCACAAGCTGGTAACTGTTAGAATTTTATAGATATCATGCGAATAATAATTAGATGGCCGGAAACTTTACCCTGCCGATTCGGCTTCTAATGTCCACCATGAGGAGGAAATGACCGTGTCTTTTGACCTGGAACGGTTTGTGCAGTGTGCGGAGAGAATCAAGGAAAAGGCCAAGCCGGAAGGCAGGCTGACGGAGAACCCTTCTGACGAGGCGCTCCGTGACTTGGTGGCCAGGGAGCCCGGTGTCCAGAAGACCGTCTATAGCAGCTTCGTAGCTGAGAGTGAACCCACCTCCCGCTCCGCTATGTTTACCAAGAACAGTGTCGACAACGCTTTTGGTGCAGACGAAGAGAAGCTGCTCGCCCAGTGTGAGGAAGCCCTGGCCAAAGAGAGGATGATTTGCATTGACCGCATTGTGGGCAACGTAAATAGCGGCACCACCGTCAGGCTGATTGTGCCGGAGCGCTTTGCCCATGTTGCCTACGGGGGCAGGAACCTCTTTGCTCCGGTGAAGGGCATGGTCAGGAAGCCGACCTACCAGATCATCTTCTTTGCTGATGAGGCTTTCCTCAAGAACAGGGGAAAGCCACTGCCGCAGAAGGACATCACCATCCGGCTGGCGATGCTCAATGATGGCCGCTTTGTGAAGATAATCAGGAATGGCAACTACATCGGCGAATACAAGAAGGGTGTCTTTGCCGCGGAGGACTGGTTCACCAAGACCAAAAGGGGCGGTGTTTTTCTGCACGCCGGCTGTCGCGAGGACTACCTGCAGAATATCCACGGCGATTACCGGACCGTCCGGTCGCTGCTCATCGCCTTGAGTGCCAATGGCAAGACGACCACGAGCTGCCGCATCCTGGCGCGCAAGGGCATGGAGAAGTCCTGGCTTGTCCAGGATGACGGCGGGGCGCTTATGCCGGACGGTTCATTTCATGGCTTCGAGGCGGGCGGCATATTCGTCAAGACCGAGGGCGTCAACCCCGGTGAGCAGATTGAGATATATTACGGCCTGCTCAAGCCGGAGACGGTCTGTGAGAACGTCTGGGTGACGCCGGAGGGCGACTTCGATTTCTACAACGTAGAGAAGACGTCCAACGGCCGGGCGGTCATACCGAGAAGGCACTTCATGCATGCCAGCACCTTCATTGATGTCGAAAGGGTGGACAACTTCATCATCATCACCAGGGGCCCGCTGATTCCCGCCATATCAAAGCTGACGGCGGAGCAGGCGGCAGCGTTGATGATCCTGGGACAGGCCATGGAATCGTCAGCCGGTGACCCCACTCGCGCCGGGCTGATTCGCAGCGAGTTTTTCTACGACCCGTTCATTGCGGGCAACTGGGCTGACCACGCCAACCGGTTCTACGAGCTAATCAAGGAGCAGCCCCACATGAAATTCTACCTGATTAACACGGGCGGCATTGGCGAGGGGCCGCACTACCGGGACATCAGGCTGGAGTTCACCATGGGCATACTGGACTCCCTGATAAGGGGCGGCCTGGAAGAGGACTGGGAAGACTCGCCAACCGGCTTCAAGGTGCCCCGGGCTATTCGAGTGGTGGATGATATTTACGTTCACCCGGAAAAGCTCTACCCGGTGGCGACCTTTGAGCAGAGACAGAAGGAGCTGAACCGTCTCCGCTATGAGGCTGTGGACAAAGTTGGGAGCCAACTTCATCCCAAGGTGAGAAAGGTCTTCAGCAAGGCCTGAAACCAAGAACAAAAGGTGACGTTTTGTGAAAGAGTACTATGACATTCTTGGCGTGCCGCAAGGCGCCAGCCAGGACGATATAAAGAAAGCCTACCGGCGGCTCGCCTTTCAGCACCACCCCGACACCAACCCGGGCCGGGAGAAGGAAGCCGAGGCGAAGTTTAAGGAGATTAGCGAGGCCTTCGGCGTCCTGGGTGATGAGGTCAAGCGGCAGCAATACGACCAGGCCCGCAGCGGCGCCTTTGCCGGCGCCGGCAACGGGAGTGGCGGTCCTGGCTATTCCCAGCAGGACATCTTTCGTGACATTTTCAGCAATCCGGTCGTCTTCAATGACTTGAACAGGATGTTCAGCCAGGCGGGGCTCCGGTTCGACCAGGACTTTCTCAACCGGCTGTTCTTTAGCGGCAGCGGCTACATTTTCCAGTTTTCCTTCAGCCCATCCGGAGTGAAAAGAAATGCCCATGCCTACGGCAGCGGGGCTGATACGGCCACGGCCTATCAGGACGAGATAGCTGCCAAGGCGCGCCGCCCCGGGTTTTTCGAGAGGTTCTTCAACAGGATACTGTTCAAAGTCACCACCTGGGCGATGCGCCGTGCCTTCGGGCTGATTTTGCCCTCCGGTGACAGCCCCGACTTATACCGGGAGCTTCGCGTCACACGACTTGAGGCGGCAGCCGGCATAGAGAAGGAAATCACCTACAAAAGGGGACGCAAGGCTAAGAAGCTCATGGTCAAGGTCCCCGCTGGCATCCAGTCCGGCACCCGAATCCGCCTCTCAGGTATGGGCCTGACCAAGAAGGGCCGCACCGGCGACCTGTATTTGGAAGTCAAAGTCAAAGACTGATTGGGCACATCCTAAAACAGCCCTTGCCGTTTCAGGCTGAGGTGTTTCTTGTCACCGATGATAACATGGTCGAGCACCTCGATACCGATAATCTCGCCGGCCTGCGCCAGACGCTTGGTCAGCTTGATATCATCTGTTGAAGCCTCCGGGTCACCGGAAGGGTGATTGTGCACGAAGATGACGGATGAAGCACTGGCGGAGATGGCCTCCTTGAACACCTCCCTAGGATGGACCACGCTCGTGTCCAGGCTGCCGATGGCTATCTCAGCGACCTTGATAAGCTGGTTGCGTGTATCCAGAAGAATGGCCAGAAAGTGCTCCCGCTTCTTCCCCCTCAGGTGACTCCGGACCAGGTCGGCCACATCTTCCGGCGTCTTGACGGGTAGTTTTGCGCCGGTCTTCTCATCCAGCCGGTTGGCCAGCTCAAAAGCGGCCTTAAGCTGGGCCGCTTTGGCCAGGCCAATGCCCTTTATCTTGGACAGCTCCTCTACGGAGGCCCCGGCAATGCCCTTGAGGTCGCCGAACTGGCCCAGCAACCTCTGGGCGGTGACAATGACGGACTCGCCCGCGATACCGCGCCCCATGATGAGGGCCAGTATCTCCTGCGCAGAGAGGCTTTCGGCGCCGAACTTTTGCAGCCTCTCGCGGGGACGCTCGGCAAGGGGCAAATCGTGGATCGTGAAGGACTTCTTCTCGGTCACTTCCTATCTATCGCCTCACAGCAAGGCCGATACCTAGCAGAAGCCCGGCCGCGCCGGCGAATGCGAAGGCAGCCAAAGGGATACCCGGCAGCCGTGAAGTCTGCTTGCTAATGGAGTCACGCCAGAGCTTGTACAAGCCATCCATATCGAAGCCATAGACCTGCTGCAGGGCCTGGTCATAGGTGCTGCCCTCGCGGAAGGCCGTCAGCAGGCGGAGCATCTTGGCCTGCCCGTAGTAGGTCAGCAGGAACTCGATAAGACTGCGGCTCTCGGCATAAGAGAGATAGGACTGCTCGGCGTAGGCAGAGAAAGGGCTGGACAGGCTACGCACGGAGATAAGACGGTCTTCATTGGCGGCTTTCTGGACAAGGGCCCGGTAGGACTCGTTCGGCCCCTCGGAGTAGGTGGCCAGCCCTTCGTCAAGCCAGACGGGCAAGCCGCTGAAGGGATTCAGCGTGAACTGGTGGATGACCTGGTGGGCTAGCTCGTGAATAATGGCCCCCTTGCCCCAGGTGACCTGGCTGGTGGAGATGCCGATAGCGATAGTATTGAAGCGGGTAAAGGCCACACCCCCGGTCCACTCCTGCGGGAAAATCATGGCCCCCCGCATGTCCTGCGAGTTAGCGTAGATATAGAGCTTGACGGGCTTCTCCAGCACTGCCCCGGTATCCAGGGCCAGCTTGATGAGGGCATCCTGCGCCGCCTCCATCAGCTCCCGGGCAAAGGACTCATCCCCGCGATACCAGTAGATGGTCACCTTGCCTTGCGTCAAATGGCGCCAGGTGTAGCGGTCATCATCGAACTGGAACTGAAGGGGCGGCGTTTCGAGCTTGTTGCCGGCAGCATCCTTAATTACCCACCAGTATTTCAGGCCAGCGCCGGTGGGCAGGCCGCCTGTCTTGCGCATGTCCCATGTCCAGCTAACGTCCACTTCCGGTGCCGGCTTGAGCTCGATGAAGGTCTCACTGATTACCCTGGCAAAGCTGACCTGGTCAACCATGTAGCGCAGGCGGACTTCCGTGATGTCCACATTGCTGCCAGCCGATAGGCTGAAGGTGAGCTTGAGCGGGAAATCAGCCTCGGCCTTGCTCTTCAGGACGCTAATGCCGCTTTCCGCCCGCACCAGCACAGGAGTGGCCACTACCAGGAGTAGGCTGACCAGGAGCGCCAGGCAGGCAAATCGCCAGGCCTTCCGCGCGGGCAGGAAAGCCACGTGGTCTTTTCGTTGCTGACCAACCATATTCATTCCAGGTCCTTGCCGATGTTCGCCCGCAGGTAGGCCTTGACAAAATCATCAATTTCGCCGGCCAGCACAGCCTCGGTATTGCTGGTCTGATAGTCGGTGCGGTGGTCTTTTACCATTTTGTAGGGGTGGAGGACATAGCTACGAATCTGGTTGCCCCAACCGGCCTCAATCCGTTTGCCCTTAATACGGGCCCTTTCCTGGGCGCGGCGCTCCAGTTCTTGTTCCAGAAGGCGGGAGCGCAGTATTTTCATGGCGTATTCTTTATTCTGGTACTGGGAGCGTTCGCTCTGGCAGCTCACCGCCAGCCCGCTGGGGATGTGGGTAATCCTGACCGCTGTGCTGGTCTTCTGCATGTGCTGGCCGCCGGGGCCGCTGGAGCGGAAAACGTCAATTTTCAGGTCTTCCGGGTTTATCTGGACGTCAACATCCTCCTCTGCCTGCGGCATGATCTCGACGAGAGCAAAGGAGGTGTGCCGGGCGAAATCGGCATCGAAGGGCGAGAGGCGCACCAGACGGTGCACGCCGTGCTCCGATTTCAGGTGGCCATAGGCATAGTCCGCGTTGATGGCGATGGTGGTGCTCTTTATGCCGGCCTCCTCGCCCGGAGAAAGGTCAAGCACCTCGGTGTCATACCTATGGCGTTCCGCCCAGCGCAGGTACATCCGCATCAGCATTTCCGCCCAGTCCTGGGACTCGGTGCCGCCGGCGCCGGCATGAATGGAGAGGAGAGCGGCGCGGTCATCATACTCACCGCTGAACGCCATCTCCAGCTCAAGCTCGTCAAGACGGGCCCCCACCATGACCACCTCTGCCGCCACCTCCTCGCTTAGGGCCGGGTCTCCCTCGGCCAGCAAAGCTAGTTCAGCTACGTCGGTAACCTGCTTTTCCAGCTCCCGCCACCTCTGCACCAGGCGCTTGCGTTCCGCCAGCTTGCTCATGGTGTTCTTGGCTTCGACCTGGTTTGTCCAGAAACCGGGCTGGACCGACCTTTTCTCCAGCTCCGCAATTTCCTTTTCCTTGCCGGCAATGTCAAAGGTGCACCAATGCCATCGAGACTCTGGTCTTCAGGTCTTGCAGCTTGTCTAACAGTTCCGGCATCTTAACCTCATGAATGACAAAATCATAAGCACCAAGTCCTAAACAAATTCAAACTACCAAGTCACAAAACGTTTTCTGAATCTTGTATCTTGGTATTGTTTGGGGGTTGGATTTCGAAACAACCCCTTCCTTTAAGCAGGTGCTCCCATCTTTACACGCAGGCTGCCCTTCGCGGCATGGTGTGCCAGCCTTGTCGGTTCCGGTAAACGGTAGCCCCGGCAGCAGGCCATGACCCAGCGTGTGGCTGAGGCGAGGTCAACTTTGTGGCCGATGGAGACAAAAACAGGCTTCACGCCGGGCCTCGTGCGCAGAGCCGCGCCAATAACCTCACCATTATCCGATATTTCGGTATAGCTGCCAGCGATCTCGCCAGGCGCTTCGTATTGTCCGCAAAGCAGGGACTTGGCACAGCCGATCGTCGGCGTGTCTAGCAACAGCCCCAGGTGACAGGCGATGCCGAAGCGCCGCGGGTGGGCTATCCCCTGGCCGTCAACCAGGACAAGGTCAGGAGTAACGGTAAGCTCTTCGCAAGCCCTCAGAATGAGCGGCGCCTCCCGGAAAGACAGCAGCCCCGGCACGTAGGGAAAGGTAAGCTCACCGACCACCACCTTTGTGTCCACAGGCGCCAGCTCCGGGTATGCCAGGACAAGCACAGCTGCCGTCGCCTGTCCCTTATCTACGGATATGTCCGCACCCGCGATATAGCGGGGGCGGGTAACCTCGTTAGTCCTTGAGACCTGCGCTGCCAAGCGGACCTGAATCTCCCTGGCCTCGGCGGTGCTCACCTGCCAGCTATGCGGCTCCTTTGCCTTCATTCTTTGATTATAGCGAGTCTATAGACTGGTGACAAATCAGAGGGGTGTCATTGTTATGAAAATAGCCAGACGCCTCTCCCTTGATGGGAGAGGCATGGGTGAGGGTGTTGAATTCCCCCTCACTCTAAC
>JACQTX010000014.1 GCA_016210585.1 Chloroflexota bacterium
AAGTCGCCGGCTGGCACGCGGATGGTTATATTGCCATGCAGACTGTCACCGTCACGCCAGGTCCGGGAGGAGACCACATAGCCCTTGGCGGTCTCGGCCAGCCGTGTGATGCGCTCAATGGCTGCCGGTATGTCCTGCACGACCACAGCCATGTCCCCCGTGCGGACAATCATGCGTTCGGCGTCATAGGCCAGCCCGGCATCAGACACCCCTGGCGGCGCCGGTGCCGGTATGGGTGTCGGCATTGGTGTTAGTGTGGGATAAGGCCTAGCTGTCGCTGTGGCGGTTACGGTTACTGGTGGATACATTGTCGGGCCGGGGGCACCACCGGGAGCCGGCGCCGTATCTTGTTTGTCTGGTGCCGGTGCGGGCGCCTTGGAGCAGGAAACTGATACCAGGAGTAAAGCGAAGATCACTAGTGCTGCCGGGACAAGCCATTTCCTCATGAAAGTGCCTCCCTTCTATTGCCGTAGTCAAATCTAACTATTGTATACGATGGAGGTCACACGTCATCACACTTTTGCGCGAGGCACTAGACGGTTATCAACGTTCCCACGGCACACCAGCACCTAGTTGCAGAAAGAGTTTCTACATTGAAAAATGAAAAACTACAATGTCCAGTCAATTATGATAGTCGGGACCAGTGCACGAAGACACAGACGTGCGTATCGGACAAAATAGAGGCAGGTATGAACGAGTGCTAGTCCAGTCAGGCTGGCACCCGGGTGAGCTTGAAATACACCGTGTTCTCGGCGTCAGGGCAGGCGAAGTCAGAGATGACGTCAGGCTCCTTCTGCCAGGAGAAGTGGCCGCCCGCCGTCAGGGCGCAGGCGACGGGCCAGATGCCATCGAAGGCATAACAGCACAGGCCGGCAGGCGTATGGTGGCCAATTTCATACCTGTCTCCCACCTTGTGCCCAGCGCTGCACGTGCCCTTTTGCGCGATGACCTCGGCAATTACATTGTACTCTTCGGCCATTTACTTGTCCTCCCTCTGATAGTAAAGCTATTCAACTACAGTAGATGAAGTAACCACATTATAACACACCTACCAAGGCCAATGGATGCCCAAGTAGAAATGCCGAATTGTTGGCGAAGCATACTACGAGGCGCTATAATGGCTAAGGTGGGCGTGTAAGATTATTTTTATCTATCAGCGCTAAACATTCAGCGTTCAGCTTGCCAAGAAGATTTATGATATATGACTTAATAATATACAAAGTTATTTCATAAATCATAAACCTAAATCTGAAATTGGTAATACATAGCTGAATGGCGAAAGCTGGATTAGGTCCGGTTTGTCCGCGTCAGCGTTTCTGTGCTAGCTCTGAAGAGGACGTTATTGTGAAGCAGGTTGGCATATTCTATCATCCGCTGATCCAGGCTGCCGTGGCAACGGCCAAGGAGATGGAGGAGTTCCTGGCCATCCGCGGTATCAGTGTCTGGACATGCTCCGCCTGGGAAAGTGAGGCGGCCATGGGACATATGAAGGGCACTGACCTGGTCCTCAGCGTGGGCGGTGACGGGACTATCCTGCGGACGGCGCACGCTATTATGCCGGAAAGCATCCCTATCACGGGCATCAACCTGGGACGGTTGGGTTTCCTCTCCGAGCTGAGTGCCGCCGAGGCGAAAGAAAAGCTGCCATTGCTGCTGTCCGGGCAAGGTTGGATTGACGAGCGGAGTATGCTGGAGGCGGAGCTTGTGCCAGCGGGGCAGGCGACGGTATCTTCTCCTTTCTATGCACTGAATGACGTGGTGGTGGCCCGCGGGGCGATTGCCCGGCTTATCTCCATCGAGGCCAGCATTGACAGTGAGATATTAACGACATACCGGGCCGACGGCGTTATTGTGGCCACGGCTACGGGCAGCACCGGCTATGCCTTGGTAGCTGGCGGTCCTATTCTGCACCCGCAGGCAGCGGATACAGTGCTCATGCCCATATTGCCCCATCTCAGTTTGCCTTACAGTATGGTGCTCCCGCCAAGTGCGACAATAAGGCTGGTAGTGAGCACAACACACCAGGCGACATTGAGTGTTGACGGCCACATTAACCTGCCGCTGGCCAATGGCGCCGTGATTATCGTGAGACGCAGCGCCCGGACAGCCAGGTTCTTACGCATCCGTCCCCGGAATATGTTTTACAGCTCTCTGGAGCAGAGGTTAAAAGGAAGAAATGACCCAGGTAGAAAAGGCTAAAATCAAGGACGTTCCCCAGATGCACAAGCTGGTCAATATCTTCGCGGAGCGCGGCGAGATGCTGGCCCGCTCCCTGAGCGAGATTTATGAGAACATCAGGGACTACTTTGTCATCCGCGATGGTGAGCAGGTGATCGCCTGTGCTGCCCTTCACGTTAGCTGGTCTGACCTGGCCGAGATCAAGTCAGTGGCCGTGGCGGAGGATAGCCAGGGACAGGGCATCGGCGCTCAGCTTGTTAAGGCCTGTCTTGATGAGGCCAGGGAGCTGGGTATTCCTACCGTGTTCTGTCTGACCTACAAACCGGCCTTTTTCGGGAAGTGCGGCTTTGCCCAGGTCGAGAAGAGCGAGCTACCTCACAAGGTCTGGGGGGAATGCTACCGTTGCCCCAAGTTCCCAAACTGTGACGAGGTAGCCTTCGTCTGCCGTCTGGAGGTCTAATGTGGCCGAAACAAAAACGGTATCCAGTGAAACTATCTTTACCGGTCGTGCCGTAAAGCTGCGCGTAGATACTGTCCAGACGCCGAGCGGCCGTCGGACGACTCGCGAGGTAGTGGAGCACGCCGACTGCGTAGCCATTGTTGCCCTGGACGCCAACCAGAACGTTATTCTGGAGAGGCAGTTCCGCGAGGCAATCGGCAAGGAGCTGCTGGAGATACCGGCCGGCGGTATTGACCCCGGGGAAGACCCGGTAGCTGCGGTCAAACGGGAGATGCAAGAGGAGACAGGTTTTCTGCCCCAGCGTGTCAAGCGGATTGGCGGCTTCTACTCCACACCCGGTTACACTACCGAGTACTTGTATCTTTACCTGGCGACAGACCTCGTCCCCAGCCCACTCGAGGCCGAGGACACAGAGAGCATCCGGCTTGTGCCCACGCCCCTGAGCGAGATCCCCAATATGATAGCCTCCGGCGCCATCTGCGATGCCAAGAGCATCGCCGGATTGCTTGCCTACATCTACCTGAAGAAAGAGCACGTCTGACACTGGCAGGCGCCCGCCAGCCGCGCCGCACCAGGGCGATGGCTTGGCCGCTGTCCGCGGATTCGCAGCCACTGCCGTCCAATCCTACATGCCCACCTGCCGTGAGCAACATAAAGGATGAAAATGATACATCTATAAGTTGTCATTCTGGCGAAGCCTGTCCTGGCGACAGGCCAGGGGCCAGAATCCAGACCCCACAACCGCACCTTCTGGATTCCAGCTTTCGCTGGAATGACAATTTGTGTAGTCCCGATACGCTATTTTCCGAGCAATTAAAAAGCAAAGGAGAATTGTCCCTGTCATTGATTATATGAAAACGCTGCGGTTACCTCATAAAATAGTAGTACGACAAAAAATAAAGAAGGAGGTACCGCAGCATGAAATATTATACCGGATGTGACGCCCATAAGAAATACTCGGT
>JACQTX010000112.1 GCA_016210585.1 Chloroflexota bacterium
TCCCCCTTTGTCATTCTGGCGAAGGCCAGAATCCAGAAGACAACGGTGAGATTCATAGCCTGGATTCCAGCCTATGCTGGAATGACGGATTGTGTCCTATTTTCGTGAGAATTCAACATGCCCTGCCTGCGCCGGACACCACGAAAGAGGTCACCCTTGTTTCGGGAGCACCAGCAAATGGTAACTCGCCAGGCTTCCCGGCGAAGGTTGTTTTTTTGAAAAAAACAGGGTATAATTCAGGCGCAATATGGCATATTGTTCCATGCATTGTCACGGCAGTTTGGGGTAAAATAATAACTGGTAAAGCGGGATAACGGCCTGACATGAACGTTGGGATACTACCACTGATCGCCAGCATCGTCAGTCTTATCTTTGGTCTCGCTGTCCTCGACCAGTATTTTGCTCGCCGCAAGCCCTACCAGCTACTATGGGCCATCGCCCTCTTCATGTATTGCGTCTCCACTTTCACCGAGTTCTTGGCTGAGTCATATGGGGTGAGCGATGCTATCTACCGTCTGTGGTACCTTTTCGGTGCTATATTGGTGGCAGCCTATTTAGGTATGGGGACATTATATTTGCTGGTGAAGCGCGGCGTAGCACACATAATCATGGCACTCCTTCTTCTAATATCGGTTTACGCCGCATTCAAGGTCTTCACAGTTGACCTAGATTTGAGCGGTCTGCAAAGGTTTTCCGGCAGAATCCTGCCCGATGATATAAGATCGCTATCCCGTTATCTCAGTTACATCGGAGCCCTGGTCTTGGTTGGTGGCGCGCTGTATAGCTCTTGGGTCTTCTTGCGGCGCAAGATATTGCCGCACCGGGTATCATCCAACATACTAATAGCGGTTGGTGTGTTATTACCCGCCATTGGCGGCGGGATAATGAGGGCTGCCGATGCCTTTTTGCTCTTCTACCTCTTTGAACTAGCAGGCATTATCATCATCTTTATCGGCTTCCTGCGCAGCCGGGAGGTCTTCGGTCTTTACCGTATACCGTTTAGACACGGTTTTCACAAGTTGCCCGAGCAAACATAGTCCTTTGCCTCAGCGATAGCAGCGCACTCGACAACCTGACGCCTGACTAAGACGCGGCACTAGAAAGGGGGAGGGTTTGAGCAAAGCACTAGACCGGGGAATTCTGGGGCGCCTATTCCTGTTTTTGGCCATCGGGATGGCGGTGGGGGTGGGCCTTTTCCTGATGAGCGCCACTCAGGCTAAGGCCATTGACGAAAACAAGTGTCTCACCTGTCACGGCAATCCGGACTTCAGCAAGACCAACGGGCAGGGACAGAAGATTTCCCTCTATGTCAACGAGAAGGCGATGAGCTTCTCGGCGCATCGCTTCATTGACTGCACCACCTGCCACACAAATGACCCGCACAAGGTCCCCACACCACTGACCAAGCTGTCCCTGGCGGAAAGGTGTGGGAGCTGCCACCAGTACCAGTATAAGCTGCACCTGGACAGCATCCACGGCCGGGAACTGGTCAAAGGCAACCCGGACGTAGCAACCTGTGTGGACTGTCACAGCAACGACAGGAACCCGCATACCGTCATCCGTGTGCTGGAATACAACGCCCCCGCCTACAAGAAGAACATCGCCGATACCTGTGCCACCTGCCACGGCAATGAGGAGCTCATGGCTAACTACGGCATCGTAGAGAAGGTCTATGAGTCCTATATGCGGTCCTTCCATGGCAAGGCTATGCAGCTTGGCACCTACGAGATCACGCAGCTTGACAAGGCGACCTGCACCAACTGTCACGGCACTCACGATATAAGAAGCGTGGATGACACCCGCTCGCCAGTGGCAGGCCTGGACAACCTCACGAAGACGTGTGAGCAGTGTCACCCGGGTGCCGGTGCCAACTTCGCCGCCGGTTTCCTCGGGCACAAGGAGGCGTCACCACAGAACATCCCTGTAGCCCACTATACTGAGATACTTTTCAGAATTTTGCTGACCTCGGTTATTGCCGTCGGCGCGGTCGTCGTTATCGCCGCCATTGTCAAGTTTTCTACCAAAGGCTGGAGAAAGGAGTAGCTATGGCCACTGTAGCCGGAACGATGCCTTTAGCTCAGGCCAGGGAAGAGCAGATTAGACGCTTTGACACGCACCAGATTATCCAGCATGCCGGGCTGATGGTGACTTTCATTCTGCTGGTCCTCAGCGGCATGCCTTTGAAGTTCAGTGAGGCGGGAGTGAGCCAGTGGTGGGCCGCGGTGTGGGGTGGCATTGACAACCTGCGCCTGCTGCACCGCGTGGCCGCCTGGGGGATAGTTGTTGTCTGCCTCTACCACCTGGTCTACATCTGGTACACCACGGCCGTATTGAAGAGGCCCTTCCCCTATAAGATGATCCCTAGCCTGCAGGACTTCATCAAGTTCTTCCAGGAGATGGCCTACTTCCTCGGCCTGCGGCGGGAGGAGCCTGAGTGGGACCGCTTCAACTGGCGGGAGAAGTTCGATTACTGGGCTATCTTCTGGGGCATGCCGGTAATCGGTATTTCCGGCTTTATCATGATGTTTCCCGTTCAGGCGACCAACTTCCTGCCCGGCTGGGTTTTGCCCACTGCCCTGGTGGCCCACAGCGATGAGGCGATGCTGGCCTTGACCTGGATATTTGTGGTGCACATCTTCTTCAATCATTTCAGCCCAAGGGTATTTCCCTTCAATAAGTCCATCTTTACCGGCAAAGTTCCCAGGGAGCGCTACCGGCGTGAGCATGCCCTGGAATACGCGGCTATGACCGGCGAAGGAAAGGAGTCCGATGAAACTGATACGGGAAATATTCGATGACTGGATAACACGTGCGGCGGGTATCGTGTTCGTCCTGATTGTCTCGCTGACCTTTTTCAACCTCTACTCTGACCTGCCGGAGAAGTACCCGTTATTCGGCGTTATCAACTTCTCGATGGTCCCCATCCTGTTTATCGTCGGTGGGATAATCTTTATCCTGGCCATTCTGTGGAGTTAGGAGGGCAAGGTGGACCGTCATCATCCCAGACACCGCGAGAAGCTGCTTTTCCTCATGTTCGCCGGTGCTATCGGCCTGGTACTGCTGGTCATTAGCGGCTTCCAGCTTATGGAGTTTACCGATTCGACAGCCTTTTGCGGGCGGCTCTGCCATGGCGTGATGTACCCGGAATATACCGTATACCAGGCTTCACCCCACTCGCGGGTGACCTGCTCCGAGTGCCACGTTGGCCCCGGTGCCAGCTACATGGTCAAATCGAAGGTCAGTGGCATGCCCATGGTGGTTGCCTTGGCCACTAATAAATTTCATCGTCCCATACCGACTCCGGTAGAAAACCTGCGCCCGGCACCGGAGACCTGCGAGAAATGCCACCGTCCGGAGCGGTTTGCCGGTGACCTCGTGAGGGTGCATACCACCTTTGCTACGGATGAGAACAACACCAGAAAGGTAGATACCAGGGTCTTGCGCGTGGGCGGTGGCGAGTCCGAAGTCGCCCGTGATATTCACTGGCACATTGCCGCCAGCGTCTGGTACCTGGCCATGGACCAGAAGCGGCAGGACATTGCCTGGGTGGGTGTGCAGCAGAGCGATGGCACGCTGGTGGAGTTCATTGACCCCAGGAAGGCAGAGCAGGTGACGCCGGAACGCATCGCAAAAGAAAAAAGGCTGATGGACTGCGTTGACTGTCATAACCGGGCCACTCACATCTTCGACTCCCCGTCGAACCTTATTGACAGTGCCTTGACGCAGGGTGAGATTGATGCCGGCCTGCCCTTTATTAAGAAAGTGGGCGTGGAAGCCCTTGACCCGGTTAATTCCAGCCTGGAAGCTGCCAATGCCAAGGTCGAGGCAATTAGGGATTTCTACCGCGCTAACTATCCGGAGCTTGCCCAGCAGAAGAGCACCGAGATTGACCGGGCGATTGCGGCGCTGAAGGGGGTGGCCACGCTGACTACCTTCCCGGATATGCATGTGGACTGGAACACCTACAAGAGCAACCTGGGACACCTTGACCCGCAGGCACCGGGCTGTTTCCGCTGCCACGGCAAACTCGAGGTCAAGGGCCAGAAGGGCAAGTTCATTGACGCCGGCTGCACCTCCTGCCACTATACGGTTAAGATCCAGGAGTAGCAGCCCCTTATAACCGGTGCTACATTAATTAAGGCGAGTGCACCATAATATTTTAGTATGTCCACTGGCGCCTGCTTTCGTATTTGACTATACGTATTTGCCCGCCCCCTTGTGGGAGAGGACTAAAGCCTGTCCTGAGCTTGCCGAAGGATGAAAATAGCCTTTTCATGTCATTCTGGAGCCCTTCATGTTATTCAGGGTAAACTCCGCGAAGAATCTGGTGGGGAGGGGATTGTCTCACCGCATCGTCGCTATCCCCCCACCAGATTCTTCGTCCTTCA
>JACQTX010000010.1 GCA_016210585.1 Chloroflexota bacterium
ATTCTATACTTTAGCGACGCGTCCGTAGTTGCCCTAGTGCTCGCCTTAGCCTAATTGTCTGCACAATGTAGCCTGTAACAGAAGTCACCAGAGCTATTGTGACACTTAATACCATATACCACTCCATCTACTTGCTCCCTTTCCACCATAAGGGAATGGAACCTTTTCATTGCCTTGACATAGCTGGAAGGTATTGATACACTTAGACTATGATGGCTGTGGGCGTTCAATTACCAATCAATGAGGCTCCATTTGGTCAACGGCACTTCGGTAGGTAATCATCACCGCATACATACCGGTCTGGTCCAAATCTTCACTGGCGATGGCAAAGGTAAGACTACGGCTGCTTTGGGCACGGTGCTGCGCGCGGTAGGGCACGGTCTCAGAGTCTTCATTGTTTTCTTCATGAAGGGTGAATACGCCTACTGTGAGCGCCCGGTCCTGGCCCAGCTACCAAACGTCAAGATGGCCTGTTTCGGCAGCCTGGAGTTCGTCAACCCCAGAAATGTCAAACCCGAAGAAAAGGAACAGGCATGCTTAGCATTGGCTGCCGCACGTGAAGCTATGCTCAGTGGCAGCTACGACCTGGTCATCCTTGACGAGGTTAATGTGGCCGTCGCCTGGAAACTTGTCGAGCTGCATGAGGTAACGAGGCTCATTAAGGATAGGCCAGCGAACGTAGAGCTTATCCTTACCGGTCGCTATGCTGACCCGGAGCTGGTGAGGCTAGCTGACCTGGTCACCGAGATGCTGAAAATCAAGCACCCTTATGACAGAGGCATACCAGCGCGTCAGGGTATAGAATACTAAAAGACTGAAGGAGGAACCCGTGCATCTGACATTGAGTGTAATCAAGGCGGATATCGGTGGGTATGTGGGGCATTCCGAGTCTCATCCGGAGGTTATGGCCAGGGCCACCGAGTGCATGGCCAAGGCTAAACAGGAAGGCTTGCTCATTGACTACCACGTGACCAAGTGCGGTGATGACCTGGAGCTTGTCATGACCCACCAGCAGGGGGAAAACAACGAAAGGATTCACCGGCTGGCCTGGGACACCTTTGTCAGCGGCACAGAGGTGGCCAAAAAGCTGAAGCTCCACGGGGCTGGGCAGGACCTGCTGGCCAGCGCCTTCTCCGGCAATGTGAAGGGCATGGGGCCGGGCGTCGCCGAAATGGAGTTCACAGAGCGGGTGGCGGAGACCGTAATCATCTTCATGGCCGATAAGACCTCATCCGGTGCCTGGAACATGCCCTTATATAAAATGTTCGCCGACCCTTTCAATACCATCGGGTTGGTTATTGCGGCCAATATGCACTGTGGTTTCAGCTTTGAGGTGCATGATGTGAAGGGCAGCAAGAAGATAACGTTTTGCACTCCGGACGAGATATATGACTTGCTGGTCTTCATCGGGGCAGCCTCCCGCTACATGGTCAAGGCGGTCTATCACCGGGATAGCAAGGAGATAGCCGCAGTATCCTCGACCCAGAAGCTGGCTTTCATCGCCGGGCGCTATGTCGGCAAGGACGACCCGGTCTGTATCGTCCGCTCCCAGGGCGAGTTCCCCGCCGTGGGGGAGGTCTTGGAGCCTTTCGCTTCGCCCATCCTGGTAGAGGGCTGGATGCGCGGCTCACACATGGGTCCCCTGATGCCGGTGGCGGTCTGCGATAGCACACCCAGCCGCTTCGATGGCCCACCCCGCGTCATTTCGCTGGGCTTCCAGCTATCAGGGGGTAAGCTCGTCGGTCCCCGGGACATGTTTGATGACAAGGCCTTCAACCTGGCGCGTCACCAGGCAAATGAGATGGCGGACATGATGCGCCGCCACGGCCCCTTTGAGCCGCACCGCCTGCCCCTGGAAGAGATGGAGTATACCACCATGCCTCAGGTTATGGAAAAGCTGGCCGATAGGTTCGTTGATATTGACTAGCGCCAGTGTGCTATAATGTAACACACGCAGTGGGACTCCAATAGCAAGAGGAGGTAGAGCCGATGGCAATCTACGTTATGCTTACCAGCTTGACCGATGAGGGTCGCAAGACCATCAAGGAGAACCCCAGGCGCATCAAAGAGGTCAATAAGGAAGTCGAGTCCATGGGCGTCAAGATACTATCCCAGTATGCCCTGCTCGGCCCCTATGACTTCGTCAATATCCTGGAGGCACCGGACAATAAGACCATCGCCAAGATGGCGACCGAGCTGGGGGCCCGGGGCACCTTGCAGACGATGACCATGGCCGCCCTGCCTGTTGATGACCTTACCAAGTAGCCGATGCGACAGGTCTCTTCGGAGTCCCTTTGCTGAGACTTCTCCTGGCGACCAATAATCAAGGCAAGCTGCGCGAGTACCGCACCTTGCTGCAGGAGCTTCCCGTTAAGCTCGTCACACCGCTAGGCGTCAGCGCCGGGGTAGAGGAGGTGGGGCACAGCCTGGAAGAAAACGCCATTCTAAAAGCGAAGACCCTGGCAGCACAGAGCGGCCTGCTGACGCTAGCCGATGATTCCGGTCTGGAGGTGGATGCCCTGGGTGGTGCCCCTGGCCACTTATCTGCCCGCTATGCCGGTGAAGGCGCTTCTGATACAGACAGAATTAGCTACCTCCTCAAGCAGCTAGAAGGTGTCCCCTGGGAAAAGCGGACGGCCCGTTTCCGCTGCGTCATCGCCATCGCCACCCCAGCCGGCCAGGTCGAGCTTTGTTCCGGCGAATGTGCGGGCATCATCGCGCTTGAGCCGAAAGGGGCAGAAGGTTTTGGCTACGACCCTATTTTCTATCTGCCCGAGCTAGGCAAGACTATGGCGGAGCTGCCTCTGCCGATGAAGAACCAAATAGGCCACCGGGGCAAAGCCGCCCGCCAGGTCCCACAACTGCTGCAAAAGTTGCAAGTCACCACCATAAACGGTTAAACTCTAGGTGAGGCATTCCTATGACCGGTCTTTCTGATTCCTTTCAGCGTCCGATAAACTACCTGCGTGTTTCTGTTACCGACCGCTGCAATATGCGCTGTGTCTATTGCATGCCGGCTGACGGCATCTGCCTGATACCGCACCAAGAGATTCTCTCCTACGAGGAGATCCAGCACGTCGCCGAGGCCGCCGCCGAGCTGGGGATTAGCAAGGTGCGGCTCACCGGTGGTGAGCCTCTGGTGAGACTGGGTCTCCCCAAGCTGGTGCAAATGCTGTCCCGCATAGAGGGCATTGATGACATTGCCCTGACCACCAATGGCATGTTGCTGGGCCGGTATGCGGCGGAGCTGAAGATGGCAGGCCTGAGGCGCGTCAATGTGAGCCTGGACACGCTCAAACCGGAGAGGTTTGATGCTATCACCCGCAGCAGCGATAAGCTTAGCGTGGTCCTGGAGGGGATTGAGACGGCCAGGAAAGTGGGGCTGACCCCGGTCAAGCTCAATACAGTGGTCATGGCCGGCATCAATGACGACGAGATTGTGGACTTTGCCCGCCAGACTATTGATGAGGACTGGCATGTGCGGTTCATCGAACAGATGCCCTTTGGTGCTGACACCTCGAGCTTCATCCCGGCCAGCGAGATAAGACGGCGTCTTGAGCCCCTCGGCGAGCTGGAACCGTGCCACTATGCCATTGGCAACGGCCCCGCCAAATACTTCCGCCTGCCCAATGCTAAAGGGACAATCGGCTTCATCACGCCGGTCAGCGAGCACTTCTGCTTCCAGTGTAACCGCCTGCGCCTTACCTCGGACGGCAAGCTGCGCCTCTGCTTGCTGGCGGACGATGAGATTGATCTGAAACAGCCGCTGCGCCAGGGCATATCGCAGGCAGAGCTGAAAGAGCTGATTGCGAAGGCGGTGGCCAGCAAGCCGGAGCGCCACCACCTAGCCGAGAACCACCTGCCACACAACCGCCCCATGACCCAGGTGGGAGGCTGAGGGTGATTGAGCTATATACCGATGGCGCTTTCAACCCGGTGACGGGGCAGGGTGGCTGGGCGGCTGTCATTATCTCTGACGAGCGTAAGCAGGTCTTCTCCGGTGTCGCCAAAGGGACCACTGGCAATCGCATGGAGATTACGGCCGCCCTGGAGGGCATCGGTCATCTCCCCCATGGCGCGGAAGCCACCGTATATACCGATAGCCAGTACCTCTTTGGCACCATGACCCGTGGATGGCGGCGAAGGGCTAATGGCGACCTGTGGGAACAGCTGGACAAAGCCAGCAGCCAGCGTAAGATGTATTGGCAATGGATTAATGGAGATTCCGCTAATCCCTATCATGAAGAGGCACATAGGACGGCCAATGGTCTGGTCGGCATGAAGGAATCAGAGTTCCACGAGGTTGAGACCGGGAAACAGCAACCACCGGAAAAGCCGGTGTTGACCCACCTGGATGCGGCGGGCCGCCCGCGCATGGTGGACGTCTCAGCGAAGGTGGATACTGTGCGGGAAGCGGTCGCCAGAGGATTGGTGCGGATGCAGCCGGCCACGTTCAACCTCATAAAACAGGGCCAGGTCGCCAAGGGTGACGTCCTGACCGTGGCCCAGCTAGCCGGCGTCATGGGCGCCAAGCAGACACCGTCTCTCATTCCCCTCTGTCATCCCCTCCTCATTGATGACGTCAAGGTCGAGCTAAGCCTTGACGACAAGAACAGCACTGTTGAGATTACGAGCACCGTGAAAAGCACGGGCAAGACGGGCGTGGAGATGGAAGCCCTGACGGCCACGGCGGTCGCTGCACTCACCATCTACGACATGTGCAAGGCCATTGACCGCGGCCTGACCATTGAATCCATACGCCTGGTCCGGAAAAGCGGCGGTAAGAGCGGCACCATTATCCTGGAGTAGCCGGCTGGAAGTTTGAAACGATGCTCAGCCTGAGCCAAGCATATTTCTAGCCTGGAAATCCTGCTATAATCCTAAATTTTATGTCAACGCTCATCTCATCTTTATCTTTTCGTCACTTCTTGGCCTGACCACAGATGTCCATCGCAATGAGGGCGTAGAGCCTGGTCATCGTTTCCAGGTCAGCGAAGGTGAAAAACTCCGGGCTCTCACCCATCTCTGACCCGTGATAGAGGGGTGCCTTGGGACCATAGGTTACCGAGGGCATCCCCGCCATGACAAAGTCCGGGCAGTCCCGCCTCATGCTGCTCAGCCACTCCGGCGCCCTTTTCGATGGCAGCTTGTCTCTGAAGATTTTGGCGTGTGCTCTGTCTATCGCGCCGAGAACAGGCTCAACGCCGCTACTGGCCGCACCCGGCGCATCACTATACATCTCAACATCTACACCAAACCCTATGCCCCTAACCAGGTCCTGCAGCTCCTTCTTGACCTGGTCTCCGGTGATGTTCGGCGGGTAATAGACGTGAATATAGAGGCCGCAGACACCACAGCCAGTCAGGTTCCAGTAGGGCAGACCACCCCGAATAGCTGATATGCCCACCTTGCCCCTGGAGATGCCGCTATACCCGGCCACATTATACTCCATAAAATGCCTGTTTCCAAAGTCCTTCGCCCACCGTGAAAGGGCCTGAACCAGCACCGACATTTTTACGATAGCACTGGGGTCTTCCTCGAAACGATCAGGGTGCTGCAGACTGGTGGTCAGGTTCTTTTCGCCAGGCACGGTGAATTTGAAGCGGGCATCGCCGGTCTGCACCGGGCTGGGAATATAATCGGAGTCCTCCGCCACAATAGCAAAGTCGGCCCTGGGGCCATGCTTGGCCAGATAGGCCGCGCCGGCGCCACAGCCCAGGTATTTTGGGCCTACGAACTCATCCACCGGCGTAAAGCCCATCTCACCGATGACGCAGGTGAGGATAAGGTCTCCGGGCAATTGCAGCCCAGCCTCCTTGATGGCTTTACCAACCACCATGAAACAGGCCATCGGGCCTTTATCATTAACAATATCCCTGCCAAATATGCGGTCGCCGTCAATCCAGCACTGGTAGTAGATGCGGTCAGTGTTCCGGTGCAACCACCAATCATCATCGCCAAACTGGTATTCGGTATCCATATGACCGTTGTAGAGGAGGCTGCGACCTCCGCCCTTGCCAGGCAGGATACCTATGGCATTATACCGCCGGAAAGCTACCTCTTGCCGGATGGTCCGAAAGCCCTGTTTCTCAAACCAGACCAGGATGAACTGGCCTACTTCCCACTCGCAACCGTCAGGGCTGCGCCGGTGCCCCAGCTCCAACGCCAGGTTGGCCACATCAGCGCCGTGGATGCGGTCAAGGACTTGCTGCTCTATCGCTGCCAATTGCATCGCCTTTACCTCCTAGCTTTGTTTTTCTGACGACCGTCTCCCGTAAGTATGTCAAATTATACACCTCGTGCTATAATAAGCGCCACAGACCTGCGGAAAGTGGCGTTTGTGTCATGAAAGCACAACGGTAGCCACTGCGAGAGCATCGCACTGCGGAGAGAGGGGCATCATGATAGACCTGGTAATAAAGGGCGGTAAGATTGTAACCCACAGCACCATAGTCTCGGCTGGCATTGCCATTGACAAAGGCAGAATAGTCGCCGTGGCCGGGGACGAGCTTCTGCCTCCGGCAGAAAAGACTATTGATGCTACCGGCAAGTATGTCCTGCCCGGCCTGGTTGACCCGCATACCCATATGGCCTCTGGCGTCCAGTTTGGTATCCCCTATAGTGTGACCGCCCGCACGGAGACGGAGGCGGCGGCCCTCGGCGGTGTCACCACCGTCGCCTGTTACCACCGGGCCGTCAATACCGGTCTCCTCAAGGTCTTGGATAAGCTCAAGGCGGACTTCGAGAACAATGCGGTGATTGATGGCTTCTTTCACCACATGGTCGCCGACGAAGCCTGCATGGCTGAGATTGAAAGATGTCCGGAGCACGGCATCAGCGGCTTCAAGTTCAGTCTGGGCTACCGGGGGCCACAGGCCCAGGCCTCAGGCATACCGCCCATTGATGATGGCTTTCTCTATGAAGGTTTCGAGAGGATTAGCCGGCTGGGGTATCCGGCACGGGCTATGGTGCATACGGAAAATATTGATATTGCCCTCCGGCTCCAGCAGAGGTTGAAACACCGCCAGGACGCCCGGGCCTGGCATGACTCCCGCCCCAACTTCGTCGAGGAGGAGTCCATGCGCAAGTGCCTGTTCCTCTCGCAAGTCACCCGTTGTCCTCTATACGTTGTCCATATCACTATTGCTGAAGGCGTGGCTCTGATTGCTGAGGCTAAAGCCGAAGGGATAGACGTAGTAGGCGAGACCTGTCCGCAGTATCTGACACATACTAGCGAAGAGCCGGTGCCTGTCATCGCGAACAACCCGACCTTTGCCGTGGTGAATCCGCCCTTACGGGGCAAGAGAGACAACGAGGTATTGTGGCAGGGCATTAGAGATGGCGTAATTGACTGCATCGGGTCAGACCTGTCCCTGTCAAAAAGGGTGAACAAAGGGACGGATATGTGGAAAGCCCCTATGGGCCTGGCAAACACCACACAGCTGATACTGCCCGTGATGCTGAGCGAGGGCGTGAATAAGGGCAGGATAGCCCTGCCGAAGGTGGTTGAGGTCTGCAGCTATAATCCAGCGAGAGTGTTCGGGCTTTACCCGCAAAAGGGGAGCATTGCTGTAGGCTCAGACGCTGACCTGGTCATAGTTGACCTGGCGAAGCGCGTCAAGATGGCCCTCGAGATGTCACCCTCCGTCTGTGACTGGAATATCTACGAAGGGTGGGAGTTCAAAGGCTGGCCGGCCTGCACCCTCGTCCGCGGCGAGGTGGTGGCCGAGAACGGGCGCATTGTGACGAAGCCAGGACTGGGCAGATACGTTTACCCGCGGTAGGCAAGGAGATAACCGTAATTCGTAGATTTCATAATCGAAAAGTCCAATCTGTCATTGCGAGCGCATTCGCCGAAGGCGGAGGCGAAGCAATCTGCGAATTGTGTGCCAGCGGGAGCGAATTGCAGATTGCTTCGCCTCCCGATTCGTCCGCCACAGGCGGACTCATCGGGATGGTCTCGCAATGACATCTAGCGTAAGGAGTGGATAAGATGATACCAAAGCGATACGAGAAATATGAGAAGGTAGTGACCGTTGCCTGTGTCAATTTCGCCACCACATGGGGGAACAAGGCCACCAATCTCGCCAGGATGAAGGCTCATATTGAGTCCGCGGTGGCGGTTGGCAGCAACATCATCGTCTTTCCGGAGCTGGCCCTGAATGGGTATGAGTGCGGTGAGGAATCGAAGCGTGATGGGAGGTCCTGCACCATGCACCACGAGACTGCCGAGCCTGTCCCGGGCCCGGCAACTGACGCAATTGCCGGTTTAGCCAGGCAACACGGGGTCTATATCGTGTTCGGCATGGCCGAGCGGGACAAGGCCAACCCGGACGTGCACTACATATCCGCCCCCGTGGTTGGTCCTGAGGGGCTTATCGGCGTCTATCGCAAGCTCAACCTGGGGACGCCACCATTGAATACCGAGTCTATCTGTTTTCAGCGGGGGAATGAGCTACCAGTGTTTGAGACGGAGTACGGACCGATAGGCGTACAGGTCTGCTATGATTTCTGGCGCATGCCGGAGCAGTCCCGTCTTCTGGCCCTCGAAGGGGCACGGCTAATCATCAATCCCACCGCCAGCACTGCCGGTGATGGCAAGATAGAGTTCATGACCTTGCTGACCAAGTCGCGGGCAACGGAGAACCACATCTATTGTGCCAGCGCTAACCTGGTGGGCAAGGAAAGGACGTTCTCTTACTACGGGTATAGCACCATAGCCGGCCCGGTCTTTCCGAGGACAATGCCCGTATTTGCTCAAGCTGCTGAGACAGAGGGTATCGTCACCGCCGCGTTGAACTTTGAAAGCCTGCACCGCATGGACGAAATCAACCAGTGGAAGAAGAGCTATCGCCGGGAGCTAATCAGCGGGGAGTTTGCCAGGCTAAAGCTTGAGCAAGGCTAGCACGACGAAGAATGAAGGCCAAGCACATAGAGCTTGTAGTCAACGAAAAGGCCTACGATATGACCGTGGCCGTGAACCGGACGCTTCTGGAGGTGCTCCGGGAAGACCTCAACCTGACCGGCACCAAGTTCTCCTGCGAGGATGGTGAGTGCGGCGCCTGCACCGTCCTGCTGGACGGCAAGGTGGTCCGCTCCTGTCTGACGCTTGCCGTTGACGTCCGGGGCCGGAAGGTGACCACTATTGATGGTCTCAGCCAGAATGGCGAGCTGCACCCCTTGCAGGCCGCCTTCATAGAGCATGGTGCCATCCAGTGCGGCTTTTGCACTCCGGGGATGATCCTCTCGGCCAAGGCCCTTCTTGACAGGCATCCTCACCCTACGGAGGAAGAAGTCAGGACAGCCATTGACGGGAATATCTGCCGGTGCACGGGCTACACCAGAATCGTAAAGGCGATTCTGGTCGCGTCGCAAAAGATACCAATGGTCTCGTAATGAGACGACATCGAAAAAGCGTGACTTCTCCCTTTGCGAAAGAGCCTGCCCTGAGCTTGCCGAGGGGGAGAGTGAGAGGGATTTGGAATTTGAAATCCCCCTTAGTCCCCCTTTTCCAAAGGGGGAGAGCGCGTATCAAATAATTATAAGACGATTAGTAAGATAAAAGAGGCGGATATGTGCAGCTACTCAGTCGTCGGTAAGGGCATCTCGCGCGTTGATGTCATGGAGAAAGCCACGGGCGCCGCACAATACACCTTTGATATCCGCCTGCCCGGCATGCTTTACGGCAAAGTGCTGAGAAGCCCTTATGCTCATGCACGTATCGTCCATATTGACACTTCGCGCGCCGAACATCTAAAGGGCGTGAAAGCGCTAATCTGCGGGCGAGACATACCGCCGAGAGGGCTGTTCCACCTGGGCGACCAGACACTTCTGGCTACGGATAAGGTCCGGTTCGTGGGGGAACCGGTCGCTGCCGTCGCCGCAACGGACCGGGACACGGCGGACGAAGCCTTGGACCTGATAGAGGTAGATTATGAGGAGCTGCCACCGCTATTTGACCCGGAGGAGGCGATGGCCGAAGGTGCGCTTCTCATTCATGAGAAGCTGGGCGAGTATCACCGCCTGATGCCCTGGCTCCATCCCATTCCGGGCACCAACATCTGCCACCTGACCAAGCTCAGAAGGGGTGATGTTGAGGCAGGCTTCAGGGAAGCCTACAGGGTATACGAGAATAGATTTACAACCAGTATGGTGCAGCACTGCTCACTGGAGCCGCATGTTGCTGTTGCCGCCGTGGGTGCGACAGGAGATATTACGCTATACGCCAGCACGCAGTCCCCCTTCCTGGTGAGAGAGCGCCTATCCCACGTGTTTCAGATACCAATCAGCAAAATGCGTGTCATCGTCCCTTATGTTGGCGGAGGGTTCGGCGCCAAGAGTGCCGTAACTACAGTAGAGCCTATCGCCGTTGGCCTGGCCCTCAAGGCACAGGCCCCGGTGAAGCTGCAGCTAGACCGCTCGGAGGAGTTCACCAGCACGGTAGTCAGGCATCCGACGGTAATCAATTTGAAGACCGGTGTTTCGCGGGATGGCAAGCTGCTAGCTTCAAAGGCGAAGGTTATCTGGGACACCGGCGCCTATGCCGATGACGGGCCCTTTGTGGCCCGGTGGGGCGGTCTTACGGCCTCGGGGCCTTACCAGATAGAAAACGTGTGGAATGACTCCTGCTGCGTATACACTAACAAAGCGGTCGCCGGCGCCTTCCGCGGCTTCGGCTGCTCCCAGATAACCTGGGCACACGAGTCCCAGATGGATATCATCGCCAGAGACCTGGGTATTGACCCGCTGGAAATACGCCTGAAGAACGCTGTTGAGGAAGGTGCTACGGCGGCATGGGGAGAGAAGCTGCACAGCGTGGGACTCAAGGCAAGCCTGCGCGCCGCGGCTGAGGCGATAGGCTGGGGTAAGAAGTTGCCCCCTGGCACAGGCATGGGCATTGCCTGCATGCACAAGTTCACGGTGGCTCTGATGAGCTCGGCCATGGTGAAGGTCAATGATGACGGCAGGGTGGAGGTCTTCAAGGGGTCAATCGAAATGGGGCAGGGCAACAACACCATTGTCACTCAAATTGCGTCTGAGGTCATCGGGGTCCCGGTGGAGCAGATTTCGGTCCCAGAGATAGATACCAGGTTTTCGCCGTATAACGGAGGGACTTTCGGCAGTCGGGATACTTTCATGGTAGGCAATGCTGTAAGACTGGCGGCGGAAGATGCCCGTAGGCAGCTGCTTAAGGCGGCGGCGGAGATGCTAAAAGTGCCCTTTGAAGAGCTTCGCTGCGAAGGTGGCCGGGTATTCTCCAGCGAGAACCCCGCAGAAGGGGTCTACCTAGCCGAGATAGCCTACTACAGCAATGCCTCGCCGGCCGGCCCGATTATCGGGAAGTCAGGATACAGCCTGAAAGGTATCCCCTTTCGAGGTATCCCTCTTGACCCGGAAACGGGGCAGAGCGAGCGACCGGCGGCATGCTGGACATATGCAGCACAGGCTGCCGAGGTGACGGTGGACAAGGACACGGGAACGGTGAGAATACTGAAGCTTGTGGCAGCCCATGACGTCGGCAGAGCTATCAACCCGACTAACTGTGAGCAGCAAATCGAGGGCGCTCTCGTTATGGGCATCGGCACCACCCTTTATGAAGAGCTGGGGCTGGACGCTGGGAGGATAGTGAACCCCAGCTTTGCCGACTACAAAGTGCCGCGTGCCAGCGATGTGCCAGAGCTGGTCCCCATTATCATCGAAGCTCCCCATCGTGATGGGCCATTTGGAGCAAAGGGCGTTGGCGAGCCAGGCCTGGCACCGACGGCCGCTGCCATCGGCAATGCCATTTGCGCCACTACCAGCGTCAGGCTTAAGGACTTGCCTATCACCCCTGAGAAAATCTTTAGCGAGATGAAAGAACGTGAGGCTTGAAGGCGCGGCAGTCATAAAGGCACCCGCCCAATCCCTGTGGGACTTCTTACTGGACCCGCAGAAGCTAGTCACCTGTGTACCCGGCTGTGAAAATATGACACCGCTCGGGGAGAGTACCTACGAGGTTACTGAAGCCGTGCAAATAGGGCCGGTATCGGCCAGGTTTAAGCTGGGGATAGCCATTGTAGAGATGACCGAGCCTGTCCATCTGTTTGCCACTATAACAGGGAAGGACTTCAAAACGGCGAGCCAGCTCAATATTAAGACTACAGTGGACCTCCGTGGGAGTGGTGAAGGTGAAACACAGGTGAGCTACGTCATGGATGTGGCGCTGGCCGGCATCCTCGCCAGGTTTGGTGAGGGCGTAGTCAGGCGAAAAGCCAGCGACCTGGCGGAGAAGTTCACGGAAAACCTCAGGCTGAAGCTGGAGAATTCCGCAGATACATAAGGAGATTAGTATCGCTTTGCCCAAAATGTCATCCTGAGGAGCACATTCGCTTCGCTCAGTGTGAACTCCGCGACGAAGAATCTGGGCGTTTTTATGACATTTTCGGGGTTGCACGCCTATTTTCATAACAATGACATGAGCGTTTGACTTTTTGGGCAAGGCTCGTTAGTATCGCTGGAACTAGTGGCAGCATGTCTGAACCTGAACCCCCGGGTTACCTTCCCCATACGTTGGTTGACGTGGCGAGTCCATTATGGTAAACTGGCGTCAATAATCGTGGTGCAAAGAACGTGGGAGAAGCGGCTATTTCCCAGGCGGAGAGACCCCAGTTCATCTTTACCAGGCGCACCCGGGTGCGCTTGGGAGTCCCTGTCTGAGCATTCGACCGTCCCTGAATAGTTTGAACTGCCTCCCAAGCGGGAGGCAGTTTTGTTTAGAGGACAAGGCCGTGCTCTCCTTCATACATCAGCAGGAGACGTTGTAATGCCAGTGGAGAGTACCGATACTATCCCCAGGCTTATCATGCATAACTGCGAAAAGTGGGGCGCCAGGACAGCCATGTGCATGAAGAAGTTCGGCATCTGGCAGCGATATTCCTGGGGGACCTACTACCAGACGGTCAAGGACTTCTCACTTGGCCTGATTAGCCTGGGCCTAAGGCGGGGAGACATTGTCTGCATCATCGGTGATAACGAGCCGGAGTGGTTCTGGGGCGAGTTCGCCGTGCAGTCCGCAGGCGGCATCCCCACCGGTGTCTTCGTTGACGCTATCCCTTCCGAGGTAAAATATGTGGCCAGCCATGCCGATGCCCGTTTTGCTATCGTCAACGACCAGGAGCAGACCGATAAGTTCCTGGAGATAAAAGATGAGTTGCCCCTGCTGCAAAAGGTCATCTACTGGGACCCCAAAGGGCTGAAGAACTACGATGACCCCATGCTCATCAGCTTTGACGAGGTGATTGAGCTGGGCCGGGAGTATGAGAACACACATCCCGGTGCCTTCGAGGAGAATGTGGCGAAGGGGAAAGGTGACGATATCGCCTTCGTCTACTACACATCCGGGACCACCGGCCTGCCCAAAGGGGCTATCCTGACGCACAAAGCACTCATCACCACGGCCAGGGGTTTCGTGGACCGCTACCCGCTCAATGAGAATGACGACCTCATCTCCAATTTCCCGGCGGCCTGGGTGGGCGATAGCTACTTCGCCACCATCCCCCATATCCTGACCGGGGCACGGCTGAACTTCCCCGAGGAGCCAGAGACGCTCGCCGAGGACACGCGGGAGGTCGGCCCCAACTTTGTTATCTACGGGCCGCGCCAGTGGGAAGGGCTGGTCAGCGAGATCCAGGTCAAAATCATGGACGCCCACCCTATCAAGCGCTTCTTCTACAACCTTCTCCTGCCTGTCGGCCACAAAATCGCTGATATCAAGTTCCAGAATAAGACGCCCAACCTGTTCTGGCGTGCCCTGCATGGCATCGCCTATTTGTTGCTATTTAGGCCGCTCAAGGACCGGCTGGGGCTGAGCCAGGTGCGGTTCGCCGTCACGGGCAGCTCGGTGCTGAGCCTGGATACCTTCCGGCTCATTCATGCCATCGGCATTGAGCTGCGGCAGAACTACGCCAGCACGGAAGCCGGCTTCATCTCCTCGCATGGTAAGGGGGAAATCAAGTTTGAAAGCGTGGGGCGCCCCGCCCTGGGTACCGAGGTCAGAATCACGAGTGAGGGTGAGCTGCTCGTCCGCAGCGACTGCATGTTCCGCGAGTACCATAAAGACGTGGCGAAAACGGCGACTACGCTGATAGAGGGCTGGTGCCATACGCGTGACGCGGTAAACATTGATGATGAGGGACACCTGCTTTTCCTCGACCGGCTGGAGCACATGGGTGAGCTTAGCTCTGGCGTGAAGTATGCCCCGCAGTATATCGAAGGCCGGCTCAGGTTCAGCCCCTATATCAAGGATGCTATGGTGGTGGGCGGCAAGGACAAGACCTTTGTTTCGGCCATCGTCAACATGGACTTCACTATGGTTGGCAAATGGGCCGAACGCCACAAGTTACCCTACACCACCTTCGTTGACCTCTCCCAAAAGGATGAGGTAGCCGATCTTATCCAGAAAGACTTGCTCAGGGTGAATAGCTATCTGCCGGCACCGGCCAGGGTCAAGAAGTTCGTGCTTTTGCACAAGGAGTTCGACCCGGATGAGGCCGAGCTTACCCGCACCCGTAAGCTGAGGCGGGAGTTCATGGAGCACCGCTACAAAGACCTGATTGAGACCATCCATAGCAATGGCGCCTCAGTGACCGTGCAGGCACCGGTGACCTACCGTGACGGGCGGAAAGGGGTGGTGAGCACCACTATAAAAGTCCGGGAGGTCAAGGAGGTCAAAGGCTAATGGCCGCGTTTTTGCAATTCCTGATCACAGGCGTGGCTGTAGGCATCAGCTACTCCTTGATTGCTCTGGGGTTCGTTCTTATCTGGAAGTCAAGCAGTGTGGCCAACCTGGCGCTGGGCCAACTCGTGCTGCTGTCCTCCTGGTTCACCTACGGCATGCTGGTGCAGGCCCAGTTCCCCCTCTGGCTGGCTTTCCCGCTGGTTATCCTTTTTGCCCTAGCCCTGGGCTGGGTGATTGAGCGTTTCGCCCTCCGCCCGCTCATCGCTCAGCCGATTCTCGCCCTCATTACGGTCACGCTGGGCATTGCCTATTTCGTGGAGGGCCTGGTCAATTTTGTCTGGCCCTGGAGCGTGGATGCCCTACCCCGCCTCTTCCCCAAAGAGCCTCTCAGCCTCGGCCCCGCCGTAATCTCCCAGGAATACCTCTGGGCTTCTGCCATATCGCTGGTCATCTTCGGGCTGCTGACGCTCTTTTTCAAATACCATAAGATGGGCATCGCCATGCGGGCGACGGCGGATGACCAGCTTGCCGTGCAGGCCTGCGGTATCCCGGTGACCGGTATTTTTTCCCGCTCATGGATGTTCGCCTGCGTGCTAGCCGCCGTCGGCGGCGTCATGATCTCCAGCATCAGTGGCATTACCTTTGGCCTGGTGGAGACCGGCCTCAAAGCCTTCTCCGTGGTAATACTGGGCGGCCTGGACTCCTTCACCGGGGCCATCATCGCCGGGCCAATAATCGGGCTGGCGGAGAGCCTGGGCGGCGGCTACCTCACCCCATTCCTCTGGGCCGGGGTTAAGGATATAATACCCTTTGTCGTTATCATTATCGTCATGGTCATCAAGCCTTATGGGCTGTTTGGCGAGGTCCGCATCGAAAGGATTTAGCCGGTGAGTCTGCCCTGCGGGACGCGCAACTATAGCTACGCCACTGATATGGCAGTAATCCGTACGAATACCCAGTGGGGGCTGTTCCTGGGTTTCCTGGTCTTGTTTTTCACGCTGCCGCTCTATCTGAACAACTACTGGCTGGGCGTGGCCAACCTCATCGGCATCACGCTGATCGCGGCCATTGGTCTGAACCTGCTGGTGGGCTACTGCGGACAGCTATCTATCGGTCATGCCGGGTTTATCGCCGTGGGTGCCTATACCTCGGCCATACTGACCAACCGCTTTGAGTTGCCCTTCCTGGTCGGACTCATCAGTGCCGGGCTTGTGGCCGGCCTGGTTGGGCTCGTTTTCGGCATGCCTTCCGTCCGCATCAAGGGCTTTTACCTGGCCATTACCACCATTGCCGCCCAGTTCATCATCATCTGGGTTATCAATCACTGGGGCCTCACCGGAGGCTTCAATGGCATTAAAGTGCCCTATGCCACCATCGGCGGCTTTGTTTTCAACACGGAAGGTCGGCAGTTCTATCTCATCATGGTCATCGCCATCATCTGCGTCTTCCTGGCCAAGGGCCTGGCGCGCACCCGCGTGGGCCGGGCCTTTATCGCCATCAGGGACAATGACCTCGCGGCGGAGGTGATGGGCGTGAACCTTTTCTACTACAAGATGCTGGCCTTCTTCCTCGGCTGCTTCTTTGCCGGCATTGCCGGCTCACTGCTCGCCCACTGGATTGGCTTCATGAACGCCGAGCACTTCACGCTGGCGGAGTCCATACTCTACATCGGCATGTTAATCTTCGGCGGGCTGGGGACGGCCATTGGCCCCATCTTCGGCGTGGTGATAATCCGCCTGCTGCAACAGGTGCTGACCATCCAGCTGGTGCCCCTCCTGGAGAAGAACCTGACGATGCTCCCGGCGGGCTTTGCCACCGGCATCATGCCTATGCTCTTCGGGCTAATAATAATTCTGTTCTTGATCCTGGAGCCGCGGGGCCTGGCCCATCGCTGGGCGCTCTTCAAGGCCGCCTACCGGCTCTGGCCGTTTTCGTATTAGTATGATACAATCTGGCATAAAATAAAACCTGGGAGGGACAGGCCGATGTGATGCTTCACTTCTCTTCAGGCGAGCCCAATCAAAGTCATAGAAGGAGGCTGAATTTGAAGAAGACTTTACTCATTACGGCAATCTTTCTAGCACTCATTGTAGTTATCTTGCCTGTCATCACCGCCTGCGCCAAGCCGACAACGGCACCGGCACCCGCACCTACGGTTACGGTAACGGCGCCACCGGTAACCGTTACGACTACGGCATCGCCGGCTCCGACCTCCACGCCTGCTGCCACTGCCCCGGCTACGGGCAAGGTGCTCAAGATAGGCATGATGACGCCGAGCACCGGGCCGGCTGCTGAGAAGGGCAGCCCGATGGGACATGCTAACCTGGACGCTTTTGAGTATATCAACAATGAGCTGGGCGGCGTGGCTGGCTATAAAGTCGAGGTTAGCTGGTTCGATACGGCCTATGATGCCGCCAAGGTGGCGACCATCGTCAAGAAGTTTATGGATGATGGCAACCTGCTCTTCGGCACGGCCTCGTCCAAGGAAGGTCAGGCCGCCATGGAGCTGGCCAACCGTGCCGGCTTTCCTGGCCTGGTCTCCTTTACGGCGCCGAGTCTTTACCGCCCGCCGCAGCGCATTTACGGACAGATGCCGGACTACGGTGATGACTGGCTGGTCTTCGCCAACTACTACATGAAGAATGTCTGGAAGGGCACCGGCAAGCCCAAGATGGCCCTCCACCTGCTCAATAACCCCACCGGCTACGGGGCCAGGGACGCCGCCAAGGCCAAGGCGGAAGAGCTGGGCATCGAAATCATCTCCACCGATGAGCACGCCGCCACAACTACCTCGGAGATGGAGTCATTGACCCGCATCAAGGCGAAGAACCCCGATGTCATCTACATCTCCAGCACACCGGCGCCTACCGCGGTCATCATCAAGAACGCCAAGGACCTCGGCCTGCTGCCCGGCGTGACCATTGGCCTGGGGCATGCCAGCCTGACTAAGGCCTTGGTGGATATTGCCGGTGCTGATGTTGTCGAAGGTGTCTATGGCGTGTTCCCCACGGTGACCTGGGGCGAGAATGTGCCTGGCATGGCTAAGATGACGGAGTATGTCCGCAAGCTCCATCCCAAGGATGAGGGCAACATGGACTACATCACCTCCTGGGCGCAGAGCCTGGTTGCCGCCGAGATTCTGCGGCTGGCTGTGACCAATGCGGGCTATGATACACTGGCCAAAGGTGATGCCAGTGCCTGGAAAGCCATTGAGACCCAGGGTATCGCCAAGCTAAAGGACTACAAGGTCGGCGGCCTGCATGGCCCGGTGAGCTATACCCCGGGCGATAACCGGCTGTCTAAGTCCGTCAGGGTCTTCCAGATAAAGAAGGGCGCCATCACGCCCGTCACCGACTGGATAGACGCCCCGATGGTCAAATACGAAGACTATCCCTGGTTTGGCAAATAGCTGAAGTCTGTCCCACAACCCTCTGCTCTTGAGTCTAACTGCGTAGGTCGGGTTTCCCAACCCGACCTACGCAGTGGCTTGTCGTCTTGCTATGGATGAATATCAGTTCTGGGAAATCTTTCTCGGGAAAGGTTCGCCAGAACCCGATATGCTAATCACCGTGACAATCGCATTAGTTCGTGTCATCCGTTGCCAAAGGGATGTCTTGGAGCTACACCACCGGCGAAGAGCTGATGTCAAAAAGTTGGTTTGTCTTGTCAATCCGTTCCAATTTTCGCGGACAGGTGCCTGTCGCCAGGTGTTCCGTAGTCTTGCACGGTGACCACCTTAATAGTTGAGGGTGGATTCAGTTTGCGTTATCCGGATGGTGCTATTTCTGGAGCTTGGGGGTAGGGGGTAGGGTTGAGTCCGGACGGTTTTTGTTATATACTACACAACACTGATTGTTTTTAGGGGGATACTATGAAGCTGTCATGTTTGCAGGAGAACCTGAACCGGGGACTCAGCATCGTCGGTCGCGCTGTAGCGACCAGGACAACCCTGCCCATAACCAACAATGTGCTCCTGGAGACTGACCAGGGCCGTCTCAAGCTGGTAGCCACTAACCTGGAGATGGCCATTAGCTGTTGGATAGGGGCTAAGGTGGAAGAAGAGGGCGCCATTACCGTGCCCGCCCGCCTCATTACGGAGTTTGTCAGCTCACTACCGGCTGATAAGGTGGAAATTGCCCTGGCCCCACGCACCAAGACCTTGTCACTGGACTGTGCTCGGTTCAAGGCACGTATCAGTGGCATTGATGCCAAGGAGTTCCCGCCCATACCCAAAGTTGATGAGGGTATTACTACAAAGGTCCCGACAAGTGTCTTGCGGCAGGCTATCAGCCAGGTGGTCTTTGCCGCTGCCTCTGAGGAATCTCGCCCGGTGCTGACCGGTATTGACTGCCAGTTTCAGGACAATACGCTGACGCTGGCCGCGGCGGATGGTTTCCGGCTCGCCGTCTACAAAATGCCATTGGGTAGTGCGGTGGGCCAGCAGACGGAGGTTATTGTGCCGGCGCGCACCATGGCCGAGCTTAATCGCCTCGCCGGCGATGACGAGGAAAGCATCGAGGTAACCGTAAACCCCAACAAGAGCCAGGCCTTATTTCGACTCAAGAGCATAGAGTTGGTATCGCAGCTTATCCAGGGCACCTTTCCCAAGTATGCCCAGCTCATACCGGAGGCTTTTGGAACGCGGGCCGTGCTGACCATCGCTGATTTTCTGAGAGCCACCAAGACGGCTGCTATCTTCGCCCGTGACGGCAGCGGCATTGTCCGTCTAGTGGTCACCCCCGGTGCGGACGCTAGCCCCGGTAAGGTCAAGGTCTCCGCCCGCTCCGAGGAGTTCGGTGATGACGAAGGCGAGATTGACGCCATAGTGGAAGGCCCGGAAGCCAAGATTGCCTTCAACGGCAAGTATCTTATTGATATGCTCGGCGTGCTCAAAGAGCAACAGATCACCCTTGAGGTTACCAGTCCCTCTAGCCCCGGCGTCCTCAAACCGGTCGGCACGGATAACTATATTCACGTTGTCATGCCGATGTTTGTGCAATGGTAGGTAAATCCTCAAGCTAAGTGAGTGTAAAAGCCTTTACAAAAAGTAAGGGCGGGGAGAAATGGGGCGTTTGGCCGCAAGGTCAAGCGCCCTTTTTGTTTCTCAATGGTTGCAGCATAATGACTAGACAGAGGATAACCAGCGAGAGATAAGACGTGCCGCACGTCAAAGAAATGCTAACCCAGTGAATCTTCTTACCATGAGGTATTGACTTCCAAGATTTGATGCGCTATTCTCGTATAAGAGTTTATTGTCGGCAAGCGGAGGTTTGAGGACATGAATAGGTTCTTGGCAGGCTGCTTGGCTTTGCTCATCCCTATGGTCCTTTCGACCCCCATTCATCAAGATGTAAGTGCGGCATCTTCAACTGACGGCATGGTTGCTTATTGGACGTTTGATGAAGAAGCTGGAGACACAGTGATTGATTCTGCAAACGGTAATAACGGAACGGTCTATGGCGCCTCCAGAGTACAAGGCATTGTTGGCAATGCCTTGAGTTTTGATGGTTTCGGAGACTACATTTTGGTTCCCAACAGTGAGAGCCTCGCTTTCGCCGGACAAGGAACACTCGAATTCTGGATGAAGGCAAGCGGGGCTGTTGGAACACTGTTCTGGAAACGCTTTTACGCCGGCAGCCACGGCTGGACGTTGTATTTTGGTTTCCCAGAGAAGCTTATTGCCTACCTCAATGACAACGCAACCTACTTCATGGCGGAGCTACCATACTCAGCCGATTTGCGGCATATTGGCCTCGTGTACGAACCAACTGGTGTATTGAAGCTTTATGTGAATGGCGTTGTCACGCAGACATTGGCGTATGCCCCAGGATTCGAACCGACGACTGCAAACCTTTATGTTGGAAGAGACGAAATGGGCAACTACTTCACCGGCCTTCTCGACGAGGTGGCGATCTATAACAGGGCTCTAAGCCAGGCTGAACTCCAATCACATTACGAGAAGGGTCTGCAAGGAACGGGTTACGCAGTATCACTGACCGTGGGTGTGAACGGTAATGGTAGCGTCACTCCAGCGGCAGGGACCCACGCCTATGAAATGGGCACTGTTCTTAACATCACCGCCACTCCGGCCCAGGGATGGGAATTCGTCAACTGGAGCGGCGACGTCGAGACAGTAGCCGACACCAGCTCGAATAATACCACCATTACCATGGACGGGAACTACGCCATTAGCGCCAACTTCTCTCAGACTGTGCCGAAGGTACAGGTAACGGTAAATGCTCCAGCCAGAGTTCCGCCCGAATATGACTTCACAGTCAGTGTAGATATAGGCTCGGTCCAAGACCTGGATGCCTCGAACTACAATGTTACTTTTGATAAGGCAGTGTTGAGACTGGACAACGTAACGTCTGGCAACATAAATGGAACGGCCATCCCGATGGTCCAGTGGAACGAAAACCCTGCCGGCTCAGGGACGTACACAATAGTCCAGAATATCACCGGGCTTACGGGAGTTTCTGGATCGGGCTATTTGTCAGTGCTGCATTTCCGTTCTGTCGGTTCGATAGGCGATAGCAGCAACATTACTCTGTCTAACGGGAACCTCTCCGATATTTTCTCCGATGAGATTCTGGCCGAGTGGGTCGGGGACTCGATTTTAGTTTCGAATACACCCGGCGATGCCAATGGTGATGGAGTGGTAGATGCGCTGGACATCACCAAAGTAGAGCGGATCATAGCTGGGCTGGACGCTCTGACATACGGGGCGGACGCCAATCTAGTGTCCTGACAGTAGAACATATTGCAATACAGAACTACATCTGTTATGCTTATCGGCATGAGACATGCCATTAAAGTTATACTGACAAACGAGGAAATCAGGTTGCTTAATCAGAC
>JACQTX010000022.1 GCA_016210585.1 Chloroflexota bacterium
GTCCACATGGTGGAGACCATCAACAAGCTGCTGCGGGTGAGCCGCCACCTGGCCCAGAAATACGGGCGGGAGCCGACCCCCTCTGAAATCAGCAAGGAGATGGCCATCTCCTCCGATAAGGTGCGGGGTGTGGTCAAGGTATCCCAGCTGCCGGTGTCCCTGGAGTCGCCGATGGGTGAGGAGGAGGACAGCCGGCTGGGCGATTTTATCGAAGACGCCAATACCCTGCCACCCTCTGATGCCGCGACCCGCCAGCTCTTGCGGGAGCAGATAGATGAGGTGTTAGGCACGCTGACCCCCCGTGAGCGGCGGGTGCTCCAGCTCCGCTTTGGCCTGGAGGACAGGCGCAGCCGCACTTTAGAAGAGGTGGGCAAGGAGTTTGGCGTTACGCGGGAGCGCATTCGCCAGATTGAGGCCAAAGCCCTGCGCAAGCTCCGCCACCCCACCCGCAGCCGCAGGTTGAAGGATTATTTGGAATAAGGATAACGTACCTATTCGTAGCGTGTAATGTCTCTTCACAGAGATACAATACGTGCGGAAACAACACCCCTTGTCATTCTGGCGAAGCCTGTCCTGGTCTATATACTGGCAAGTAGACGAAACGGAACTCTTTACATTGGTGTCACCAACGATCTCATCAGACGAGTCTATGAACATAAGAGCGATTTTATCAAAGGCTTTACAGAGAAATATGGCGTGCATATGCTCGTGTATTATGAAGAGTGTGACAGTGCTGAATCGGCCTTCCGCCGCGAAAAACAGCTGAAAGTCTGGCACAGGAAGTGGAAAATCAGGCTGATTGAAGAGAAAAACCCTGAATGGCAGGACTTGTACGAAGAGGTTTCCTCGTAGAACTGGATTCCAGCCTTCGCTGGAATGACGGCTTTGCTTGGTCTATCTGTTTTCATACCGAACGTACTCTATCCATGGAATCGGCATCCGTTTATGCCAAAAGTGGGAGGTGCAGTTCAATTGTTTGAGGCTCTTCTCCCTTACAGAAATCCGGGATAAACTATCACAGTCTAAGACCCCGGGAAACCGCCGAACCCCTGCAGGAGCTTCTTGGGCAGCTTGCCGCCCATACCCATTTTCATGAGCTTCTGCATCTGACGGAACTGGTTGAGGAGCTGGTTCACATCCTGCGGCAGCGTGCCGCTGCCCTGAGCAATGCGCCGCCGCCGGCTGCCATTGATAAGCTCCGGGTTCCGCCTCTCCGCCGGCGTCATCGAGAGTATCATCGCCTCAACCTTTTTCATCTGTTTTTCTTCCATGCCCGACGGCAGGCGCGCCGCCATCTTGTTCAGGCCGGGGAGCATCTCCACAAGCTGGCTGAGCGGCCCCATTTTCTTGAGCTCCTTTAGCTGGGACAGGAAGTCCTCCAGGTTGAAGCTGGCACTGCGCACCTTTTTGGTTAGCTCTTTCGCCCGCTCTTCGTCAACGGTCTTTTCCACCTTCTCGATGAAGGTGAGCACATCACCCATGCCCAGGATGCGTGACGCCAGCCGGTCCGGATAGTAGGGTTCTATGGCATCCAGCTTCTCGCCGATGCCGATAAACTTGATGGGCACGCCGCTGACCCACCGGATGGAGAGGGCGGCGCCGCCACGGGCGTCCCCGTCCATCTTGGTGAGGATCAGCCCGGTAAGACTGACACGGGCGTGGAAATCTTTGGCCACCTGGACGGCGTCCTGGCCGGTCATGGCATCTACCACCAGCAGGATTTCGGCCGGGTGCAGGATGCCCTTGACCTGGGCTAACTCCTCCATAAGGGCCTCGTCAATGTGCAGGCGGCCCGCCGTGTCCACAATCACCCAGCTTGCTGCGACTTCCCTGGCCCTGGCGAGGGCGTGAGCGCAGATGTCCTTGCTAGCCACGCTGGGCTCTTCCGTGTGGACGGGCACGTCAATCTGTTTGCCCAGCACCACCAGCTGCTCAATGGCCGCGGCCCGGCGCGTATCGGCGGCAACCAGCAGGGGACGCTGCCCGCTGTGCTTCAGGTGCAGGGCGAGCTTGGCCGCTGTGGTCGTTTTGCCGCTGCCCTGTAGCCCTACCAGCATCGCCACGGAAGGGGGCTGCGCCGCCGGTGCCAGCCGGCCCTGCTCACCCAGCGTTTTGATAAGCTCTTCATTGACTATCTTGATGACCTGCTGGGCCGGGGTCAGGCTCTGCATCACCTCGGCACCGATGGCACGCTGGCGCACCCGCTCCACAAAGTCCTTGACGACCTTGAAGTTTACGTCAGCTTCCAGGAAAGCCAGGCGCACCTGGCGCAGGGCATCATCAATATCCTTTTCCTCAAGGCGGCCCTTGCTGCCCAGCCAGCTAAAGACCTTGCTCAGTCTTTCCCCTAAAAACTCAAACATCCCGAATACCTCGCCATTTCATTCTAGCTGGCACCTGTATACCAGTCAAGCTGAACGCCATTACGAATGCACCAAGTAATCTGTCATGCCCGCTTTATGGCGGGCACCACGAAGGCCAAAAACAGAATCCTGCTGTCATTCCCAACCCCGAATCAAGTTCGGGGCAGGCTTTGATTGGGAATCAGTAACTAATGAGTGCGCTGTGTCTGTGGATTCCCGATTAGATCGGGAATGACAATCGCGTGGGTCGCAATGCTATTTTCGGGGTAATGCAACGAGATTTGCTATGCTTGTAGCATGATAATGGTAGACTGCCCTACACCAGGCTGGAGACCTCGCATATATCGCTCTTGGCTAGCTTCATACCATTGGCCTCATGCGACTTTATCACCGCGTCAACGCCTGGTGCCTCGGTCAGGCACCAGGACTCGCCGTTCGTGGCCATAAAAACGCTGATGGGGGTCACGCCAAAGGGGTCCGCCTTTTTGGCCTTGATGGCCTTGGTCATCTCCTGGAGCATTTGCTTGCCCTTTTCTTGGGCTTCCGGTGGCATAGGCGGCATCTTGGGATGATGGTCCATGAACTTTGGCATCTGTGCCTCCTTCTTCGTAAATGTGGTAAGACTAACGCCAGATTTTAGGCGTTTTACACCAAAAAGAGCATCCGAAAGCTACGGATTTTATTGCGAGACCTTACCTATTTTTGCCTGGTTACAGCGCCTCGTCCCGGACCTTCGCTTTGACAGCTTCCCGGGAGATCAGGGCCGCTAGCTGGGCTTCGAGATGCTTAAGCCTCTCCTCCAGCTTTACCAGGCCGTCTGGGCCGGGTGCCAGCCCGTCCCCCATGGGTGTTACTGGCTCGTAGGTATTCTGGCGGACATTCAGCGAGATGAGGTCCCACCGGCTATAGATGCCGGCCAGGGCCGTCCCGTAGCGGCTGCGGGCGATATCGGTGAAGTCAAGGTCGCCATAGACAATGGTCTCCTGGCCATATACCGGGCCAGCGATGTAGTCGCCGTAGGGGCTGACGATGCCACTGCCGCCGGCGAAGGCGTTTGGCATGCTGAACTGGCTGTTGCGGTAGAAGTCCTTCGGCATGGCCTCATCCGGGAAATAGGTGGAGGCCAGGACGCCGAAGACGCCAAGACCGGCGCAGACCGCCCGCGTGGCCAGATCGGTCAAACGCTCCAGACCGGTGCGCCCCGGCCATAACGAGCAGTGCACCTGCATCCCTTGCAGCAGCCAGTAATACAGCATAGGGAACTGGTGGTGCTCACCGCAGATGGAGCCGCCGAGGTAGCCGATGTCCGTCTTGAAGACCGTCTTGAGGTTATCGCCACCCTCGCCGGGGGTGTGGAAGAAGCGCTCCTGCACCGTATTGCAGATCTTGCGGTGCACGCCCATGACCTCGCCGTCCGGGTCTATGTAGAGGATGGAGTTATACATCCGCACCTGGTAGTGCGGGTCACGCTCATTAATGCCGATGGCGACATAGGCGTTGGCCTTGCGGGCGGCTTCGCCGATTGCCGCCGTCTCTACTCCCGGCACCTCGACGGAGCTCTCGAGGTACCGGGCGAATATGTCTATAAAGGGCTGACGGTCGGTGAAGTCCAGCGACCAGTAGGGGAAGCAGGGTATCCAGCACTCCGGGAAGACGACAAGCCGGGCACCATTGCTGCCAGCCTCACGGATAAGTTTCACCGCTTTCTCCACCGTGGCGCCGGTATCGAAATACTCCGGCCGGTCCTTGAGAACGGGGGCCGCCTGGACGGCGGCGGCTTTGAATTTTAGTTGCCTGTTGCTCATTGTGTCCCTCCTGTAAGATAAAGTGAAAATTCAAAATGTCGTTGCGAGCCCATCCTTCGTAGAAGGAGCCGAAGCAATCTCCAAATTGTGTGCCAGCGGGAGCCCATCGGAGATGGCTTCGTCCTTCATGCTAAAGCTCTGAAGGATCTCGCAATGACGGATCATTCGTCATGATCTAGTGCCTTCTGTTTAGCCCAGTCCCTTGCTCCTTTCGTCCGTCCAGCGGCGCACCTTGAAGACAGCGTGGGGCAGCGGCCCGGTGGCTTCCTTTACTACAAAGCCGATGCCTGTCTTGTCTCGTATTTCGTCGGCGAGGCGGTGCATTAGCTCCTGTTTTACCTCAGGGGTGACAGTAGTCTTGAACTCTATGGTGATTTCGGCGGTCTCCCTACGGTCGGCGGAGATATAAAGCCGGCCCTGGTACTCCGAGGTCTCCTCTTTGCTCAGGACGATTTCATCAATAGTCTCCGGCCAGATATTGGTGCCCTTGATTTTCATCATGTCATCGTAGCGGGCTACCGTCCCGGCTTCAAAGAGAGAGAAGGGCCGCCCGCAGTCGCAGGCCTCCGGCGGGAAATAGCGGACTCTATCGCCCAGCTTGAAACGGAGGAAGGGTGAGGCCTCTCTGTTTATTGGCGTGACCACCACACCGCCGATTTCGCCCGGGCCGGCGGGCTGGCCTGTCTCGTAGTTGATGACCTCAATGTAGGCCATGTGCTCAAACATGTGGTAGTGGCCGCGCTGTCCGTCGTGGACAGCACCCTTTTCGCAGGTAGTGCCGGCGGCGCCCTGGGTAGAGCCATAGAAATCATAGATTTTGGCGTTCCACCTGGCTTCCATCCTCTCGATGAAGGAGACAGGGTAGGCCTGCGTGCCGGTGATGATTTTCCGCACCGAGAAGTCACGTGCCGGATTAAAGCCCATCTCCTCGGCGACAGTGGTCAGGGTATCCAGATAGGCGGGCACACAGAGCATGCCGGTCAGCTTGAACCGGTGGATGAAGTCCACCTTGGTCTTCGTATCGTATATACCGAGGTTGAAGACGTCACAGCCCAGGCGCTGCAGGGCATTGGAGTGCGTGGGCGAGGCGCCGGTCATACCGATGGGCAGGGAGTTCATGGACCGGTCGCCCGGCACCCAGCCGCTCCACGTATAGATGATAAGGCCCCGTTCGATATGGTATTCGAGGTCACGGGCGCTGTCCGTGTGGACCTCCTGGCCTTTGCCGGAGGTCCCACTTGTGACGTAGGTGAAGCGGACCTGCTCCAGGGGAATGGCCAGGCGGGTCCCGTAGGGCGGAGAGGCGACCTGGTCAGCAAGCAAGTCCTCTTTAGTGGTAAAAGGCACTTTGCGGGCAAAGTCCTCGGGGGTCTTGATGTCATCCGGTGTAATGCCGGCCTGCCGGAACTGGCGCTGGCAGAGTCCGCTCTTTTCATAGGTGTATTTAATCTGTTTCAGCAGGGCCTGCCACTGAAAAGCCCGGAAGTCCTGCCCTGACATGGCCTCCAGTTCCCGATTGAAGTGCCTTCTAACCGCCATTCATTATCTCCAATGCACCGTTAATGACATTCTACATTTTGCCGCTGAATTGTCAAGGGAAACGGTCTCAGGTGACAAGAACGAGATGCTTTCCCGGCGAAAGATAGTAACCCGTAATCCGTGGACTCAGAGAAGAAGATGAAGCTGGACAGATTCGCGCTTATACTCACCTTCCAGGTGGTTGAAAATTGTAATACTCTGTAATA
>JACQTX010000103.1 GCA_016210585.1 Chloroflexota bacterium
CGCCTGACCAGTATGCTTACCTGTAAGCGGGAAGGCGGTCAGGGAGTGGTCAACCGTAGCCTGCTTCCAGTCGGTGGAGTTGTGACAGGAGGCACAGCCCCGACCGAGCGTTCCCAAGTGCACATCTTTAGATTGGTGACAGGCGGCACAGTTCTGCATTGAGCCTATGGGGACATTAGCACCGTGACAGGAGGAGCAGGGTAAATTAGCGTGCGTGCCCATGAGAGGGGCACCGATTATGGCGTGGTCCATGGTTGCCCCTGGCCAGCCCGTCGTGCTATGACACCGGGCACAGTCCTGGCCAAAGGTGCCTTTATGCCGGTCATCCTTTTGATGACAGGAGTTACAGGACTGCGGAGTATTGTTGAAGGAGACGTTGGTATGGCAGCTGGCGCAGGCCGCAGCGGTATGCTTACCCGTCAATGGGTATTTGGTGAGGTTGTGGTCATAGGTTACCAGCTTCCAGCCGTTTTCGTTATGGCAGGTGGCACAACCCTGGCCGCCGGAGCCTTGATGCTTATCGTCCTTCTGGTGGCAGGCGTTACAGGTGGTGGGGGTATCGCTGAATTTGTTATCGGTATGACAGCTGGCGCAGGCCGGTGTGGTGTGCTTCCCCGTTAATGGGTATCCCGTTAGCTCGTGGTTATAGCTGACCATTTTCCAGTCCTTTTCGACATGGCATGTCACGCAAGCCTGGCCGCCGGTGCCTTCGTGCTTATCGTCCTTCTGGTGGCAGGCAGTGCAGGACGTGGGGGTATCCTTGAACCTGTTATCGGCATGACAGCTGGTGCAAGTCTGGCCGGCGTGTTTTCCCTCCAGGGGATACTTCGTCAGGTCGTGGTCAAAGGTGGCGAGCTTCCAGCCCTCCTTCCAGTTCGCTGTGCTGTGACACGAGGCGCAGTCCTGGCCGCCGGAGCCTTTGTGCGCATCATCCTTCTCGTGGCAGGAGTAGCAGTCCCGCGGCGTATTGTCGAACTTGTTCCCGGCATGACAGGTAGAGCAGGCCGCGCCGATATGGCCGCCGGTCAAAGGATATTTGGTTAGACCATGGTCATAGCTGAACTCCCTCCAGCCCTTTTCGACATGGCAGGTGGCGCAGTCCTGCCCGGCCGTGCCTTCGTGCTTATCATCCTTCTCGTGACAAGCGTTACAAGACGTTGGGGTATCGTTGAACTTGTTTTCGGCATGACAGGTGAAGCAAGTAGTGCTAGCTTTCTTGCCGACCAGAGTAAAGTTGGCCAGCTCGTGGTCATAGGTGACCTCTTTCCAGTCCTCTTCGACATGGCAGGTCTCGCAAGCCTGGCCGCCGGAGCCTTCGTGCTTATCGTCCTTCTGGTGGCAGGCATTACAGGTCGTCGGGGCGCTATTGAACTTGTTTTCGGCGTGACAGCTTGAGCAGGCAGTGGTGGCTTTCTTGCCGACCAGAGTAAAATTGGCCAGCTCGTGGTCGTAGGTGACCTCTTTCCAGCCATTGTCAGTGTGGCAGGTCTGGCATTCCTGGCCACCGGTGCCTTTGTGCTTATCGTCCTTCTCATGACAGGAGTTGCAGCTTTGCGGTGCCGCCTTCAACTCGGGGATGGTCCGGGCCCTCTCATGGCAGTCACTACAGGCCGGGGACGTATGCTTCCCCTGCAAGGGGAAGCTCATCAGGTTATGGTCGAATGCCTTACCGTAGGTGTCCTTGCCATCATGACATTCCAGGCACTTTGGGCCAAAGCTGTCAACATGGGGCTGCGTAAACTCGGGCTCACGTTCCTGGTGGCAGCTGTTGCAGGTGGACACCTCGAATTTGTCCAGTGTGTCCGGGTGACAGTCAACACAGGCAATGGGCGAGCCGTCATCCTTTTTCCCGTGTCCTTCCAGGGAGTAGCCAAGCTCTTCCCGAGTGAAGTGTTTCTCTGTTACCAGGCTCAATGGGGCGTTAGGGCCTTTATGCTCGGTATGGCAGCTGGCGACGCAGGTCGGCGGCTCGTCCACCGGCAGCAGCCTGCGGTGAAGCTCGTGAGGGTTCTCCAGCTCGTCCTTCACATTGGTGTGACAGCTCAAGCAGCGCTGGGCCATCGTCTCCGAGCTTAAGGGTGGGGCGTGGCAGGCACTGCACTGACCGGACAAATCGGCATGGGCGAGCACGCCGCCTACCGGCTCTCCGGAAGCCTGGGTGTTTAGTTTGCCCGGGCTGAAGATGGTCTGCCGACTGATAAGGGCAATGGCAATGACCGCCAGGGCCGCGGCCAGAGCTATCAAGCCACCGGCAGTAATGAGACCTCGTCTCTTCTTCAGAATTTCCATCGTCGGCTACCTGGCGAGCGTAACGTAATATATGGCGACGGCAGCGTGGACAAAAGCTACTGTGAAGAGGGCAATGCCTAGCGGGACATGTACTGCATGCCACAGGGCCAGCACCCGGCGTACCAGCACCAGTGCCCCAATCTGGTAGTGCAGCTCGCGGCGGCGGGAGAGCAGTTTGTCCAGCTCTCTGAGCCGGTCACGTGCGATGCCTTTCATCAGGCGCTTTAGCCGCCACCAGCGCCAGCGGTAGCCCCACTCCAGGAACATACGCCCGAATATAGGCAGCCATGTGCTATGCAGCACTTGCGGCAGGACGAGAATACCCGGGGAAACGCTACGGCTTACTTCGGGGTTGGCGGCCAGCCAGTCCTGGAGCTTAACCCTGGCGGCGGCAATTTGAGATTCAAGGGTGGCACTGTCCACCTCGATGCCATCAACGGTCCGGGGCACGGCGGTATAGATGTAGCGGCCAACGAAACCACTGGCCACAATAACCACCGTCAGCAGGGTGGCGACCCCGGCCAGCCCATTGAATTTCCAGGCTGTGTGCAGCAGCACCATATAAGGGCCGACCAGGCCCGTGAAAATGTGAAACCGGAGCCATATTGCCATTTTACCCCAGTGTGCGGCGTAGCGGGCACGCTTGCGCACTGAGTAGAGGGTTTCGGTCACTAGCATGAAGGCAAAGCCGACTGCACCCAGCAGGTGCCCGCTGAGGCTGCTTGACGCCGGCACCGCGCCCAACCGCTCGATGACCAGGAAATAGGCCAGCGTAATAAGAAGGATGGCTAGGAAAGCGGCCCAGAGCTCAGGGCTGTGACGTGTCACGCCGCCGCCTCCACTCCAACCAGAACTCGGTAATCATGTTTGCCGGGGATGTTCCGGGTCGTGATAACTCACTGCCAAGCGTGGTGGTATCCACCCGGTGTGCAATGAGCTGGTGTAAAGGATGCGATAGGGTCTGGTCGCCCATTATCACCGCGCCTACGATGCTCTTGGCCCCTACCATTATGCGGGTCCGATTGACGTCAGAATCGCACTGCACAGCCATGACGTTGGGTAGCTGCCGCCATGTTTCGCTATCGCCCCGGGCAATGCTCAGCAGGTCGGCATCCTTACCCTTACCCACCGCACCGATGATGGTAGTGGTGAGGTCGGCCAGGCGGGTAACGTTAAACGGGACACCCTTGCGGAAGGGCGTTGCCTCTCCGGCCATATTCATGCCCGCCACGCGGCCCTGGGCCAGGGCATTGCCCCATAGAGTGTCCAGAGTGGTCTTGCCGGTGAAAGGGTCTAGCGCCTGGGCCACGTCTCCCGCGGCGAAAACATCGGCAGCACTCGTCTGCATATGCTCATCGGTCAGGACACCGCGGTCAAGGCGCAGTCCGGCAGCGGCAGCTAGCTCCAGGCGCGGTTGCACGCCGATGGCGACAGCTACCATCCGGCATGCAATGTGTTCCCCCTTTTGTGTCTCTACGCCAGCTACCCGATCGCGCCGCCCGATGATGTGTGCCAGTTCGCTCTGATAGTGCAGACGGACGCCGTGGCTTTGCAGACGTTTCTCGATAAAAGCTGACTCTGCCTCATCCAGGACATTTGACCAGTAGCGGTCGCCCCGGAGCAGGTAGTGGGTCTCGACACCGCGTGCCACTAGTGCCTCCACGATCTCCAGGGCGGTGATACCGCCACCCACCACGACGCCGGCTTTGCTGCACTGTGCCATCTTGAGGATTTGCTTGGCGTCATCCAGGCTATCGAGCTTGACCACGCCTTTCAGGTCGGCGCCGGGGACGGACAGAGTGCTGGCAGCGGAGCCGGTGGCGAGAAGCAGCTTGTCATAGGTATAGCTGCGGCCGTCGGCGGTCTCTATCTGGTGCTGTTCCGGATGCAGGTCAATGACCTTCGTTTTGGCGTGACGAAAGCTGGCGGTCTGGCGGAGAAGCAGCTGTCTTTCGGGTATTTCACCGGTGAGATAGTAGGCCAGTCCAGGACGGCTGTAGAAGCCGTGACAGTCATCACCGAACAGCGTGATTTCGCCGTCGGGGTCTTTGGTCCGGATAGCTTCCGTAGCGGCGATGCCTGCTGGGCCGGTGCCAATGATGACATAGCTATGTCCCACCGCGCCCCCTGTCCAATAGGGGCAGCCGTTCGAAGCGTAGAACGCCACGCGGGCACCGGGCGACACACTGCCCGCAGGTCAGGCAGTGGCTATCGCTAATGGGGTGCCCGTGCCAGGCGTGCCGACGGACGTCAATGCCGATAGGGCAGTTGTGCGAGCAAATGCCGCACTGCACGCAACGGGCTGTCTCTGGTACCACCCAGGCGGTGCTGAGGACCTCCCGGCGGCTGAACGCTAGCCTGATGTCCAAAGTTGGTATTGACTCCCGCTACAACCATCCCGTGCCCCTCATCCCCCCTGACTACATCTATTACAACGCAGGCGCACAGGCGGACGTTACACAGTTCCGGGCGGGAAATCCTCCGGTACTACCTGGAAACAGGCCAGCATCCGCTTTAGAGAAAGATAAGCCCGGCAATGACCGCTACGGCAAAGACACCAGCACCTAGGACAGCGGCTATGCGGGCGCTGCGTATGGCGCTGCCGATGATTATGAGACAGGGTATGCTCACGGCGGGCAGCGCTATCAGGACACTTGCGGCAAGGGCCGGCTGCCCATTGTTGATTAGCTGCGCGGCGAACGGTATCTCCGTCCACGTAGGCACCATGAGCAGCGTGCCGAAAAAGGAGGTGACCAACACGCCAGCGGCACTGTTACCGGACTCAGGCATCGCCCGCATTATGTAGATGACCACGATGGCGCCGAGGAGAAGGACGGGGACCATCACGCGGGCCAGCCTTCCTGACAAACGCAGCCAGCTTGAGACAAAGGCGGCTGGCGAAGAGAGGGCATTCGGTGCGGTCAGATTTTCAAACTGGAAAAGCCGGCCGTAGGCGGTGGCGAACCTTACTAATCGGGATGTGCTCCGTCCACTGGCCATTTCCGTGCCCTTTGTTAGCCGACGTGTGGCCAGAAGAGCGATAGCATAGGTCAGGAAAACGCCGACAATAATGCCACCCCCGATGCGCAGCAGGGCGAACTGGGCGGGCAGCAGCAGGCTGGCCAGCACGAGTGATGTTATGTTCAGCATCGGCGACGAGATGGTAAAGGCGAGCGCCGGCCCCAGGGCAGCGCCCCGGCGGTAGAGGGAACAGCCGACCGGCGCGGCACAGCAGGAGCAGAAGGGCTGGGACAGGGACATCGCCGCACCAGCCACGTGGGAGCGGAAACTACGCTCCCTTAGCTTCAGCATCAGGGAGGCGCCCGCGACGAGGAACAGCCCGCCGATGAGCATGCCCAGGATGGTCGCATGCCAGACGACAAGCAGGTAGTTCAAGCCCTCGGCGGCAGGCTGTAGCCAGCCCGGGAAGCTGGCCACCGGGATTCCCCAGGCCAGGCCCATCGTGCCGGCACCGGCGGACATCTTGCCGGATGCGGCAATCCGCGATGCGGCCACCCCGCGGTAGATAAACAGGTCAATGACCATGAAGACGCCAACGGCCAGGGCCATGACTTTGGCCGCTGTCTGCAGGCGTAGGCTTGCTGAAGTCGTCTCCAGCCGTGCCAGCGCCCGGTAGGAGAGCCATGCCCCAACGCCACCAATGGCTAGCAGGAGCAGGTGGCCCATATTGAGATTCAGCAGGGTCGCCGGTGCACCAACTTTGAAATACCCGGTAAACAGAAAGCCCCGCCTGATATCTACCAGCGTTAGCAGCAGCAGGGCCAGAAACAGCAGGAAAGCAGAAAGGGTAGTATAGTAACGCATACGCTCGGAAGCCATCTGATTGCTCCTTTCTTAACGGAAAAAGCGAAGGCCGGAAACTCCGACCATCGCTTTTGCTTTCGCTAAGACGGTAGCTCAGACAGCACCGAGCCGGTGAAGGCTACTTTGGGCGCGGACGGAGGTTCCCAGACACGCTGACTGATGCAAAACTTGCACCGGACCTTACGGCTCACTTTCAGGTGGACGCTGAGTGCAGCACAGCCATCTGCCTACCTCCTTCCTTCCCTCTTTTCTATTGCCTCTACCTGTTAACTCTAGCACCAATCCACCTCAGGCACAAGTAGCTTCCGAGCGTGGTTACTTCAACAAATCAAGGTTCGGTTTGCACCTATCGCGCCGCCGTGCTTTCATGCTATACTGTGACCCGAAGGGGGTAAACTGTGCCCAAGCATTTGCTTTCTATCGCTGACCTCAGCAGGCGGGAAATCAGTGAGCTTATTGCCGAGGCTATTGAACTGAAACACAAGGGGCCGTCATCACTGCTGGCCGGTAAGACTCTCGCCCTTATGTTTGAGAAGCCTTCGTTGCGGACACGGGTCAGCTTTGAGATGGCCATGCGCCAGCTGGGTGGGGACGCTATCTACCTCTCGCCGGCGGAGGTGGGACTGGGCAAACGCGAGTCCATCCCGGATGTGGCACGCGTGCTCAGCCGCTACGTAAACGCTATCGCCGCCCGCACCTTCAGCCAGGACACGCTGGAGGTCATGGCTAAGTATGCCAGTATCCCGGTAGTAAACGCCCTGTCTGACTTGGAGCACCCCTGCCAGGCACTGGCTGACCTGCTCACCATCTGCGAGAAGAAAGGCCCGCTGAAAGGCGTGACCCTGGCCTATATCGGTGATGGGAACAACGTGGCGAACAGCCTGCTGCTGGCCGCTGCCCTCACCGGTGTCAATTCCCGGATTGCCTCGCCAGAGGGCTATGCTATCCAGGACAGGATACGCTTGCTGGCAGAGGGCTATGCCAGGGAAAGCGGGGCTAAGATAATTTACACAGTAGATCCACAGATGGCCGCACAGGGGGCTGATGTCCTCTATACTGATGTCTGGACAAGCATGGGACAAGAGGCGGAAGCGGCAGAGCGGCGGCGTGTCTTTGCCGGCTACCGGATAGATAGTAAGCTACTGTCTCAGGCCAAGAAGGATGTTATCCTGATGCACCCGCTACCGGCACATCGTGGCGAGGAAGTGGCTGACGGCATCCTGGATAGCCCGCAATCAGCTGTCTTTGACCAGGCGGAGAACCGGCTGCATATCCAGAAGGTCCTGCTGGCCAGGTTGCTGGGCTAAGGCAAACTGGCTGTCAGCACTCAGCAATCGGCTTTCAGCCCGTATCCTGAGTTACTAATGGTCTCACTATCAAAATGGGCTCCGACAAGCGTAGCTTCTCCCCTTGCGAAAGGGCCTGCCCCATTCGCTTTGCTCAGGGCAAGCTCTGAGTTTGTCGAATGGGAGATTGAGAGGGATTTGGAATTCGAAATCCCTCTTGCAGGTTATCCGAAAACAACGGTTTCTGAGTCGTTTTTGTCATTCCCGTGAAGCTTGTCCCGTGCTTGACACGGGAACGGGAATCCAGAATTGAAGCTGATTACAAAGAACCTGGATTCCCGATCAGAGCCTGCCCCGTAC
>JACQTX010000108.1 GCA_016210585.1 Chloroflexota bacterium
CGGGGGCCGAATCGGTCAATCAGCCTGCCCGCGATAATGGCCAGAAAACCGAACAGGCCTCCGTTCAATGAGTAGGCCCCGGAGACTACCGCCCTCGTCCAGCCAAACTCCTCCGATATGGGCTTGAAGAAGACGCCAAAGCTGAACATCGCCCCATAGACTATGGTCAGAATGATGACACTGGCCAGCAGGACAACGTTGCCGTAGTAGAATTTCCGCATCTTACTTCTAGCTGCTGGCACACCCGCTCCTTGTCTCTCGATGCCATCCCCCGTTTCTAGCCAAACTCCCGCGCGAAGAAGAATTGCGTCTTTATTATAGAGCATTGGGGGCATGCGGCTCTAGCGGGGGGAGGAGGCAAACAATGAGATGTAGGAAGTTAGTCCAGTGTTCCAAACTAAGAAAGCGCCATACCCAGCTTACAACAGCTTCTCGCAGCATGACCTGTTTTGAGGGGGGTATAACGCTTGACGTTTAACGTGTAACGTTATATAATTATGCATGTGATTAAGACCTTCAAAGACGAGGAAACGCAGAAGGTCTACGAACGCCAGTTCTCGCTCAAACTGCCACCGTCTATTCAACAAGTGGCTCTGCGTAAGCTACGTATGCTAAATAATGCCGACAACCTGGGCGATTTACGTGTCCCTCCGGCTAATCACCTTAAGAAACTTACGGGAGAAAGGGCTGGGCAATACAGTATTCGAGTCAACGACCAGTGGCGCATTTGTTTTGAGTGGATGGACAATAATGCCTACAATGTAGAGATTACGGACTATCATTGAGGGAGTGGGTATATGAATAAAAAGTTAGCGCCGGTCCATCCCGGTGAAGTACTGCTGGAGGAGTTTCTAAAGCCGATGGGTATCAGCCAGCACCATCTGGCGATGAAGATAAGTGTCCCGGCACGCCGTATCAACGAAATTGTGCTGGGTAAACGGCGCATTACCGCGGATACGGCCTTAAGGCTCGCCCAATATTTCGGCACGTCAGCGAAGTTCTGGCTGGGCTTACAGATGGACTATGACCTGGATGTGGCCGCCGACGAACTAGGTGAACGGTTAGACCGTGAAATCACCGCCCATGCGCCGGCTTAACGAGCGAGTCTATTGACGGAACAGCCGTGTAAATGTTTAGAGCAAGTTGGAAGCTTGCCAAACTGGTGTTTGAGAAGAGGCAACTCATTCCGGCATTACAGAATTCGCTCTTGCCGCTGAAGTTTATCCAAGAAGTGGCTCAAGATTTCAAGTGATCCTAGACGATCTGCAACGGTCACGATGGATGCGAATGCTTCAACGTTGCAGTACTTCTTCAGTAGGCTAACCTTCCCCTCAATTGAAATCCGAGACTTGAATATTGCCCAGACCATGATGTTTGCTCCATTATCATGTGCGAACTTATCGGCGTTCTCGATATTGAGTAACAAAGCGATTAATTCGGAGCGCCTCTCCTCAGGTACAGAGTTTTCATGATATGCTTTTTCTGCCCATTGTGTAATCTTAGGATGGTTCGTCGGGTAAAGGAGCAATCTGTTCAAGATGTGGTCTGAGTGTGTGCAGTTCTGAATGAGCCACTCGACAGCATCGTCTGATAACGGTCGTCCCTTTACAATGGCGCTCACGCACCATTTAACTTCGTCCTTTTGGCTGAAAACGAACTTCTTATAGATCAGAAACAACTTTTCAACTGTGTCGTAGCTGATACTGGCAGACCTTACATTCCTACTTAGAGAACGAAGCACTTTGAGACAATCCAGTGTTCTCATACGATGGCCGTTTTCTATTCCATTAATGATGACTTGCGCAACATGAGAAATGATACTGTCGGTCCCGGGTTGCTGTTTGAGCGTCGCTCTTTGTCGGTATATATCCCTAACCGAGTTGATATTCTTCAGGACATATTCCTCTGGATTCAGACGATTATGAAGAAATGCGATGGCTTCTCGGCGAGCAAGCGTTTCCGAGTCTCTCTCCAGCAATCTTCTCATTACCATCCCAAACCCCTAGGACATCTTTTCCAGAAGAAGCCTGGCTGCCTGCAGCGACTCCTCTGCCCGCTTCAAGGAGTCTGCCACGAATTGCTGTGAACGTCCCGTCGTCATATAGGGTTATGCCCTCTTCAGCAACATTGTCAATAAAAGGCGAACCATGCTCAACGTATCTACCGAGTTCTTCGGGAGTCACACAGAAAACTGCTGTCAGGATACCGTTTTCAAGGTCAACATCATAGCTGATATCTGAGATTCTCTCACATAATTTGCTGTCACTGACTACCAGAAGAAGGTCTATGTCGCTGTCTTCCCTGGCTTCCTTGCGGGCTACTGAGCCGTAAAGCACCGAGGAGTGCAGCTTATCCCCCAGCTCTTTTCTGAGCCTCCTCGTAAGTGCCTTTGCCACACGTTCATAAGGCATTGTCATGGCTTCCATCCTCGTCAGCTACAAGTATAGCACATCTCGCAAGGTATGTGGGGTAGGGAGACCTACCCCACGTCGCACCCCAGCAAATCTTCAAGCGTCTCACGGCGGCGGACGAGGCGGGCCTTGCCATCCTTGACGAAAACGATGGGCGGCTTGCAGAAGGCGTTGTAGTTGCTGGACTGCGGGATGCAGTAGGCCCCGCAGCCAGGCACGGCGATAATATCGCCAGCCTTGACGGGCGGCAGGTCAATATCCTTGATGAGTATATCGCCGGACTCGCAGAATTTGCCGGCAATAGTGACCGTCTTGCTGGCCTCAGCGAGCATGTCCGTGGCGACCACGGCCTCGTGCCTGGAGCCGTAGAGGGCGGGGCGGATATTGTCCGCCATACCGCCGTCCACCGAGACATAGCACCGCACGCCGGGAATCTCCTTGACAGCACCCACCGTATAGAGGGCGACCCCGGACTGGGCCACCACCGACCGCCCCGGCTCGATGATAAGCTGGGGCAGCGGCAAATTCAGCTCCCGGCACCGGCTGATGACCTTACCGGTGATGACCTCGGCATAGGCGGAGATGGGCGGCGGCGCCTTCTCCACCACATACTGGACGGCAAAGCCGCCGCCAATGTCCAACTCCTTAAGCTGGAAGCCGAGCTTCTGCCTTAGCTGCGCCGCTAGGTCAAGGATGATGCTCACGCCTTCCGCGTAAGGCTCAATCTCGAAAATCAACGAGCCCAGGTGGAAGTGCAGGCCAACTAAATCGAGGTTTGCTGCCGCCATTGCCTTGGCTACGGCCTCCTCGGCATTGACCAGAGGGAAGCCGAACTTGCTGTCCACGACTCCGGTGCTCATGTACTGGTGGGTATGCGGGTCTATGCCCGGCGTCACCCGTAGTAGTATCTTCGGCTTCAGCTTCAGCTCCCGGGCAATCTTGTCCAGCAGCGAAAGCTCATAGAAATTGTCCACCACGATGTGGCCGATGTTCCACTGCAGCGCCTGGCGAATCTCATCGGGTGACTTGTTATTGCCGTGGAAATAGGCCCGCTCCAGGGGAAAGCCCATCGAGCGGGCGATGCCGATTTCCCCGATGGACACTACGTCCAGCCCCAGCCCCTCCTCCTTGACCAGTGAAGCCATCGCCTTGTTCAGAAAGGCCTTGGCCGCGTAGAGGACCATCGTGCCGGCGTAGCGCAGGCCGAACTCCCTCTTGAACTCGGTGCACTTGCCGCGCAGGCCGGCCTCATCGAAGACATAGAGCGGCGTGCCAAACTCGTCTATCAGGCTCAAAGTATCGCACCCGCCGAGCACCAGGCGGCCAAATTTGTTTACGGCAGCAGTTAATGGGAATAGTGGCAGTTTCGACATCATTACCCCCGGTTTGTGAATTGTATTCGCCTACCATTGCGGTGGCGAAGCCTGTTTGATCTGATTGAGCTTTCTCAGCTCGATGAGGATTTCCTTCAGCAGCAGAAGCTCAAGCCGGCGTGAGTCCACCGTGCTGGCCAGCTTGGCCCACTTCCTGGGATTTTCCGCTGGCACGAACTCATCCAGGACCTCAAGAATATCCCTGGCCATTTTGGCTCCTTTCGTGTTCCTCTTCTAGCGGATGAAAACAACGCCTACCGAGATAGCGCAGGGGACCAGCGCCGGGTCAACCCGCCGGTAGATGGGGTATATTTGCCAGCCGATCTTGTTGATCAGGTCACAGACGTCAATGCCCACCGCCTCCATCGAGGGGCGCGCCCGCAGGTAGAAGGGGCAGCGCCCGCTGTCCAGCATCTGGCAGAAGTGCCCGCCGCACAGGCCATCCTGGCAACTCCCGGCGCTGAACCCCACGGCGAGATAGTGACCATCAGCAAAGGCCTGGCTCTCAATCTCGTTCACTATATCCAGGCTCCGCCGCTGCTCCTTTTGCCCGTTGGGCCAGTAGCGCGCCATGTCAGCCAGGTCAGCCACATTAGCGGCATCAGCCTTGAAAAGCACAGCCCATTTGAAGCGGGCGAATGACTGACGGACCAAATCGGGTGGGGGGGCATGTGGTGGGCAGTTGGCGCAGCGGCCGTAGTGCATGCAGAAAGGGACCTGGCACTTAAGCAGCACCCTTTCGTCAACCTCCACCCAGCCCGCCGGTATGATTTCCGCCTCAGTGGCCCCCATGTCCAGGGCCATCTGTCGGTATTTCTCCAGGTCAGCTTTTAAGGATTCATCGCTGACCTGGATGGCAATCTGCCGGCAGGTGCCCTTGCCCATTTCCATCATGTTCTCCCCTTTATCATCCTCAATCGCTCTCGGCTAAAGGCAATCCTAACCCATGTTACCAGTCCTAATACGGCCAAGTCAATCTAAGCGCGGTAGGTGACGCCTCCTCGTACGAGGGGGAGAACAAATCCGAGTAGGCGTATTAGACAATAGGGCGCGGTGGCCGCCTCGCCAGTAGCCCTGCGTAGCGCACTTCAGCTTTGGCCTCATCCAGCTGCAAGTCGAGCAGGTCCCGCATGGAGACCATGCCCACTACCTTCTGGCCGTCAACAACAGGCAGGTGCCGCACCCTTTTCTGCTTCATGACGCTAATAGCGTAGTTCACGTCATCTTCGGGGAGTCCAATCGCTACCTGCCTGGTCATGACATCCTGGACTTTTATGCTGGCGAAGGCATCAATACGGGTGAAGCACTTTCTCACGATATCCCTTTCCGTGATAATCCCGACCAGTTCGCCTTCGCTGCTGCAGACGGGAAGGGAGCCGCGATCATGTTCGGCCAGTTTCTTGATAGCTGTAGTGATGGCATCCTCCGGCTTAACGGTAACAACGGCACGGCCCTTGATTTTCAGCAGGTCTCTTAACTTCATAGTGCCCCTCCTTTCAGATTTGGCAAGCGGGAATAGCTCATAATTTACAATAATATATCCGGCCTGTCAACCGGGCCGGGGCTACTTAGCTTGCCGCAAAACGCACAAATCAGCCTGCGATATCAATGTCGTTGGCAAGTGAGAATTACGACCTCACCCCCTTGGTTCTTCTTTTTCCCCTGCCAGGGGAAAGGGATAAAGGGGATAGGGTCGCTCGGTAGCAAGATGGCCATGGCTTTGTATATATGGGGTAATCATTATCGTCAGGCGACCGTCTATCATGGCCTCATAGCTACAAAAGCCGCAATAATTGGGGTAAATGTCACTTCTTTGACGCCCAATACCGTATGTGGGAAGCCGTTTCGCGGGACGCTCGGTGTCACCGGAGCCTTAATGCGTGGGTCGTCGGGATATGAGAACAGAAAGGCGAAGCCATTTGGCCTCGCCTTTCCTTGCTTCATGATTAACGCTGAGTAGCGTATCAATCTTCGGGTGAAGGGAACGGGTATGGCAGGCGCCCGCCCCATGGCCAGGGGATACTCTGGGGAGGCACAGGTTGCGGAACAATCTGTGCTGCAAGATTGTCCGGCCACGCCCCGAGGGTCACCTGGATGGTGAGACTCTGGCCATCGCGCAGCACGGAAAGCTCAACCGTTTCGCCGACCCGCTTCGTGTTGAGGTAAGTGGACAGGGCTTCGACAGTCGCCACGGGCTTGCCGTCCACCGCAGTAATTACATCGCCCCCCGGCGCCAGGGCACCGTCAGCGGTGGTGCCGCCGCCCTTCAGGCCTGCTTGACTCGCCGGGCTGTCCGGGACTACCGTCACTATATAGACGCCGCTGTCCACGGCAAGCCCCAGCTCTTGGGCCTTTCCTGCCGTCAGGGGTGTGCCGCTAATACCCAGCCAGGGACGCTTTATCTCTTGTCCTAACAGCAGGTCGGGCAATACCCGCTTCGCCACATTTGAAGGCACGGCAAAACCAACGCCGCGGGCGCTGGCATCTGCTTCAATCGCTGTATTAATGCCAATGACCTGGCCCTGGGCATTGAGCAGGGGGCCTCCCGAGTTCCCCGGGTTTATCGCCGCGTCCGTTTGCAACATGCCTGTCATACTACGGGTGCCGCTGATCCGGCCGAGACTCCGGTCTAGGCCGCTGATGACACCGACGGTGATAGAATCATCCAGGCCGTAGGGACTGCCCATGGCAATAGCCATTTGGCCGGGCTTCACCAGGCTCGAATCGGCGAGCTGGAGGGGCGTCACCCCGGATACAGCCGCCGGGTCAACGCTGATTACGGCCAGGTCATTGACCGGGTCAGCCCCGGTCACGGTGGCACGGACGGTCTTGCCGTCATCGAGTATCACCTGGACGTCCGAAGCCCCGGCGATGACATGATTGTTGGTGAGGATGTGCCCCTGGTTATCAATGAGAAAGCCGGAGCCTTGTCCTTCCCGGAAAAAACGGCCATAGGTACCCGCCCTCTGCTGCGTCACAGTAATGCCCACCACCGCCGGGTTGGCGCTCTCATAGATAGCGGTAACCGTATTCTCGCTATACAGGACAGGCGCCGCGGATGCCGGCTGAGGCGCGAAGGTCTTGCCGGTCACCAGCACATAGGCGGCCCCGATCACAAGCATTACCATGACAACGGCCATTACCGCCATTATCTTGTTTTTCATTCTTATTCTCCTTTCTCAATCTAATTGCTGACCACTTTATCCTCATTCTATCGAAGAATTATTCAGAGATTGTTAAGAACGCAATTTAACTTTTTGAGCTTTGCCTTTTGACCTGTCTCTGGTATGATAATAGCCGATAAGAGAAACGAGGCAGGCCATGAGCAAAGTCGGGCTGGTCTATGACCCCATCTACCTCGAGCATGACACCGGCGAACACGTGGAAAATGCCGGCAGACTCCAGGCCGTCATGGCGCACCTGGCCAAGACCGGCCTCATGGAGCATCTGTTCCTCATCAAGCCGCGACCAGCCACCGTGGCGGAGGTAGCCCTGGTGCATGATGAGCAGTATATCGCTCATATCGCGGAGGTGGCCCAAAAGGGTGGCGGCTGGCTCGATCCGGACACGGTGCTGTCAGCGCGTTCCTATGAAGTGGCCCTCTACGCCGCCGGCGGTGTCATCCGGGCTACCGAGGCTGTCATGGATGGGGAGGCTGATAGCGCCTTTGCTCTGGTAAGACCACCCGGTCACCACGCCACCTTCAACCGGGCAATGGGCTTCTGCATCTTCAACAACGTGGCCATCGCCGCCCGGTATGCCCTGCCGAGGTATGGGCTTGAGCGCGTGGCCATCATTGACTTCGATGTCCACCACGGTAATGCCACCAATGATACCTTCTCCGCTGACCCGCGTGTCCTCTACGTCTCCACCCACCAGTATCCCTTCTACCCGGGGACAGGGACTGTAGCCGAGACCGGCACTGGCGAGGGCAAGGGGACAAAGGTCAATATACCCATGCCTGCTGGCTGCGGTGATGCGGAATACCTGGCAATCTTTGCCGAGATTGTCATCCCGGTAGTCAGGCGCTTCCAGCCCCGCTTCATCTTCGTCTCCGCCGGCTATGATGCCCACTGGTCTGACACCATCGGGATGATGGAGGTAAGCACCGCTGGCTACGCCCGCATGGCCGCCATCATCAAGTCGCTTGCCAGTGAGCTTTGCGATGGCCGTCTCGTCTTCAGCCTGGAAGGCGGCTATAATCCCACGGCGCTGGCCAGCTCCATACAGGCCACACTGGAGGTCCTGGCGGGCAAAGCCGATGGCGAAGTCAGCGCCGAAGAAGCCAGCGGGCAGGCAGTCTTCAATATCGCCCCTCTGATTGAATCCCTGAAGACAACACATAACCTGCCCTGAAACATGGCTCTTTACTTAGTGCGCGTTGTGTCAGCTAATTTCGCCGCTTATGTAGGCTTTTGTTCTCGCCTCTTGCGGGCTTTCAAATATAGCTTTCGCCGGGCCGTGTTCCACAAGCTGGCCCAGGTAGAGGAACACCACGTAATCGGCAAGGCGCCGCGCCTGCCGCAGGATGTGGGTTACAATTATGATGGTATAGCTATCCTTAAGCTCAATGAGCTTCTTTTCGATATTCTGAGACGAAGCGGGGTCAAGGGCGCTGGTAGGCTCATCACAGAGAAGGACATCCGGTTTGACAGCGAGGCTCCTGGCCAAGCACAGGCGTTGCTGCTGGCCCACCGATAGCTTCGATGCTGACGCATGGAGCCGGTCTTTCACCTCGCTCCACAAAGAGACGGTTTGCAGGGAGTCTTGGACAATCTTGTTCAGTGCTTTCCTGTCTCTGACGCCGTGTATCCGCGGACCGTATGCTACGTTGTCATAGATAGACATGGGCAGGGGCGATGGCTTCTGAGAAATTAGCCCTATTTGCTTTCTCACGGATATGACATCGGCTCTCGTATCCAGAATGTTCTGTCCGTCCACCCAGACCTCGCCTGAGACTTTGACATCATCAGTCAAATCTACCAACCGGTTGATGGACCTAAGCAAAGTCGTTTTGCCACAACCGGATGGTCCGATGATGGCGGTAATTTGCCTGTCCGGAATCGCCAGAGATACGTCCTTGAGGGCAGTTTGCCCTTCATACAGGACCGAAAGGTTACGAATCCTTATGCGTGACTCATTCATTTGAAAACCTCCATACCTAACCTAGATAAACCGGAAATTCCTTCGACAGACTCAGAGCCTGCCCTGAGCGAAGCGAATGGGACAAGCTCTAAGCACTAAGCACGAAATCCGAAACAATACCAAAATTCAAAATCCTAAAAAGCAAAATGCTTTGCACATTAATATTTTGGTAATTTGAGTTTGTTTAGTGCTTCGAAATTCGGATTTCGGATTTCCCTCCCGTTTTGCGCAATATTTTGTACTAAGGGTTATCTTATGGTGTGCCTGGTAAATCTCTTGGATAGCAGCCGGGTAAGGACGCTGATAAGCAGGATTATCAGGAGAAGAATCAGTGCCGAGGCATAGGCACGCTGCTGGACCTCCGGGAAAGGTGTGCCGAGTTGAAAAAAGACCGCCAGTGGCAATGAGGCTACCGGGTCAAGCGGTGAAGTGGGGATACGGTCGGTGTAACCCGCCGTGAATAGAATGGAAGCGGCATCGCCAATGCCGCGTCCAAAAGCAAGCAGGACGGCCGTCATGATGCCCGGCAGCACCTGCCTGACCACCACATTGACGGATGTCTGTAGCCTTGTCGCACCCAGGGTGAAAGAGGCGGCTTTCAGGTCCGGGGATACCGTCCTGACGACCTCATCCATAGCCCGCGTCATGATAGGTATTTCCAGCAGGGTTAGCGCAATGATACCGCCCAGCAGCGAGGCCCTAACACCGAGATAGAGCATGATGATGAAGCCAAAGGCGCCATACACGATGGATGGAATGCCCCACAGAATATCCATGGACAGTTTGACCACACTGGCAAACCTCGTCTTACCGATATAATCACGCTGCAGAAAAAGAGCTATGGGTAACGAGATGAGAAAGGCCAGCACGGTGGCACCGACAGCGAGATAAAGGGAGCCGACGATAGCATTGAGGATACCGCCTTCCTTGCCCAGGTAGTATCCCCCTTTAGGGGTCTGCGTTATCATGGCGAGGTTAAGTGCCGGCAGTCCCTTCAAGGTTATCATGATGACAATGGTCAGCAGCGTGCCGACAACCACAGCTATGGAAGCTATCATCAGGCTCTTAAAAATGGTTTCTTCTGCTTTTCTCCGCCTCATTTATACCTACCTCTGTTGGATTCTGGCCAGGACCATCCTGGCGAGAATGTTGAAGACCATGATGACCACGAATGGAATCAGTGCCGCAAACAGCAAGGCTGAATCGTAAAGGGGGATGGACATCATTTCACCGTAGTTATTGGCGATGAGGGCTGGCAACGGATAGGCCGGGTCGAGCACGGAAGACGGCACTCTGGCGATATTGCCCACCACCATGAGGACCGCCATGGTCTCACCAAAAGCGCGGGAGAAGCCTAAAATGGCCGCCGCGGCGACACCCGGGAGCGAACTGCGGATGACGACGTTCTTGGCGGTCTCCCACTTTGTCGCACCTAAAGACAGTGAGGCCTCCTTGACCTCCTTGGGCACCGTGCGAAAGACTTCCTCCGAGACGGCGGTTACTACCGGGATTACCATGACGGCCAGGACGATAGCCCCGGCAAGCACATTAAAGCCGATGCCGATACCCCCGATAGAGAGGGCGAGAAGTCCCCAGACGCCATAGACCACCGGCGGGATGCCCGCGAGCAGGTCAATCAGTGGCTTGGCAACGGCGCGCACCCTGCGGTGGGCATACTCTGCCAGGTAGAGAGCGCTCAGGATGCCCACCGGCAGGGTGATGGCCCCGGCCAGGATGGTGACCCACAGCGTGCCCATAATAAAAGGGAAGAAGCCAAACTGCTCTTTGGAAGGCCGCCAGGCAGAGGAAAAGAGCAGTTCACCGAGCGAATGGGTCTGCAAAATGGGCCATGACTTTAGCAGCAGTCCCAGTCCCATAAGCAGGACTATGGTAGCGACGCAGACGGTCACCAGCCACATCGCCTTCGTCGCCACAAAGTCAGCTAATCTTCGGTTAACCATGGACAAGTCCTTCTCCAATCCAGACATTGTCTAATACAAACGCACTAACCTACACCGCATACTAAGGAGTGCACAAAACAGATTACACCAGCTATTCACTTACTGCTGACCATTTGGTGGAGCCTAGTCCCTTCCCCCTTGAGGGGGGAAGGTTAGAGCCTGCCCTGAGAGTAACGAAGGGATGAGGGTGACATAAATCCAGTTCTCACCCTCACCTTATTCCTCTCCCCTCATGGGAGAGGAAACAGGAAACCAAAATGTAAACTATTTGGTGCTCTCCGTAATAACTGTCGTTGCGAGGAGCCCGCCGCAGGCGGGCGACCCCGTATCAAGTACGGGGCAGGCCGTGGCAATCCCGACTGACCGCAAGACTATGA
>JACQTX010000023.1 GCA_016210585.1 Chloroflexota bacterium
CTTCGCTCAGTGTGAACTCCGCGACGAAGAATCTGGTGGAGTGGGTAACATACTCTCACCTTCCGAAAATCTTCGCAGAGTTTTTCCTGAACACATTAAGGACTCAGATTGCGTGATAAGGTGAATTCGAGGCTTCGTGGTGCTGCCTGAGAGGCCAGAATGAAAAACTACTCAACCAAATCTGGCAACGGAGATAGGCCGGACAGGAGGTAAAAATGGTTGGCCCAAAAGTGGAATACATTATACCTAAGACCATAGAGGAGGCCTGCTCTTTAGCCCTGAAGCACAAAGGGGAAGCCAAATTCTTTGCTGGTGGCACCGACCTGCTGGTGCAGATTAAACATCAGGAAGTGCTACCCAAATACATTATCAATATCAGAGGCATTCCCGGCTACGATTATATTATCCACAATGAAAGGGACGGCCTCAGAATCGGTGCCTTCGCCACGGCACAGTCTATTGCGGTGTCACCCCTGATTCGGGAGAAGTTCAACCTCCTGGCACAGGCGGCGGGCAAACTGGGCTCACTCCAGATTAGACAGATGGCTACAATCGCCGGCAATCTGTGTAACGCCGCTCCTTCGGCTGAGACGGCCACGCCATTGCTCGTATTGGGCGCAAGGGCAAAGATAGTGGGAGCTGACGGAGAAAGGACCGTTCCCATAGAGGACTTCTTCACCGGTGTGAGGCGGACCGTGCTCAAGCCTGACGAGATACTTGTAGAGCTACAGGTGCCGGACCTGCCGCCACACAGTGGTGGGGTATATTTGAGACAGACGGTAAGAAAAGCCCTGGACCTGGCAATTGTTGGGGTATCTACTGTCGTTACCATGGATGGGGACGTCTTGAATGACGTGAGAATAGCCCTTGCCGCAATAGCGCCTACCCCTGTCAGAGCCAGGGGAGCGGAGGAGATTCTCAGGGGGAAGAAGATAACCGGTGGACTCCTGCAAGAGGCCGGGCAACGTGCCGTTGGTGAGTGCACCCGTGCCGATTCTATTCGTGCCTCCGCTGAGTATAGAAGGACTATAATCAAGGTCCTGGTGGTGAGAGCCATCGAGCAGGCGGTTGAACAGGCCAGAGCGGTGTGACATGATGGCCCTGAATTTCTTACGGGGAGGTCTGCAAAATGCTTGGTGAACTGATACCGGTGGTCCTCAGAGTAAACGGTGACGATTACGAGGTTGGCGTCAAACCGGTGGAGACCCTGCTTGATGTCCTGAGAGAGAAACTGGGACTGACCGGGACTCCCATGATGTGCGATGAAGGTGAGTGCGGCTCGTGCACCGTCCTCATTGATGGCAAGCCGGTGCTCTCCTGCATGACCCTGGCTGTGGAGTGTGAGGGCAAAGACATACTGACCATCGAGGGGCTGGCCGACCCGGCAACGGGTGAGCTGCATCCCCTTCAAAGGACTTTTGTCGAGCGGAGCGGCATGCAGTGCGGTATCTGCACCCCCGGCATGATACTCACGGCCAAGGCCTTGATTGACGGGAACCCCGACCCTACCGAGGATGACGTGCGTGAGGCCCTTGCCGGCAACCTTTGCCGATGCGGCAACTACCCCAGGATAGCCGAATGCGTCCTTGCCGCTGCTGAGCTAATGAAGGGAGGCTAATGAAATGGGTGAGGAGTTTTCCGTACTGGGGAAACGTCTGCCCCGTGCCGATGCCGTGGCCAAAGTCACGGGAAAGGCAAAATTCATGCGCAATATCTATTTGCCGCGCATGCTGGAGCTGAGATTCCTGAGAAGTCCCTATGCCCACGCCAAGATCGTCAAGATCGATACCAGCAAAGCGGAAGCATTCCCCGGGGTAAAGGCCATCCTGACCTATAGGAATGTCCCCCTGGCCCACCCCAGGGGCAAGCTTGAGTACCTGCTGAATGAGACGGTGCGCTACTGCGGCGATGAGGTAGCTGCCATTGCCGCCGTGGACAGGGACACCGCCAACGAAGCACTCAAGCTCATCGAAGTAGAATACGAGGTACTGCCGGCAGTTTTCGATACGGAAGAGGCCATGCAGCCCGGCGCACCACTGGTCCACGCGGAATATGGCACTAACATGTTTCACGGCAGCAATGACCAGCTGATCCCGCGCTGCCGGCCCGATGGCTGGTTACCGATAGACATCGGCGATGTGGAAAAGGGATTTGCGGAAGCGGACTACATCCTCGAAGGCGCCTTCCAGACACCGACACAATACCACTGCTCTCCCTCGCCGCGGTCAGTAATAGCCCAGTGGACCGGAGAAGAGTTGACCGTGTGGTGCGATACTCAGCTGGCCTACTATCTGCACGAAGACCTGAGCCGCAGTCTGGGCATACCACTATCGAAAATCCGGTGTATCTCGTCCACCTGCGTTGGCGGCTACGGGGGCAAGGAGCCGGAGAAGGTGGCGACCCTCGCCGCGATAGCGGCCAAGAGGACGGGCCGGCCGGTGCGAGCCATCTATACCAGGGAAGAAGATATCACATCAACCCGTGTCCGTGCCAGCTACAAGGCCTGGGAAAAGGTAGGACTCAAGAAAGACGGCCGGATTGCCGCCGTATCCCACCGGATGATATCGAATTTCGGCTCGGACAACCCCTATGCCTTTGAAGACCTCGGGGCCGGAGCTATCCAGACCTGCAGCACCCTCTACGAGTACGAGACCGTTCGCTGGCGTGGCGCCAACGTCATGACCAACACGGTGGAAGCCATCGGGATGGTTGCCTTCGGCGACACGCCGCAGGCATTCGCCGTCGAAAGGTTCATGGACGAAGCGGCGGAGAAGACAGGTATGGACCCGGTGGAGTTCCGCCTGAAGAACTGCACCAGGTATGGCGATAGAGCGCAGACGCTTTACACGGCCATGGGGCTAGCCCGCCACGGAGTGCCGCTCCCTTCGACGGAGATTGAGTGGGGCGTCATGGGCACGGACATGGACAGCCTGCAGGAGGGTCTCCGGCAGGTGAGAGCGAAGTCCGGGTGGAAGGAGAAGTGGCAGGGATGGCGCACCCCGGTAGAGATTAACGGGGCAAAGCGCAAGGGCATCGGTGTCGCCATGGGCATCCACAATACTATCTATGCCCCTTATGCGGCCACCGTAAAGATGAACCACGACGGGACGGCCACCGTGTTGTCCTCCGGCACAGACATCGGCGAAGGTTTCGAGACCGCCATTTGCCAGGTGGTGGCGGAAGCCCTGGGCCTCCGCTATGAGGATGTTACCGCGGTGCTGTCAGATACGGCGGTGACACCTGCGGGCGTTGGTATTTTTGGCAGCATAGGCACATCAAGCGGTGTAGCTGCCGGCATGCATGCCGCTAATGATGCCAAGCGGCAGCTCTTTGAGATAGCCGCCAAGAGGTTGGGCGTCAGCCCGAATGACCTCGAGGCGAAAGACCGGATGGTCTACGTTAAAGGGGAACGCGCCGAAGGGGGGATACCCATTGCCCAGTTGTGCTTGATGGGCTACCAGGTCACCGGCAACGCCGTCAACCCGTCGCGAGAGACGATAAGAGATAAGAAATCGGGGAAGATTATCTACTCTCTCTGCTCCGTGGCCACCATCATCGAGGTTGAGGTGGATACGGAGACCGGTGGGCTGACCGTGCTCCGTATAACCTCTGCCCATGACTGCGGTAAGGCCATCAACCCCACCATTGTCGAGAACCAGATTGCCATGGCGGTCACCGTAGGTAACGGGTTCGCCAGGTCCGAAGAGTATATTATTGACCAGAAGACCGGGGTATTGCTCAATCCGAACCTGCTGGACTACAAGATAATGACCTTCCTCGACATGCCGAAGATGAAGGATTTCGATAAGACCATCATCGAGTTCCCCTGCGCCTGGGGACCTTTCGGCGCCAAGGGGATGAGCGAGACTGGTTCTATTGCCGCAGCCCCAGCCATCGCTAACGCCGTCTATAACGCCATCGGGGTAAGGATTAGAGGCGACCACTTAACCCCGCCCAGGATACTCGAAGCATTGGGCAAAGTGCCGCGGAGGTGATTAAGGTGACGAAATCAGAGGTATTCGAGACCTGCCAGCACCATGGACCGGTGCCTATTCTCCGCAAAGAGCCGGCGGAGCCAAGATACATTGACCACTTCGACGCCAGAACGCTGGAGAGTGCCCTGGAGCTGCTCAGACGCTATGGGGCGGCAGCAAAGATAATCGCCGGCGGTCTTGACGTCATTGGCCTGATGAGGAAACAGGTGATTGCACCGCAGGTCCTGGTGAACATCAAGACGGTGCCGGGGCTGGTCTACACCACTGAGGACGCAGAAGGCCTGAAAATAGGCGCCCTGACCACCATTAGAGACGTTGAGACCTCGGAGGCCATTAGGCAGAGGTACCCCATACTAGCAGAAGCGGCCCATGCTGTGGGGTCACCGCTGGTCAGGAACATGGCCACCATTGTCGGTAACCTGTGCCAGGACGTCAGGTGCTGGTACTACCGCCGGTCACCGGCCACCGGGCCCTCCTTCTTCTGCCGGCGCAAGGGCGGGCATGAGTGCTACGCTGTTGACGGGGAGAATGCCTACCATGCCATCATTGGTGCAGACCAGTGTCATGCCGTCAATCCCTCAGACATGGCGCCGGCCCTGCTGGCGCTGCGCGCCAGCCTGAAGATAGCCAGCCCGTCCAATGACAGGGTAGTGCCGCTGGCCGAGTTCTACAGGCCCATGGGAAATATCCTCCAGCCCGACGAAATAATCACCGAGGTCCAGGTCCCGGCCCCCCTGCCCGGCACCGGGCAGTGCTACCTTAAGTTCCGCGTGCGGCAAACGATAGACTTTGCCATATCCAGTGCCGCAGCCGTCATAGTCACCAGGGCAGGGGTGGCCAGCGAGGCCAGAATTGTTCTCGGCGGAGGGTCGCCAGCTCCATACGAAGCCTTCGATGCCGAGGCGACCATCACGGGAAAGGCAATCACGGAAAGCTTAGCGGAAGGAGCCGCCAGGGCCGCCGTGGGCCATGCCACCCCCTTAGCACAGAACGCTTACAAGGTGCCCATCACCGAGGCCCTGGTGAAAAGGGCCATTTTGGGTTGCCTCAGCGACCAGACATAGCCCTACGCAAGGGGCTGGACTTTGCCAGGCGTCTGTCAGACTAAACCGGCACGTCCCGATGGCATTCGTCCTCCCGCTCAAGGACAGAATGACACTATCTGGTCTCCAGATAGGTCCAGATTATGGGTAGTTCCCGTGGTTGCCGTTTGCATCTCCTGTGCGCTATAATGCTGGTGCGCTGGGGAATAGTCTAGTGGTAGGACAGCGGGCTCTGGACCCGTGAGGGTAGGTTCGAATCCTACTTCCCCAGCCAATTTTATTTAGGGGGATAAGATTACCCGCCGGAGCAGGATTATGAAATACACCATCATCATTGAAAGGGGGCGGCACGGACTATGCCAGACTATAAATTCACGATAGTGGTGGAGCAAGACGAAGATGGGTTCTATGTAGCTTCTGTCCCGCTTCTTCAAGGCTGTTACACTCAGGGTGCGACCTATGAAGAAGCTCTGGAAAACATCAAGGATGCCATCAAGTTGCACATTGAAGCACGTAAGCTCCTGGGAGAGCCTATCCCTGTAGAAGTTGCCATTGATGAGGTCAAGGTAGTTGTCTAAGCTCCGGCCAGCTAGACCCGACGATGTGAAGCGGGTACTGGAGAAGCTGGGGTTTACCTGTATCCGTCAGAGTGGCAGCCACATGGTATTTCATCACGCGGACGGTAGATGGACAACCGTGCCAATACACAGAGGTAAAGATTTGGGCAAAGGCATTTTGAGGAAGATAGTCAAGGATGTAAAAATCACGGTGGATGAATTCGAGAAATTGCGCTAGAGCGAGAACAACAGCACTCTTAAGCAACTCGCGCAATCCACGAATCAATTCAGCTTGTAAGAAATTCAACGCGTATCTACTTCCCCAGCCAATTTTATTTAGGGCGATTACCTCAGAGGGAATTTCATGAAATACACCATCATCATTGAAGAGGGGCGTGAATCGGGCTATGTGGCTTATGCTCCTGCCTTGAAGGGCTGCGTTTCACAGGGCAAGACCAAAGCTGAAGCCCTGAAGAATGTCAAAGAGGCTATGGAAGCGTATATTGAAGCCCTCCTTGAAGATGGGCTTCCTGTGCCGACTTATATAGTGAGGACTTCATCGCCCTCTTAAGGTAGTGTTTCACCATATCACACCGCCGCGTAAATTCTCAGGTTATGCTAAAATAGATGGTATTGTGTTGATTACCGCGGATGCCAACACCTGTGCCGCCGCGTAGCTAGCTTACTGATACAGCGTCAGTCTATCACGGATGTGGGATGTGGAAGCTGAACCAATAGGGCCACTTTCGCTTCAGTTGGAGCGGGCACTGCTAGCCCTTGACCGCCTTGCTGCGGCGGACATTATGAGGCAGTGCATCACGGCAGCCACTCAGGTACCACCGGTGGATGAGGTGGTCGTCCCGGCGCTCAAGAGGATTGGTGACGCCTGGGAAGATGGCCAGGCGTCCCTATCACAGGTCTATATGAGCGGCCGTATCCTGGAGGATGTGCTGGCTACGGTGCTGCCGCCCGCTGAAGCAACGAGAAAGGCACAGCCACGCACCGCCATTGCCACCCTGGCTGACTACCATTTCCTCGGCAAGCGTATTGTCTATTGCACCCTCCGGACGTGCGGCTATGACCTTCTGGACTACGGGCATGTCCAGGTTGACGGCCTGGTGCAGCAGGTGGAGGCGGACCGGATAGAAGTGCTTCTCCTTTCCACGCTGATGCTCCCATTGTCCCGCCGGAGCTTTTCCGCAAGACCGGATTTGTCATCGCCAAACGGACCATCGCCCGCATGAAGGGGCCGGTGGCCATACACATGGCTTCCGGGCGGTGCTTGCCCATCGTAGATGACATTGCGGCTACCGGCTCGGCGGTGGTCGGCGTAAGCACTTTGGAAGACCTGGCAACGGTCAAGTCTGCCTGCAAGAGCAAACTGACTATCTTGGGCAACCTGAACGGCATCACGATGCGGCGGTGGACACCGGCCGAGGCGGAGAGTGCCGTCAGGGATGCCATTGGGAAGGCCGGGCCGGGCGGCGGTTTCATCCTATCCGATAATCACGGCGAAATACCGTGGCAGGTGCCGGAAAACGTCCTTCTGGCTATCTCGGAAGCGGTCCACAAATGGGGGAACTACCCCATCAAGGGTTAAGACAATGGCAGAGAAGCGGTGCATACTGGTGTGCAGCCATCTCAGTAGCGAGGTGGCTGCGGCCATTTCGCCAGAGGAGCGGGCGGAGATAGCAGTCTCCGTGTTTCCCGGCTGTGGCACCCAGCAGCCGACCAGAGACGAGCTGGTGAAGATGGCGACGAGCTGTGCAAGGGAGTTTGGTGCGGTCCTGCTAATCGGCGGGTGCTGCACCACCGGTCTGCAGGAGCTTCCCGCCGGCAGCGAGCTGTCTGATGCTTCGCCAACAGCACGCTGTTTTGACCTGATCGCCGGCAAGGCACTTACTGACTTCTATGTCGAGCAGGGCGCCTACTTAGTAACGGGCGGATGGCTGAAATGCTGGCGTCAGCACATTGACTTCCTGGGCTTTGACCAGGCGACGGCGCGGGACTTCTTCCGGGAATCAGCCAGCCGCATTGTCCTCTTTGACACCGGCCTTTACCAGAGAAGCCGGGAGCACCTACGCGAGTTCGCTGATTTTGTCGGCCTCACCCATGAAGCCCTGCCGGTCGGACTGGACCTTCTCCGGCTGTTTCTGAACGGGAAGCTCCGGGAATGGCGGCTGGAAGGAGCTTCCGAAAGTAGTACCGGGGCACTGGCCCGACAGCAGGCCGCCGACTGTATGATGGCCTTCGAGCTGCTCAGCACGATGACCCGCACCAGGACGGAGACCGAGGCCGTCCAGCAAATGCTTGAGCTATTCACCGGCCTGTTCCAGCCGAAGAAGCTAGCCTATTCACCAATCGCTGCGGAGAGAATTGGCCCGCCCTTAGCTGCCTCCGCTCCGACAGGCGCCGGAGCAGGCGAGGCCTTGCTCTCCTCTCCGGACACTCCCTATGCCTGGACACCCTCTGACACCGGATTCATCTTACGTGTTGGTGAGCCGGACGATATCCTGGGGCTGCTAGAGGTTGATGACTTTGCTTTCCCGCAGCATAAGGCGCACTACTTGAATCTGGCGTTGGTCCTGGTAAAAGTCTGTGCTATGGCCATCAGCAACGCCCGTGCCTATGAAGAGCTGCAGAATTACCGTGACCACCTTGAGAGAATGGTCGAAATACGGACAGCCGAACTGCGGCAGGCCAATGAAGTCCTGGCACAGAAGGTCCTGGAGCAGCAGCGTGCTGAGGATGAGCTGCGCACCCTCTCCCGTCAGCTCTTCGAGGTGCAGGAGAACGAACGCCGCGCCATCGCCCGTGAGCTGCATGACCAGGTAGGCCAGGACCTCACCATACTGACGCTACTTATTGACAGATTGAAACGTATGCCTGGGACGGACGCGGCTGCCGAGGTGGTCCAAGCTCAAAAGGAGACAGTTGTCAACGTTGTGGGCCGCGTGCGCAACCTATCGCTTAGCCTGCGCCCGGGCATGCTCGATGACCTTGGCCTCCTGGCGACTTTGCAGTGGTACCTGCCGGACTTCAGCAAGAAAGCCGGCATACAGATAGACTTCCAGCACTACGGTATGGACAGGGAATTCCCGCCGGATATCAGGACAGCCGCATACCGCGCCATTCAAGAGGCCCTGACCAATGTGCTCCGCTATGCGCAGACTGACAAAGCGACCGTCATTGCCAGGGCGGATACCACCGCGCTCGCGCTGGAGGTAAAAGACGATGGCGTGGGTTTTGACCCGGCGGCCGTATCGGCGAGCTCCAGTGGCCTGAGAGGAATTAGAGAGCGTATCCGTCCTTTCGGTGGTAAGATGGCCGTAAACTCGGCGCCTGGCCAGGGCACGCACCTCATCATCGAGCTGCCCATACCACCGGCAGGCTAAGCCGGCCATTTTCCCCACCAACCCATGTTCCCCGGAAATGGCCCCTTGTCATTACCCCGAAAATACCGCTTTTCCATTCCGGCGAAAGCCGGAATCCAGCGTCACGCAATCCAAACTGTATCTATCTGTAGGTCGGGTTGGGAAACCTGCCCTACGGGGTCAATCGCTATATGTGACGACAGACTAATCGTTTCATAATAATTTGATCTGCTCCCC
>JACQTX010000120.1 GCA_016210585.1 Chloroflexota bacterium
CTGGCTGATGGCTCGATGCTGGCCACGGAGATTGAGACGGATGAAGCGGAAGATCGCTTCAATGGTGTCGTTGAGTCCATGAGTACTGACCAGTGGGTAGTGGGCGGACGCAGCTTCAAGGTGACCGTCCATACCCGGCTTGACCCGGCCCTCGCTGTCGGCGTGAAGGTCAGGGTGCGCTTCGTGGCTATGACGGATGGTACGCTGCTGGCAACGCGTATCCAGGAGGACCGTCAGGGCACCAGCAAGGAAGGTGACTTCAGTGGCAATGTAGAGTCAATCAGCGCTAGCGCCTGGGTAATAGGCGGTAAGACCTTCAAGCTGACCGGGGCGACCCGCATTGACGCCGGGCTGGCTGTCGGCTCCAAAGCCCGGGTCAGGTTCACCACCCTGGCGGATGGCTCCAACCTGGCTTCCCGTATAGAAGATGACCAGCGTGGCAAGTCCGGCAAGGGGGGCAGTGGCAAGCCCGAGGACAAAGGTAAGTCTGGAGAAGGTGAAAAGCCGAAGACCGAGGCCGGAGAAGACCTGAAGTTCACCGGCGCTATCGAGTCCATCGCGGCTGATAAGTTCGTCGTTGGCGGCAAGACCTTCAAAATAGACAGCGCCACCATGCTGGATAGCGGGCTCGTCGTCGGTGCCAAGGTAAAGGTGGAGTTCGCCCAGAACACCGATGGCAGCATGACGGCCCTGAAGATAGAGACCAGCAAAAGTGTACTGGATGAGGATGACGACGAGGAGGATGACGACAAGAGCGCTAACAAAGGTAGCAACAAAGGTAGCGGACAGGACAATAAACCTGGCGATGACAAGAGTGGCAAGTCATGAGAAACTGAGCGTCTAGAAATCGCTTAATGGGCCGCTCATGGTGATCCCTTCGACTTCGCTCAGGACAGGCTTGTCGAATCCCTGAGCGGCCCGAAAAGCTGTAGGAACTGCTTTTGTATTTAAGGTTTGCTAACAGGTAGTCTCTATAAAACTCGGGAGGTGCACCATGAACAAGGTAACCTGGCATACCATTGGCAAGCTATCTCTTCCACTCCTGTTAATAGTGCTGTTGATTGTGGCAGGCTGTGCCCGGCCGGCGCCATCACCGCCACCAGCGCCGACCGTGACCGTAACCGCGCCGCCGACAACGGTAACGGTCACACCAGCACCAGCACCAACGCCAACGCCAACGCCGACACCGGCGCCTTCGCCAACACCAACCCCGGTGCCGACCCCAGCGCCGTCGCCAACACCAGCGCCATCGCCAACACCAACCCCGGTGCCGACGCCAACCCCGGCGCCCAGCCCAACACCAACACCTACGCCAACACCCCTACCGGCACCGGTCGTGAAGATAGTGGCCGCTGAGCATCCGGGAGAAAACCACGTCCATGTCATTGCTACCGTGACCAATTTTGAGATAGTGTCGCCGGGCGGCGCCAAGGTGGCCGGCAAGGGGCATATCCACTACTATATGGATGTGGAGATCCCCACCGAGGTGGGCAAACCCGCCGTCACTGCTGCCGGGACATATAAGGCGACAACCGCTACGGAAGCAGATTGGGACAATGTGGCGGCCGGGACGCACACCTTCGGTGTGCAGCTTGTCAACAATGATCATACGCCGTTCAGCCCACCGGCCACCGACAAGGTGACCGTTACGGTTACCGCCCCGGTGACGCCGAGTGTAAGGATTGTATCGCCGGCGGGCGGGGCTACCCTTTCGCCGGGGAGCATCCAGGTGACGGTCGAGGTGACCAATTTTGAGATAGTGCCGCCGGGCGGCGCCAAGGTGGCCGGCAAGGGGCATATCCACTACTACATGGATGTGGAGATCCCCACCGAGGCGGGCAAGCCCGCCGTATCAGCCGCAGGCACATATAAAGCCGCGCCTTCCGCTACCGTTACCTGGGACAATGTGGTGGCCGGGACACACACCTTTGGTGTGCAGCTGGTCAATAGCGACCATACGCCACTCAGCCCGCCCGTCACCGCCAAAGTTACGGTCACCGTAGCTGCTGCCACACCTATTCCCTACGGTGGGTATTGAGCCAGTCCTGGGTGTAGATGTGTGAGAGGCACGAAGCTCTCAGACTGCATAGCACGCAGGGTATTAGTTGATTCGTCTCCCTCTCCCACCTCGGCGGGAGAGGGAGAGACGTTTTGCAAGGCTAACTGTCCTTGAAAGGGAACATGGAGATGCCAGAATCCGGCGCTGACCTCGCGGACAGGTGCACGGCTGTTCCAGGAGCGTGGCAAGCATGGGTTCGAGGCAGAAAACTGTCCATTCTTTTTGGAATGGATGGTGCTTATTATCCGGGCTATCCCTCTGACCGCCTGCCCAAGGGCCTGGTGCTGGCAGTGGATGGCGTGGCACTGGTGGAGGAAGGCACCGGCTTCGGAGTGCCGCTGCTCAGATATGGGAGTGAAACAATATTTCCGGGTAATGCACGACTGACTGAAAGAAAGGACGGGCTGTCCCTGCGAGTCGAATACGAGCTTAACCTAGTCCAGCGCTTGGTGCGGGAAAGCGGGCGGAGTCCCCGGCTACCCTTCTACGACCCGGGCCGGGAGTGGTTCTCCACGCTGCACCGCCGCTACCCTTTCCTGAGAGGGCCCATCTCCGGAACGGCCGGCCACATAAAACGCCTCATGGGGCTGCGGACACAGTTTGAGGCGGTCCCGACGGTAGCAGTTATCAGCGTTACCTACACTATCGGCCCAGAACCGGGACAAATTACGGTTGCGACGGATCTGGCCCAGGTGAGGAATAGCATTGAGGTAATTCTCGCCAATGAGCAGGGGGCCAGCCATTTTGATGCCTATTTCGATTCAGACGGTGCCAGACTGGAGGGAAAAGCTATCGGCACGTGGGATGAGGTTATGGCGCAGAGAGTGTCTCTCATTGGCCGGCGCCGCGGGGTCTTTTTTGCCCTATCACAGGTGGCTGGTGCCAGACTCTTTCGCGGCCGCGAGCTGAAGACCGGCACGCTGGCCTGGTCCGGCCTGAACTACGTCCTGGCTTCTCATCCCACCCACTTTACCTATGATATTACGGTAGGAGAAAGCGATGACCTCCGTTCTGCTCATCTTTCCCTATTTCAACCGCCAGCGCCATAGCTCCATCTTCCGGTTTCCGCCGCTTGGCCTGGGCTACCTGGCAGCAGCCTTGCGCCAGGCCGGCCACGAGGTTAGCCTGCTTGATTGCACCTTCATGGAGCGGCAGGACGCTTTCGACCAGGCAGCACGCACCAACGCCGATGTGGTAGGCATCTACAGCATGGTCACTATGCGGGCGGAAGCCTTGAGTTTCGCCCGGCACCTGCGCTCCCGGGCTGGCCTGCTGGTGGCGGGCGGCCCCCAACCCACCGGCGACCCGGCGGCATTCCTGGACGACTTTGATGTGGTCGTGCGTGGGGAGGGGGAGCACACGCTCCTGGAGCTCTTGGACGCCTATGAAGGCAAGCGTGACCCGAAGACTATTGACGGTATCGCCTACCGGGAAAGCCCGTATGCGGCGGGCAATGGCCGGGGTAAAGTCGTCTTGACGGCACCGCGCCGCACGGAAGCCAGTCCCGACCGTTTTGCCTTTCCGGCGCGGGACCTCTTTCCCAACCGGGCATATATTGACTACTACCGGCGGCAGTCCGGCAATGCTACTACCTCGGTTGTCACCACCCGTGGTTGCCCGTTTACCTGCGAGTACTGCAGTAACGCTGTCTTCGGCGTTTCCTACCGTGAGCGCTCGGCGGCCCATGTCATTGCTGAGGTTGAACAAGCGCTGGCGCTGGGGTATAATCGAATACACTTCGCTGATGACGTGTTTACCCTTCGCAAAGAGCGGGTGAGGCAGATTTGTGCCGAGATAAAGTCACGCGGCCTGCGTTTCCAGTGGGAGTGCCTGGCCAGGGTGGACTCTATTAATGATGACATCGCCCGGACGATGAAGGATGCCGGGTGTGACCGCATCTTCTTTGGTATTGAATCGGCCAATGACTGGGTGCTGGAGATGATGAAAAAGCGGATTTCTGCCGCCCAGGCACAGCGTGCCGTGGAAGCGGCGCATCGCGCCGGGCTAAGGGCAGGGGCCTTTTTTATCCTGTGCTATCCGGGCGAGGATAATGACTCTGTGCTCCGGACATTGCGATTCGCCACCTCACTGCCCCTTAGCTACCTCTCCTTCACCATGCCTTATCCGCTGCCCGGCACGGCGCTGTTCGAAAGGGTCAAAGGGAGGATTACAAAGGAGTGGGTGCAAGACAGCCGTGTCACCGACCATTCACTTATCTTTGACGCCGATTTTTCACAGGCCAAGATGAGGTTTGCTATTCTTAAGGGACAGGCCCAGTTCGGCATGAGGCGGCGGCTGGGCAAATACGCCGGGATTGTGGAGAAGCCTTTTGAAGTGGTCACCGATGCGATTTTCCGAACGATGCGGTAAGAGAGGAGAACATGGACGTCAGAATGCTGGCCACAGTCAACCTTGTTGTGCAAGCCCTGCTCCTGGTGACGGTGATTGTCGCCATCGTCCTGGCCAAAAAAAGGCAGCTCGTGAGGCATTGCAATGTGGTGCGGGCGGCTATTGGCTTGCAGATACTATTAATAGCCGTCATAATGACGCCAGCCATGCTCGGCTATATTGCGTCGGCGGCGCCCTTCAACCTGGAGGTATTCATCCATCACAGCCTGGGTGTTATAGTTGTGCTGATGTGGATCTACTTTAATCTAGTAGTTACAGGCGTTGTCAAAATGCGTCATCGGCTGGTATGGCCGATGCGGACGGCCTTTTTGCTGTGGGTCATTGCCTTTTTCCTCGGCCTGCGCCTGTATTTGATGATTTACTGAGTGACGAAGCAGGAAAGGACTCTGATTAGCTGTCAGCACTCAGCAGTCAGCTATCAGCTTACCCTAAGAATAGAATTACCGTCCACTCCGCTGTCATTCCCGATCTAATCGGGAATCTAGAGATATATGCGGACACATTGGTGCCAGATTCCCAATCAAAGCCTGCCCCGAACTTGATTCGGGGTTGGGAATGACAGCGGGATGCTATTTTTATGCTTCATGGCGCTGGCTGGCAAGCCAAAATGAAAAATTATTTCGGAAATCATAAATCATAAACCTGAGTAGTTGTAGCTGGTTGCTGAAGGCTTGACTGGTTTTGGTGGTGAGTGATGACGAAGAGACTGTGGCTTAGCCTGGCGGTGGTCGGTGCCATCATCGTCCTGGGGTGGGTCTTTCTGAGAATCGGGGCTAACTGGCCTGCTGGCACGCTCATCGGCAGCCAGGAGCTTGTCAGGCTCATTACCCCAAAGGGGGAGGTGGAGGTAGTCGCCAAGATAGATACCGGCTCAGCCTACTCATCCATTGATGAGAGCCTGGCACGCTCCGTAGGGCTGCAGCCCGATGCCAAGAAGGTGACGATAATAACCGGTGAAGGCAGGCAGGAGAGATTTACCACCAAGCTCACCTTCATGCTGGATAGTCGCCGGATAAACGCAGAGGCTACCCTGGCCGACCGTTCCAATCTATCTACGCCCATGCTTATCGGCCGGGATGACCTGGGGGGTTTTCTAGTTGACCCGGAGCGGGAGTTCATTACCGAGCCAAAACGAGACTCAGGACTCTTTAATCTTTTCTTCCCCGGCGACGGCATGTTTAGCGGCGACCAGGGCGTAGGCAAACTAATGATTATCATCCCGATTATGGGTTCGGTGATTGTCCTCGTGCGGCTCCTGGCCGGCATCCGGACCTACGGCATCTTCGCGCCGGTGGTCATCGCCCTTTCGCTTCTGGACCTGAATATCGGGCAGGGGCTGCTCATCTATGGCTTGCTCATCGTGGTGGGCATGGCCGTCAAGCTCTTCGTCCTCAAGCGCCTGGAGCTACCCAATATTGCCGAGCTTTCCCTCATCATGTTTGTCCTGGTCCTGCTGCTTTTGGGCATCTCGCTGTTGCCCATTGGCTTTAGCTTCAGCTTTGCTGACGTGTTCTTCCGCCTCGTCATCACCTCTTTTATCATCGAGCAGGCGTCACGGACGGCAGAAGAATACGAGGTGGCGCAGGTGATACCCCTTCTGGTGGCAACTTTTGGGGTAGCCGTGCTCCTGGCATTTTATGGAGTCTTTCTTTCACAGCAGTCGTTTATGGTGCTGTGGGCGGTCTTTGCGGCATCCGTCCTGGCAACGGTGTTGGCCGGGAACTATCTTGGCCTGCGCCTCAACGAGCTCATCCGCTTCAAGTTCCTGAGGAGGACCCATGTTCATAAGTAGGCTATTCGCCGCCTCTCCTCTCGGGATGAACGCCCGCAACTGCCTCATCAGGCGGCTGAACTCACCCGCGGCCCTGCGCCTGGCCAAAGACAAGGTGAGCTTCAAGGAGGTCCTACAAAAGAACGGCATTGCCACGCCGCAAAGCTATCACGTTATCCATGACTACACTGATATGCGCTTGATCGGCATGTTCCCCGATGAGTTTGTCGTGAAGCCGGCCCGCGGCTACGGGGGCAACGGTATTATTCTCTTGCACAAAGCAAACGGCGGCTATGTGAACCCCTCCGGTGATAGGTATACCACTATTGATGTCAAGTGGCACATCCGCAAGATACTGGACGGTGAGTTTTCCGGCTACATAGAGCGGGACCAGGCGATTATCGAGGAGCGGATTTACCCTTCAGCAAAGTTGCAGTTCAAAGACGCCATCGGCCTCCTTGACATACGGGTCTTCTGCTACCGTTTTCAACCCATTATGGGGATGCTGCGCTACCCGACCCTGGCATCAAAGGGGCGGGCTAATTTGAGCCGGGGCGCCCTCGGCATAGGCCTCGACCTGGCCACGGGCACCATAACCTATATCCACTCCAAGAAATACCATAAGGAGTATTCCCCAGAGGAGTTTGGCATTCCGTCAACCTTCGTCATGCCCCTGTGGGATGAGATGAAACAGCTTGCCATCAGGTGTGCCGAGCTGGCCGACCTGCTGCTCTGCGGCGTGGATATTGTGCTCAGCGACAAAGACATTCCGATGGTGCTGGAGGTCAACGGCAGACCGGGTCTGGAAATCCAGAATATCAATGAAAGTTCCCTGATAGCGCGATTCAAAACCCAGGCATACAAGCCGCGGCTGGCGGCGGTGGGCTGAATTCAGACGGTGCTGGGGCAGCCGTCGTAATCCGCGGGTTAGTTTCAAACCAGCGGCCTCACGGGTGCTAACAGTAGCTTCAGGCCTCACTAAAATGTCATTGCGAGCACTATTGTCCAAATCAGGTTTTTGAACTGAGTCTAATTCAGACAGCATCTTTTGGCGGCAAACCTAGAATTTCTAGGTCAAGCGTTTAGCAACTATTACGGGTAGTGATGAGACTGCTTCGGCTCCACCCTTCGACAAGCTCAGGGCGGATGCGCTCGCAATGACACTTTTGAGGATTTGCCGAGGATCTACGGATTACGGTGCCACCAGCCAGATTGACTTTTCTCGCTTCTTGATGGTAATCTTTGTCCTTAGCCAGAGAGGAACTGGCTAATATTTTCAGATGAAGGAGATAGGATGAAAATCAAGAAGTTCCTCTGTGACAATGCCGCGGTGGTCAATCTGGATGAAGCAGTCGCCTTCTTCCGGGACAAGCTGGGGGCTAAGGTGGGTCCGGAGATGCCCTTTGCCCCCCATTTCGGGGCGCGGGCCAAGGGTATCTGGCTCGGTGAAGAGGAGCCTTACCGCCTGGAGCTGATTGAATCGGTCAACCCCGCAAAGGGGCTGGGCAAGCACGTGGCAAAGCTGGCCCCACGCTATTTCATACTCTCTCTTGAGGTTGAGGACCTGGATGAGTGTATCCGGGAGCTGCGCGCCAAGGGTGTCCGGACAAGCGATAAGGATGACCTGAGCAAGGTTTACGGGCTGGGCTTTGAGCACATGGCTGAATGCCAGATATACCCGCAGGACTCCTGCGGACTAGGCATTGAGCTGACAGAGCTGAAAGGCAAGCGCCCGGCACCAAATACCTGGTAGCTGGAATACTACTGCCAGGAGAGTAATCAGCCTCCCAAGAACGTCATTCCAGCCCCGTGTCGTAGCACGGGGTAAACTCCAGCTGGGATTCAGTGCATACATCTTATTCCTCTGGATTCTGGCGAAGCCTGTCGCCAGGACAGGCTTCGCCAGAATCGGTCATGAGTATTTTGCAATACTCACCATGCACGCGGGACGGCGCGTCGTCCCGTGTCCCTATCAGGAAGGACCATGTTGGCCGAAACATGAATTCCGCCAGGCTGGGAGCAGAAGAATATGCCCACACTATTGCTGACACGGAAAGACGTTGACGGCCTGCTGGACATGAAAGCGACCATAGAGGTCGTGGAGCAGGCCTTCAGGGACTGGGCGCTCGGCAGGGCCAGTATGCCCGTCAAGGCCTACCTGATCCTGGAGCGGGGTGACTTCCGGGCCATGCCCGCGGCGCTGCCTGGCGCCGTCGGCGTCAAGTGGGTCAATGTGCATCCGCAGAACCCGTCACGCGGCTTGCCTACCGTTATGGCCACCATGATATATAACGACCCGCAGACGGGCTACCCTCTAGCCATCATGGATGCTACGGATATAACAGCCTATCGCACCGGTGCCGCGGCGGCGATCGCATCTAAATACCTGGCCCGCAAGGACTCCGTCACACTGGGCATTGTCGGCGCCGGCCGCCAGGCGCAGACGCAGCTACTGGCCCATGCCGCCCTGTTTGACTTCAGGCTTGTCAAGGTCTATGACATTGTGGCTGAAGCTGTACAGAGATTCGTCCAGTCCTTTCCGCGCTATCGGATACAGGCAAGCTCGCTGGAAGATACTGTTGCCTCAGATATAGTATGTACGGTCACCCCGGCACGTGCCCCTATCGTCAAAAAGGAGTGGGTGCGGCCAGGCACGCACATCAATGCCATCGGTGCTGATGCGGAGGGCAAAGAGGAGCTGGAGCCGGACGTGTTGAAGGGCGCCCGGGTGGTGGTGGATGACCTGAGGCAGGCGAGCCTTGCCGGGGAGATTAATGTGCCGGTGAGCCAGGGCCTTTTCCGCGTTGACGAGGTCTATGCCAGCCTGGGCGACATAGTTATCGGCCGGAAGCCGGGCCGGCATGACGCTAAGGCAGTGACCATTTTCGATTCGACGGGTCTGGCCATTGAGGACGTGGCCGTGGCCCGTTTAGTCTATGAGCAGGCGAAACAAAGGGGCGACTATCTGGAAGTGGACCTGGTGGGAAGCTAAAGCGGCCACCTTCCGTCATTGCGAGATCCTTCACGGCAATGTGAAGGACGAAGCACTCTCACACCCATCAAGTAAAGGGGCGTTCACTTGAGGTATATGCGACAAGTTATGAGAAAGCTTCGGCTTTCGTCTTCGAGTTTGTGTATAGATGCTCCCCGTTGTTCCTCTCCGACGAGGGGAGAGGAAACTCAATTCGGTGCACTGTAATAAATGCACAGGCCCTTTGGCAGAATGCGCTGGCAATGACAGTTTGTGGTTCTTTCACAGCCAGCTACACAGTTACGGTTACCGGGTGGGACCTGTGCCCGGGTCTATTTGACCTTGATTTCAATCTTCTTAGGCTTGGCTGCCTCGGTCTTGGGCAGATTGACCTCCAGGATGCCGTCCTTGTAGGTCGCTTCAATTCTTGCGGCGTCCACCGTTGACGGCAGGGTTATGGAGCGGGTGAACTTGCCATAGACCATCTCACTGCGGTAGTAGTCCTCTTCCTTGACCTCAGTGGAGGCCTTGCGCTCGCCACCGATAATCATGGTGTTCCCCTCTACCTTGACGTCAATCTCTTCCTTCTTCATTCCCGGGAGCTCAGCTCTGACGACAATGCTGTCCTTTTTATCAAAGACATCTATGGACGGCGCCCAGGCCATTCCATCACCGGGGGCACGTTCCCAGAGGGTGGGCCATCCCCGGAAAGCGCTCTCCATGAGCCGTTCCATCTCCTCAAAGGGCCGCCAGGGGGCCAGTGCTGGTCTTGGTCTGTATCTCTGTATTGCCATGCATACCTCCTACTAAGTATTTCCGGCTCCGGTCCCACCCTTCATACCGTAACTACTTATACTATACTATAGGGAATCTACCGCATGGCAAAATCCGTAAGGTTACGTAAACGGCGCGGAAAACGCCCGTATTTTTGACGGGACAACTGGGCGGCCAACTGACAATTACGAAGATTCAGGATTCAAGAATATGGACTATTTCATAAATCATGAATCACCGATTGCTGAAAGCTGAAGGCTGAAGGCTAGAAGTTTGGCTAGCTCTGTCATGTCTGGTGGTCGTGCCTGGAGTTCGAGTGCTGCTTGCGCAGGGGGATTTCTCTGATGAACAGGTGCACGGCAAGGGCCACCAGCATGATAATCATGCCAAAGAGGAAGACCTGTGATAGTGCCGAGTTCAGGGAATGACGCAGCCCGTCAAGTAGCTGGGGAAACAGGGCGCTAGCCTGCGGGCCGAGCTGTTCCAGGAGGACCTTCAGTGAAGCCTGCGCCTCCGGGCTGAACAATGCCTGCGGATTCCGTGCTAGAGCGGACAGCCAGTCGGTGGAGATAGTGCCGTTAAAGGCTGATGGGGCGCCGGCCAGCAGCTCGGCGGCAAAGCGATTGTTCATGACGGCCCCGAAGAGGGCCAGCCCCACCGAGCCACCGATGGAGCGAAAGAAAGGCACGGAAGCCGTAGCCACGCCCAGGACGCTATAGGGGACAGCGTTCTGGACGGCAATAGTATAGAGGGGCATGGTGATGCCGAGGCCAAACCCCGTGGCCACGATACTGGCGATAGCTACCAGATAGCCAGTCCCGGCGGTCATCCTGGAGAGAAGCCCCATGCCCAGGACCATAAGGGCGATGCCCACGGCACCTAGCAGGCGGTAATGGCCGCCAGCACGCGATAGCAGTTGCCCGGAGAAAAAGCTGCCGGTCACCATACCCAGCATCATCGGCGTCAGGAATTTCCCGCTGGCTGCCGCAGAGACCCCAAAAACGCCCTGGAAGAAGAGCGGGACAAATATAATGGCGCCGAACATGCCAAAGCCGGCGAGAAAAATGACCACTTCAGCCACGCCGACAACCCGGTTCCGGAACAGCCACAACGGGATAAGCGGCTCCTGGCTATGTCGCTCAATAAAGATAAACAGGATACCCATGAGGGCAGCGAAGGCGAACATGCCGATAATCGGCGGTGAACTCCACGGGTATTCCACTCCGCCCCACGAAAGGGCCAGCATGAGCGGCACTACCGTCAGCACCAACGTAACCGCGCCTGCGTAGTCAATGCGGTGTTTGAGGTTATCGGGACGGACATTGGGGAAGAAGAACACGAAGAGGGCGATGATGAGGACACCGAGCGGCACATTGAGAAAGAAGACCCAGTGCCAGGA
>JACQTX010000110.1 GCA_016210585.1 Chloroflexota bacterium
AGTCAAAGCACTAATACTCAAATCTCTTGGTCATTTAAGATTTTGAATTTTGGCATTGTTTCGGATTTAGGATTTCGTGCTTAGGATTTCTCGTTGAGTGAAGGGGTAGTTATGGATGTTATAGCTATTGTCGGCAGTCCCCGGGTAAACGGCAACACGGAAATCCTGACCCGGCACACGCTGCGGGCAGTGGCGGAAGAGGGACTGACCACAGAGCTTATCAGGCTGGCAGCCCTGGACATACGCCCGTGCAATGCCTGCCGGGTCTGCCAAGAAGAAGAGCACTGCTCCATTGACGATGACCTTTTCCCGCTCTACTTGCGGCTGAAGGAAGCCAGGGGCATCATCCTGGCCTCGCCAGTGTATTTCGGCTCGGCCACTTCCTTGCTCAGGGCTTTCATGGAGCGGGCAGGTTATATCGGCAAGCCGCGGCAGGCCTTCACCGGCAAGGTGGGGGGCCCGCTGGTGGTGGGCCGCCGGGCCGGCCATAACTTCACCTTTGCCGAGCTGACGCTTTGGTTCCAAATCCTGGGCTTCTTCGTGCCCGGCTCAACCTACTGGAATATCGCCTTCGGCGGACGGGACAAGGGTGAGGTCAACACCGATGAAGAGGGTCTGACCACGGCCTGGAACTTCGGCAAGAACCTGGCCCTACTGGTCAAGAAGCTGTTTTAAGAGAGGCAGCAAATCCGTGCAAACGCAGATTCTATCTTTGTGCAAAACTATGCTACACTTGTGGTGACCGGCAGTGGAAAAGCCAGCAGGAGAAGACCGCGTGGAGAAAGAGCTTATTTTTCTGGTGGAGGAGGCCTCAGAAGGTGGTTACCAGGCCAAGGCGCTTGGCCATGGTATTTTCACTGAAGCGGATACTTTAGAAGAGCTGAAACGGATGGTGCTGGACGCTGTCCAGTGCCATTTCGGCCCGGATGAGATGCCCCGCGTCATCTGCTTGCACGTGGTAAGGGATGAGGTGATAACGGTATGAAGCTGCCGCGTGATATTGGCGGCAGTGAACTGGCTAGTCTCCTGGGCAAATACGGTTACCACGTGACCCGTCAGACAGGGAGCCATTTGCGGCTAACCTCCACATATAAGGTATGGAGCATCATATTACTAATACAAACGCAAAAAATGTTGTTTTATCCACCTGTCTTTGCGAGACTATTCACGGCTTTGCCGTGAAGGCGAAGCAATCCCATAACCTGTCGAATACGCTTTAGGCGGACGCTGTTTATTACTCAATGCGTGTGAGATTGCTTCGGCTCCTTCTGCGAAGGATGCGCTCGCAATGACAATCATACAGCATTTCTTAATGCGTTTGTATTATTCTCAGACATAAACCACTGAGAGTCGGGACACTAAGCAGCATCTTGAATGACGTTGCGAGCTATCTGGAAATAGACAAAGGAAGCTTGGCAGAGCGATTGCTCAGGTAGGGTGGTCAGGCTAAGCTTACCAACGCTTCCCAAATAACGATGTTATTTCCTTAGCCCATCACTGCGGGCCGATTTCGGACGACTAATTCAGCGTCTTACCCACTCGCTTCAAGTCCTGGCGCGGGTGGTCAGCACCAGGCCGAGGGTAATCACCAGGAACGGCAGGCTCAGCAGGTTCACCATCTCCCAGTTAGCCGCGGCCAGGACTGACCCGGCGGAGAAAGTCCCCACTGCGGATAGTGTGAAAACCGTGAAGTCATTGACGCCCTGCGCCTTGAAACGCTCGCTGGGATAGTAGCTCCGCGTCAGCAGCACCGTGCCACCCACAAAGAGGAAATTCCAGCCTATGCCCAGGGCCGCTAGGCCCACCAGATAGTTGGCGAGATGGTGGCCTGATGCGGCAATGGCTACCGAGATACCCAGGGCGACTACGCCCAGTGTCTGCAGGACCTTCGAACCCAGGCGCTCCACGAGAAAACCGGAGAAGAGGGAAGGGATATACATGCCAAGCATATGGCTCTGGAGCACCCGCGCTGTGCTATCAATGCTCATCTTGTCTATGACGTGGGCACTGATTGGCGCTGCCGTCATGACGAAGCTCATCACTCCGAAGGCTACCACGCTTGACCAGACAGCGACTAGGTAGTGGCGCTGTGACACCACACGGTGCAGCGGGCGCTCGGGCAGGCTGTCTGCTATCCCTGTGACCGCTATGGTTCTCATTAAAAGAAGGAGAAGCGCCGCGACCAGATACAGGACTGCCAGCACAACGAAGGACGCCGTGTAAGCCCCGTAGGGCAGCCAGTCCCTTGTGGTGCGCCCTATTTCCGGCCCCATGAGGCCGGCCGCAATGCCGCCTACCAGGACGAAGGAGATAGCCCGGCCGGTATAGCTCGGCGCCACGCTCTCGGCAGCAGCAAAGCGGTATTGTTGAATGAAGGCCAGGTTGACGCCGATGAGAAAAAGCGCGGCGCAGAAAAGCCAGAAGCTCCGTATGCCTATGGCAGAGGCGGCAAGCAGGGCGGCCGCCGCAGCGATGATAGCGGCGCCGATAAACCCACGCTTACGCCCAATCTTTCTCATGATGAGTGCGGCTGGCATGCTGAAGAGGGCCATACCTGCCACCAGAATAGCGACAGGCAGGGTCGCCCAGGACGGCCGGGGCGCCAGTGCGGCACCAACAATAGTCCCCGAGAGAATGGCCAGAGGCATGCCACAAGAGCCCAAGGCTTGGCAGACACTTAAGATAGCAACATTCCGGCCCAGTCGGTTTGGCGTGTTTGAAGGACTTGACATAACAATACCTGGCTTTCCAGAGATACTATGACTGAAGAGATTGATATTGACTCAACTTTACACTTATTTGAGGGGTGCGGTCAATATTGCGGTAGAGCGAGCGTCTCGCGAAATGGCTTTCTAATCACAGCAATAATTACCCCATGTCACACAAAGGCATAACTATCCGGTTACCGGGTAACCCAAGCGGAGGGGGGACCAAGGGGGTGAGGTCGTAATTCTCAGTTGCTGAAACAACATTGATGTTATCTGGCTGATTTGCGCGTTTCGCGGCAGGCTCTATAGCTTGATAGCGGGGTGAGAAAGGCCAGTCTCCAGCCATCGCTGACGCGTTGAGAAGAGACATAAGGACTCTGAAATGGAGTCAGCCCTTTGTGATAGCCCGGTAGGTGCTTTGCATTAGCAAAGCGTCATCTTCCAGGCTGGGGCTTTCACAGATAACAAAACCTTTGGCGTCATAAGCCGCCAGGGCTTTCAGCAGGTCTGTGTAGCTGAAGTCGGACTCCTTCAGGTTCAGGTGTTTGATTTCGCCCTTTTTGCCGTAGGCAATGCCGGACACGTGAAGGTGCAGGCTGTCCAGGGCAGCGCGGCCGAGAACATCCCTGACATGGCCAAGGATGGCATAAAACTCGGGGTAGGTGTTGCAGGCACCACAGCGGGCGTGCCAGTGGGCGAAGTCAATGCCCGGGGCCACCCCCTCGACCTCTTTGCATAGCCGCAACACCTCTTCGATATCGCCGAACTGGGATGTCCGGCCCATGACCTCCGGCCTGACCCACAGCCGGATGTTCTCCTTCTTGAGCTGGGACATTACTTCATTGAGGTATTTCTTCACACGCTCATAGACAGCCTCTGGCTGGTCATCCATGTAGAAGGCGCTGTGGAAGACGATGCTGGTGGCGCCGCACAGGACGCCGATGCGGGCTGTCTGCAACAGCCGAGTCTGGCTGGCCTTGATTTTCTCCGACTCGCGGGCGTTCAGGTTGATGAAGTAGGGGGCATGAGCGGTCAGTCCAATTTGGCGTGAGCTGGCTACCTTAGCTACCGCCATGGCACTCTTTTCGCCCATACGCACGCCCTGGACAAATTCCAGCTCCATGCAGTCAAGGCCAAGCTCAGCCACGCGCTCGATGCCTGACAGCGTAGAGGGCATGCGCGCGCTATTGGGTATCCCGCCCGTACCGAAGAGCAGTCTGTCCATCTTCCGGAGACTTAAGCCTTCATATCAAGAGCTAACCAGGCTATATCTTTACCTATAAGTATAGCATACCAAGCATCTGACAAATAGATTTTATGATTCATGACTCAAGACAAATAACCAATTCTTGGTCATTGCGTCCATTCTATTTTAAGAATAGCAACCTGAAGTGACCAAGGTCTCATTGGCAAATCAGGAACGTGTTGTGTTTGACTCAGCAAACTGATTGACTTATGATATGGCTAACAGGATACCCACGGGCAGGGCCCGCGGCACCCCGGCCTTCGGGTTCTCAGAGAGGATGGGACAGTCAAGATGCGGTGGAAAGATTGCTCTGAGTCCATAAGACGTTGTTTCGGGGTGCGCCAATGGCACTGCTAACGAACCTGTCTCTGCAAAAACGGCTCGGCCTTATCGTCCTGGCCGGGTCAATATTAGGCCTTACCCTCGTTAGCTGGCTGGGCATACAGGCCGTCAACGAAAGTGTCCAGCGGACGCTTGAGGAGCGGCTCATGGTCGCCCGTGTTATCGCCAGCCACATTGACGAAAACATAGCCCATGTTATCGTGCACCTGCGCAATACAGCCAATTTTGGCGGTCAAGTCGCAAACGATGAAGAATTCAAGAAGATGGCAGCATCATTGCGTGGCCGGCTATCCGAGTCCGGGATGCAGGTGCAGAATGTCCTGCTGCTTGACGGCAATGGCGTAGTGGTAGCCGTCGAGCCGGAAGACACCCGGACTATCGGTACTGACCTGTCAAGCCAGCCCGAAGTGGCTAAGGCCCTGACAACCGGGCAAGCGACCGTATCCAGTCTTTTATTCAGCCCGATTACCAACGTGCCGGTGGTGCTCGTCAGCGTTCCGGTGCTTACCCAGGATGACACAACCATCGGACTGTTGAGCATCGCCATGGACGTTGAGCAATCGAATGTCGGCACCTTTGGTCGAGCGGTAACCATAGGTCGGACCGGATACATGGAAATTGTTGATAGTAACGGCATAGTGCTGGCCCGCACCAGCCCAGCCCGCCCCCCGTCACCCTTTGAGCAGAGCGACCATCCGGGTAAGTTCGCGATGCTGATTGCCCGCGGCACCGAGACAGTGGGCGTCTGTCACCGTTGTCATGAGGCAAAAGCGACACTGGAAAGGCGGCGGGACATGCTTGCTTTTGCTCCTTTGAGCATGGCCTCTTGGGGGGTTGCCATCCGCCAGGCTGAAGAAGAGGCCCTCGCACCCACTATGCAGCTACGGCAGAAGCTGGTCTTGCTCGGGGTAACCATAATTGCCATCACCTTTCTTCTGCTCTGGATAACGGTGCAAGGCATAGTCAGGCCTATCAAGACGCTTACCACGGCCACCAAAAGGGTGGCTGCCGGCGACTTTAGAGCGGCCACTCCCAGCAAGCGCAAGGACGAGATAGGGCAGCTCAGCGCTGCTTTCAACGCGATGACACAGGACCTGGCCAGGTCACGAAATGACCTGACGAAGTCCAGGGACGAGTTGGTGCTACGCAATCGAGAGCTGTCCGCCCTGAACCTGATATCCAGCGCCGTAAACCAATCGCTTGAGCTGGAAAAAGTGCTGGAGAGCGCTATGCGCAACATCCATGAGCTGACGGAGACCACCGCCGGCTGCGTGTTCCTGCGTGATTCCGGGAGCAGCAGCCTGAAATTGGTGACCAGCGCCGGTTCGTCACGCGCTTTCCAGTGCCAGGAGGCTGCTTCGCCCACAGCCAGCTGTGCCTGTCATCAGGTCTTGCGGCATGGGCGGACGCTGATGGTGAACGATATCTCCCAATGCCCGCTACTCGGTGAAAACACGGAGATGGAGGAAAGATTAGGCTATTTCGTCTGCGTGCCGCTCAAGGCCAGGGACCGGACCCTCGGCATTATGAATATCGGTGGCAATGGCCGTCGCCCTTTTACGGAGAATGACTTCGGTATCCTTGACTCCATTGCTTACCATATCGGCCTCGCCATTGAGAATTCCAGCCTCTACGAAGAGGCCAGGCAGAAAGAGAAGCTGCGGGGACAGCTCTTGACCGCCGTGATTAATGCCCAGGAGAAGGAGCGCAAGCGAATCGCCCGTGAGTTGCATGATGAATACGGCCAATCGCTCACCGCTCTGAAAGTCAGCATTGAATCGCTGGAAAGCCTGTTGACGCCGCGGCAGACGCGGCTCAAGGAGAAGCTAAGGCTCACGGCGTCCCTCGTCGTCAATGCCCTGGAAGACCTGCGCCGGCTGACTCTTGACCTGCGTCCCTATGCCCTCGATGAGCTGGGATTGAACGCCGCCATCCGGGCTTATGCCCAGCGGCACCTGGAGCCACTGGACATCAAGGTAGCCTTCGAGACCAGTGGTATGGGCCAGCGCCTGGGCACGGAGGTGGAAACGATAGTTTTCCGCATCATCCAGGAAGCCATCCACAACATCATCAGGCACGCCAAGGCCCATAACGTTACCATACTGCTGGCAGCCCAAGAGGGTAAGGTGGCTATTACTGTTGAAGATGATGGTGCCGGTTTTGACGTGGAGACCGTCTTCAAAACGAAGGTGGGCACACAGTCACTCGGTCTGCTAGGCATCCAAGAGAGGGCCACACTCCTGGGTGGCTCCTTTACCATCCAGTCACAGGCAGGACGTGGGACACGCCTGTATGTGGAAATCCCGGTGGCCGGAGCGCCCTTATCATCGAGCCTGGCCCAGACGAGGAGCTGAACCAATGGACAAGCTGCGGGTATTGATTGCTGATGACCATGCCATAGTGCGGGAGGGCTTTCGCTCGCTTCTGGAAGCCCAGCCTGACCTTCAGGTTGTCGGCGAGGCGGCAGATGGCGAGGAGGCCGTGCGCCAGACCAAGGAGCTGCGGCCGGACATCGTCCTCATGGATATCACTATGCCAGTGATGGATGGCCTCGAAGCGACGCGACAGATAAAGAAGTCCGCTCCCGAGGTCAAGGTCCTGGTCCTGACCATGCACGAGGGCGAGGAGTTCTTCTTCAAGCTGCTTGATGCCGGTGCCTCCGGCTATTTCGTCAAAGGCGGGTCTTCCGGCGAGCTTATCTGGGCCTTACGCTCTGTGGCCAAGGGGGATGTATTCCTCTATCCCACCGTAGCTAAGAGACTCCTGAGCGGCTACCTCCAGCGGGTGCATGAAGGCGAGAACAAGGAAGCCTACAATGGGCTTAGCCCACGAGAAAGAGAGATCCTGAAGCTTATTGCCGAGGGCCGCACCAACCAGGAGATTGCCGAGCTTCTGGTGCTCAGCCCGGCGACAGTCCACAGTCACCGCTCTCACATCATGGCCAAGCTGGGCCTGCGCAATCCGGTTGAGCTGGTCCGTTATGCCCTGCGGCGGGGCCTCATCGATCTTGATTCCTGAGCGGTAAAGGCCCTTACCACGCGGATTGGCTAGTCCGACCTGCACAATCCCTGTATTCTGCCATCAATTTTTCCTGCATGCCATGTCACAATTCTGCATAAATCGCGCGCGAAACGTTGCCTAAAATTAGACACCTTCTTGACGTGTAATTCACCCTTACAGCGGATGACGTTCTGGCGTCTGGATGCTACATTTGTATACAAGTAGAAAATACATCAGCCGGGAGGTGTGCCATGTCAAAGCCAAGGATCGGTGTGCTCATTGCCTCGGAACAGCCCCAGGTGCGGGACTTCTTCAAGGAGATGGTGGAGAAAGAAGGGGCCTTCCCGGTGGGCCAGGCGGCGGATGTTGCGAGCGCCCTGGTACTGGCGAGACAGTTGCGGCCTGATGCCGCCGTCATTGACCCCTATCTACCCTATACCATAGGCATAGACTCTCTGCGCCTGTCCAGGACCGGTGGGCTGGATGCTGCCCAGATGATTTCTGAAGAGCTACCGAACACGCAGGCCATAGTGGTAAACAATCTCAGTGAGGCAGTTGTTGCCGAATGTAGCCTGGACAAAACGGCGCACTGCTTTTTCCGGCACGATGTCAGCGAAGGCAATGCCCGTTTGAGACTGCAAGAGCTATACCGGCAGACACGACCGCTCGGGCCTATTTTCGCCAACATCGAGGTCCAACCTCGTGTCTCCGCCGTACGTGAGGCGCCGCCTCTGAAGCTGGGGGTTCCTGAGAAGCTCATTCTCTTTGGTGGCTTCGGCATTTTTGGCGGCTGGTTCCTGACGATTACCGTTATCGGTGCCCTGGTGGGCATCCCTCTGTCCGCAGCCGGGGCTATTGCAGTCCTTTCCGGTATCGTCAGCCGCCTGATAGCGTCCCGGCGTGCACGGCGAAACAGGAAAGTATGGCCGGAAGATAGCTGGAGATTCTAGAGAGTCTCCGCCAGACATCTCATAATCGCCTGACGCTATCTAGCTCGTATGTCAGGTTATTTATCGTTGATTTATGATTTACGATTCATTAATCCGTTATTAATAAGATCATGCAAAAAATGGAAAACTTTCTTATTATGCTCATGAGTAAGTTGAAGCTAAAACTTTTCGTCCCCAACTTTTGAATTTTGGTGCTTTGAATTTGTTTCGGATTTCGGATTTAGAATTTAGAGTTTCCGCTTTATGCGGGTTAGGAATTAGGATTTTCCCATTCTGCCTGACATCCCACTGGCGACTAGAGTTTCGCCAGGAACTCCTTCCATGGTGTGGCTATCATTGTCTCCGTGGTCGCATGGCCGTAGGCACGGATAATCAGGGCCGCCCGCTCTACCTGTCTCTGGTCATCGGACTCGACAACGTCAATGATATCAAAGCGGCCCAGTGTAACATGACTGCTCTTCCATGTTACGCCCGGGCACTGGGCCTTGATGCGGGTGGAGACGTCTTTGGCCAGGGCCTTGAAGTCCTTGGGGTCGCTGAAGGCTGTCGGTGCCAGGCGGGTCAGGATGACATAGGTGGCCATTTCACACCTCCGCTGAGCTATAGTTCACGCTACCGGCGCGGCAAGGACGCTATCGGCATAGACCATCTCATTATTGATGATTTGCAGCAGGCGCAATGTCCGCACATTCTCCGGGCTGAGGACATCGAGAAAGACCGAAGATAGCCCAAGGCCGGCGAATACTGCTAGCAGGGTGGTCTCGATAACCGGGCGCAATTGCAGGGCCGCGCCGGCTGAGGCGTTACCCAGCCAGCAGGTGCTCCGCACTTGGGGGTCAAAGGTCTCCGGAAAAGTGCGCAGGAACTCCATGACCTCTTTGAGGTGCCGCTGGCCGATATCCGCCGTAATGTGGATGAGGCCTGGGTCAACCAGGATATGGTCGTAGGGGATGCCCGATTCCCTGGCCGCGCCGACCAGGACGGCCGCCTTGCCCAGCATCTCCTCGGCATCGGTCGGCCGGGATGGATGACTGGCCAGGAGCACTACACCGGCCCCGTAGCGGGCAATCATGGGCAACGTCTCCCTCAGCCTGGGTTCCTCGGCAGAGACATAGTTGACGATGGGGAAACGACGGCAGGCCTTCAGTCCGGCTTCGAGTGTCTCCGGATTGTTGCTGCTGAGACAGAGCTGGCAATCAGCGAGCTCCTGGACTATCCTGACAGCTGCCTCCATCACTGCCGGCCGGTCATGGTGCTGCTGCAGGTTGATCTCGAAACACTGGGCACCGGCAGCCAGACACTTGTGGACAAGCTCCCGTAGCGCTTTAGCTGGCCTATCTTCGCTGTGCCAGTCCGGCTTCAACTGTTGGAAGAGGCTGGCTATCTGAGGCTCGCGCGTGGTTATGTTGTTAGCGATAATTAACATCTTACCCTCCTCTGCCACAGGACAATCACTATATAAGTATAGGATTTCTACGGAGAAGACGTATCCGTAATATTACTTAATTCGCGGGGGAAAAACACCTAATTTTGCGCTCATACGGGGACAAACGGCGCTATAATGGATGAGAACATTTGTCTGAAGACCGTAAAGGAGAGGTAATGGAGACAAAGACAATACGGCAGCGAGTGACCTTCAAGGCCAGTCCGCACGCGGTCTATGAGGCCCTCATGGACTCGCGCCAGCACGCTAAATTCACCGGCGGTAAAGCCCACATCAGTCGCAAGATGGGCGGCAAGTTCACTGCCTTCGATGGCTGGCTGGAGGGCGTCAACCTGGAGCTTGTCCCAGACAGCAAGATTGTGCAGTCATGGCGTGGCACTGACTGGCCGGAGGGGCACTACTCTAAGGTCACCTTTTCCCTGAAAGAAGTGCCCACCGGGACACGTCTCACCTTCACCCACACCGGCGTCCCGGAGCAGTTCTATGCCGACATCAAGCAAGGCTGGCATGACTACTACTGGAAGCCATTGAAGAAGCTGCTGGAGACGGCAAAAGGGGCGCCGGGATAGAGCAGACGGGCTGCCCTTCCGTATCTGAGAGGGGCCAGTGCAAATCTGAGGGAACGTGCTGCTGGTCCCTTGCCACAGGACCCATGTCCTGTTACGGCCCTTGTCGTGCAGTTTGGGAAACAAAAGCTACCACATCCTGCGGTCTTGTCCCCGGACCGAAAACTCTCCTAATACCCATCTCCGCTAACCTTGGTATGTCCGTGGCCGGCACAACTCCGCCAACAATAACGGGAATGTCCGTATTGTTCGTTCGGAGCCCGTCCAGCAGGTCCCTTGAGACAGCAAGGTGTTGTCCGATAGAGCTGGCGACGCCGATTAAGTCCACGTCTTCTTCCAGCGCTGACTTTACGATTTCTTTGGGGTCGCTGAAGTGGATATAAATCACTTCCATGCCGGCATTTCTGAGAGCATTCATGATGACGAGAATGCCCCGGTCATGCCCATCAAGCTCAAAACGAGCCAGAAGGACTTTCGGCTTGCGGTGCGGCATCAGCTTCACCTCCCATAGCGGCTCGCGAAAACCCTGCCGCCTGTCATCTGGTATATTGCCCCCATCATCTCACCCAGAGTACACCTGGCCCGGGCCGCTTCTATCAAAGCGGGCATGAGTATGCCCGCCTTGGCCACGGTGTCATATTCTACCATCGCTCGCCTCACCGTTTCCAAAGCTTTCTCAGCCGCCGCGTTGTTTCTGCTGGCCTTCCACTTTCTGAGACGCTCAGCTGCGGACCTGGCGGCTTCATCCACCTTCATGGTAAAAGCCGGTACCTGGACGGCGTCTTCCGTCCTGAACTTGTTCAGGCCAATAATGACCTTTCCCTCCCGGTCAACCTGGTCACGCCATCTGATGACCTGTTGCTCCAGCAACTGACGCAGCCAGCCGCTCTCCACACATTTGCTGAAGCCACCCCGCTTCTCCAGGCTGTCCATTACCTGGGTAGCTTCCGCCGCCAACCTTGCAGTCAGCCACTCCACATAATAAGAGCCCCCGAGGGGATCAGATACAGATGGAATCCCCGTCTCGTGCCGTATTATCTGGTTAACGCGGATAGCGGTGCGGACGGCCTCCTCAGAAGGCAGGCCGATGGCTTCATCGTAGGAGCAGGTATGTAGCGACTGGACCTCGCTCAGCACGGCGGCCAGAACGTGTAAGGTGGCCCTCACGATGTTGTTCAGGGGCTGCTCCTGTGTCAGGCTCGACCCGCCGGTATGAACATGGATTCTATACTGGAGTGAGCGCGGGTTCTGGCACTGAAACCTGTCCTTCATGGTCTGTGCCCACAGCCGGCGCATGGCGCGTAGTTTGGCAATCTCCTCGAAGAAGCTCATGCCGATGTGCATCTGTGAGCTGAACCTGGAAACAAAGTCGTCCGGGTTGAGGCCGGCTTTTATGCCTGCCTCTACCGTTTCCACTGCTTCCGCCATGACGATGCCCAGCTCCTGGGCCGGGCTGGCACACATCTCACCATATAAATAGCCGCAAAGGTTAGTGTGGTTCCATCTCGGCATATGCTCACCGGTGTATTTAATCAGCTCCAGGCGCAGCTTGAACTGGGTTGCTGGTGTGGGACCGCCAATATCGGTGGTAATCCAGCGGGTGAGGGCGTCATTCTGGCTTTGCCCGGTCAGTTCGGCCGGCTTATAGCCCCTTTGTTCGGCATAGGCAATATACATGGCCAGGATGGGGAGGCAGGTGAAGCGCGTGTTTGGCGCAAACCTGGTCCGAGGTAAATCATATCCCTTGAGCAGGTTATCCATATCATCTAATGTCGAAATTGAAGTGCCGCCCAGCCCTACGGCTACGGATGCTCTGGGGTCATCCGGGTCAAGGCCCACTGTGGTGGGCGGGTCAACCTGGACAAGGAGCACGGCCTGCTGCTCTCCATAGCCGCTCATCCCTTCTTTTAACAGGAACTCTGTCCGCTGGCGGGTCTCTTCGCTTGTCCCGTAGCCATGGAGCATCTGTACCATCCAGGGGGTATGCTGGTAGCCAAGAGCACGTATGCCTCTGGTATAGGGATATTGCCCGGGCATCTCAGGCGAGACATCCGCCACATCTTCAGGGTCATAGACAGACTTGAGGTGAATACCTGATTCGTTATGATACCCAGGCACAGTGAAATGCAGCTTTTTTTCATAGACGTCTCTTATTTCTTTATCCCACTCCTGGCGCAATCTCGCCACCCTTTCATCCATGCGCGCATCCTCCTTATGCAAATGCGGTGTCCGACCGTATCATGGCTCTTTGGCACCTGTACCGTTTCGGCTACGATCGCATGCCGTAGGCAAGGTCGCGGGCTCTATTCCAGTGCGACAGCTCTTGACCGTGGCGACTTCCGACACTGGGCAAATGCATGGCCATGATTTGTCAAGCTGCGGCGCTTGCTGAGCCTGATATTAGCTACGGAATGGGCGATGGACTGGTCTGCCGGTTCACTCGCCAATCGCCTTAAGGATAACGCGCTTCCGGCGCTGGCCGTCAAACTCGGCGTAGTAGATTTGCTGCCAGGGACCGAGGTCCAGTCGCCCTTTGGTGATTGGCACAATGACCTCGTGATGTATGAGCAAGCTCTTCAGGTGGGCATCACCGTTGGTCTCGCCGGTAGCATGGTGCCTGTAGTCAGGGCGATAGGGTGCCAGTTTCTCTACCCACTCGTCAATGTCAGCGATTAAGCCCGGCTCCGCATCGTTTACATATACGCCGGCAGTGATATGCATCGCCGAGACCAGTACAAAGCCTTCCGCTATCCCGCTTCGTTCAACGAGACTTTGCACTTTGTCTGTGATGTTAATAAACTCGCGGTGCTCTTTGGTGTTGAACCAGAGATAGTCAGTGGCTGATTTCATCTGTCTTCCAGAAGCTCGAAGAACTGTTCCAACTTCTGACGCACCTCATCGGCCGAGGTTACGGTAGGGTCAATGAGGTCGCAATCCATATAGAGAATCGGCACGTCCAACTCATCGAGGATATCTTTGTATATTTTGAACGTGGGCCCAATCTGGCGGCAGCCAAGGTGGTTAAAATTAATGGCACCGTTGATTCTGTATTCCCTCACACAGTCTCTGAGTGGTCCCAGTGCCCTTTCGTCGAGAGGGCCAAACATCCGCATCGGCGAACATGCTGCCAGCTTCATGGCGATGCTCTCCAATGGTCTTGCCGGGTCGAGTTGCAGCGATTGCCGCCAGTCACACAGGTTGGGGTTACAGACAATTGCGGCACCATGCTCGGAGAGTATGGCATCAATCGTCCCCTGCAGGTACCAGGGCGACAGCATCGTCGCCATCAGGCGCAGACGTTCCGGGTTGACAAACCCCTTGCCGGCGGCGACCTTGGCGGCAAGGTCATCGCGCAGGCTCTGCAAGTAAAGGGTGGTCTCCGGCTTCCCGGCGCCCATATAGTCCACGACTAAGAATTTCAAAAAGTCCTGGGGTGGCAGCGGTGACGGGACTGCCTTGCAGAGATTATTTACTTCCCGCACCAGCCCGATTTGCCGGTTGGTCTCAGCGATGTTCGCCGAGAGCCTATGCCAGTCCATCTTGTGGCCCGATACGTTTTCGAGAAAGGCAATAACGTCCTTTAGCTCCTGCATAATGGCCCTGTCTGCCGCCTCGCCCTGGTTGAAAGGATAATCGAAGACAAAGCCGGGACAGCTGTGGAGCGCCATCGTCAGCTCGCCGCTCTTCATGGCATTATCGCACACCAGGTTTGAGCAGACGACGGCGTTCGCCTGGGGCATAGCACTTGCCTTCAGAGCACCAGCGATGACGCGGTGAGCGGAGCAGACCTCCGGAGGCAGGCCCATCTCAGCCGCCCCCGCCAGCAAGTCACCGCACTCAATGCCGAAAAAGCTCATGAGCGAGCCTGTGAACTCCAGGTGCATCGGCACCAGGTCCAGGGCATCAAAGATTTCGACCGGGAAGAAAATGGTGTGGGCGACCACAAAGCCGCCGTTGGCGCGGGCATCGCGCAGGGCGATGAAGTAGTCCTGCAGCATGCGGAAATAGTGAGCGTGGGGCTGGTTCCGGTAGAACGTGGTCAGGAATTTCATATACCGGATGAGCTGACTGATTTTGCCGGTGCTGGTATCAATGGCTGTACCCATAGCAGCTACCTTTCAACAGGCCTGCGGCGGCTGGCCTCGATCATTTCCAAAAACGCCTGCACCCGCGTTTGAATTTGCCCGGAGCCAGATGTCCCATACTCAATATCGAGGGCGAGAATGGGGATGCCCAGGGCGCTGACCATTTGCCGCAGTAGCGGGAGGTCGTGGGCATTCTGCACACAGTACCGGATATTCTCGCTGATGATGCCGTCCACGCGGTAGTCCTGCAAAAGCTTGACGATGCGGTCGAAGCGGTCATGGGCCGGGAACATGCGGGCACAAGGGAAGCCGGTCAAATAGCGGCGAGCGATAGAGCGCAGTGGCAGCTCGCTGTCCTCCCTGACCACCGGGTCAGCCAGATAGCGGATGCCGGTGCATAACCCATCGGTGACCACCAGGGCACCGCCGGCTTCGATTGACTCGATAAACGACACGTTGTTGAGAACGCTGCCGATAACCATAATGCGTGCCCGGCCGCGATGCCTTACAGGGGATGTCTCCAGATATGCCAGAAGCTCTCCCGCCCAGGCATTGAAGGTGTCACGGGGTATACGGACCGCGGCATTGGTGACTTCCAGCATCTCGGCTCCGGTGAGCGGCGGTCCATCCCGCATCCGCAGCTCGTAAAGCCTGCCCATTATGGCGCGAGACCGGTTATAGACGGAGATAGCATTGGCCAGGGCGTCATCCGTGATGCTTGTGCCCAGATACTTCTCCAGACTAGCCTTCAGGGAGACGATTTCGCTGTAATACAGATCCAGCGTCGTAGCGCTATATTTACGAGGCACCGAGATGATTTGGGCGAAAGGCGTTTTGACATAGCGCCGCCAGTGGTCAAAGAGACGGCGAGCACCGTCACAGGTGGACCCGGCGATGATACCGTCAAGAGAGCTGTATTCTCCGCGCAGCGCTATCTGCAGGCAGCTGCGTGAGAAAGAGCAACTGACGGTTGAGAGATAGGCGGTGCCATCGGCCAGCTCCGTCTCGTGGGGGTAGCCGGTCACCCGGACTGGCAGGGCGCCGGCGGCATAGATAAGCTCCTCCGGCACGTAGCTGCACAGCCACCCGAATACCTTCCCGCCGCTGGCCTTGATTTCCTTTATCTGGGCCGTTTGCGGGAAGGCATTGTTTACTTGCCGGAATCGGCCCAACAGGCCTGTTGTTGATTCGGCAATAGCCATGCTTTGGGTTGGTCCTCTTTGGTTAAGCTATTTTAGTATCTAGTCCCTGAAGTAGTTTCCATATCGGTCTCTCTCCCCTTGCGGGAGAGATGAAAAGCCTGCCCTGAGCGAAGCGAATGGGTGAGGGGCAAGAATCGTGTCACCCTCACCTTAATCCTCTCCCATCAAGGGAGCCTTGCCTAAAAAGTCAAACGCTCATGTCATTCTGAGCGTAGCGAAGAATCTCTTTCTCTCCTTTTTGACTTTCGGACCGCCGAGATTCTTCGTCGC
>JACQTX010000113.1 GCA_016210585.1 Chloroflexota bacterium
GATATTTGGATTTAGGATTTGCCTCCTCTTATCTGGCGAGCAAGCATTTGTGTCATCACATATAGGCTACCACTTCATTAAGTCCACTTTGGTAATATCTATCGTCGAGCGGCTGCGGTAGATGCTGATGATAATCGCCAGGCCCACAGCCGCTTCGGCAGCAGCCACCACCATGACAAAAAGGGCAAAGACCTGCCCGGTCAGCAGCAAAGGCACAATATACCGCGAGAAGGCGACCAGGGCAATGTTGGCGGCATTGAGCATAAGCTCGATGCACATCAGGACCACGATGGCGTTACGCTTGGCCAGCGCCCCATACAGCCCGATGGAGAAGAGCAGCGTTGCCAGCACCAGATAGTGTCCCAGGCCTACCATTTACTTCTCCCTGACAAGGACAATCGCCCCGATAATAGCCGCTAACAGCAAAACGGCGGCAATCTCTATGCTCAAAAGATAGCCGCCTTCCCCGAAGAGCCTGCCCGCCAGCGCCCCGGTGGTCGGTTCGATCGGGGCCTTGCGGGCTACCTGCCACGGGGTATTCAGCACGGCGTAAGCACCGGCTCCGAAAAACAGCAGGGCCACTATGATAGCGGGCACCTTCAGCCGGTTAGTGAGGCTGCCCCGCTGCACATCACGGGTCAGCACAACGGCCAGGATAATCAGTATGGAGATAGCGCCGACATAGATGAGGACTTGCACCGCGGCCACAAAATCGGCGCTGAGGGTGATGTAGATGCCGGCGGCAGCCAGCAAACAGAGAATCAAAGAAAGAGCGGCTCGGAAAACATCCCGAACCGCCACCACCAGGACCGCCGCCACGACACTGACAACTGCCAGTATCCAGAAAGCAATATCTACACCCGTCACTTCTTCTCCTTGTCCCGGTCGAGGAGCAGGGTCTGCTTGGGCAGGGTCTCCTCAACCTCGGGCCGGGCAAAGCCGCTGGGTTTGCTCTTGTCCGTCTTGGTCACCGCTTCCTTAGCGGTGACCAGCTCCTTGCGCCGGTACTTGGCCTGCTCATAGTCCGTGCCCAGGAAGAGGGCGTGGCGCGGGCAGGACTCCACGCACAGGCCGCAGAAAATACAGTGTCCCGTATCAACCAGGAACTCGTCCACCGCGTAGGCAAAATCGCAGCGCAGACACCGGCTGGCTTCCGTCACCGCTTCCTCTTCCGTCAGGCTTTCCTCTATCTCGGTAAAGCCCTTCACGCGCTCGGCAGCGGAGACCTCAGGCGGATGTATCCGCCGGTCTTCAGTGGCCCGCGTTAGCGGTTTCTCTTTGGCTTCCGGCTTGGCCAGTTTCTCGTCAATGATACCGGTGCCACCCAGGTACAGGTCTATTGATTTGGCGGCCCGCCGTCCCGCGGCAATGGCCTCGATCACCGATGCTGGTCCGCTCACGCAATCGCCGCCGGCAAAGACACCCTTCTTGGTCGTGGCCAGGGTATTGACCTCGGCCTGGATGACATTGCCCCGCCCCACCGGCAGGCCAAGCTCCTTGGGAATGTCCGGCCGCTGGCCGATGGCCCCAATAATGGTATCGAAGGCCAGGGTGAACTCGCTGCCCTTGACCGGCTCCGGGCGGCGCCGGCCGCTCTCGTCCGGGGCGCCGAGCTGCATCTTGATGCACTCCAGCCACAGCTCACCCTCATGGACGCTGATCCTGGAGGGCGCCACCAGGAACTGGATTTCGATATTCTCGTCCAGGGCAGCCACCACCTCTTCGGGGTTGGCCGGCATCTCTGCCCTGGTGCGGCGGTAGAGCATGACCACCTTCTTGCCGCCCAGGCGTAGTGCCGTGCGTGCCGCATCTACGGCGGCATTGCCGCCGCCGATGATGGCGACCCGCTCGCCGACCTCTACCGGTTTGCCCAGGCTTACCTCACGCAGGAAATAAGCGCAGTCCATCACGCCCGGGCTATTTTCGCCCTCCACGCCAATGCGCATGCCATCGTGGGCACCCAGCGCTACGAAGACCGCATCATAGCCCTGCTCCAGGAGCTTGTCCACCGATTCAACGCGGGTATTCGTCCTGATGTCAACACCCAGGGCCCGGATTTCATCAATATCCGCCTTCAACTCGTTCTTGGGCAGACGGTAGTCCGGAATGCCGTAGTGCATCATGCCGCCCGGCTCCGGCAGCGCCTCGAATACCGTCACGGCGTGGCCGAGACGGGCCAGATAATAGGCGGTAGTCAGCCCTGCCGGCCCGGCACCGATTATGGCTACCTTTTTGCCGGTGGGCGGTGCGGCCTTTGCCCGCTCCCTCCAGACGCCGGTATCATGGTCGGTGGCGTAACGCTTCATGACGCGGATGGATACCGGCTCGTCAATCTGTGCCCGCTGGCATTTCGTCTCGCAGGGATGGAAGCAGACCCGCCCGCAGACGATGGGGAAGGGTATCTTCTCCCGTATGACGGCGACCGCTTCCTCCGGCTCACCGCGGGCAATGGCCCGCAGGTAGGCCGGGATATTGATGCCCGCCGGGCAGCCTTGCGAGCACGGAGCGGCGACTACCCCCGGCCCGGAGGTCTGAATGTGGATGCTCCCCTGGGGACAGGCACGCATACAGGTCATGCAGCCGCTGCACTGCTCCTTGTCCCAGATGAATTCCGGCCCCCGTGTGCGTCGGGAAACATCCAGCTTTTCCTCAGGGTACTGCGTCGTCACCGGACGGCGCAGGGCGTTCTTAAGGGTTATCGCCATGCCCTTCAAAATACCAAGACCAATTCGTTTAGACTTCAACTCGTCCACCTCCCAACCGGAAAAACGATGACCACCCCACTATCAATACTACCATTATTGCTAAATTCACAAAGATGACCGGCCAGGGCAAAACACCTTGCCACACTATCACCTGCACCCCGGTGATGAGCAGGTTGAGGAATGCCAGGGGCAGGAGGAACTTCCAGGCGAAGGCCATGACCTGGTCCACGCGCAGCCGGGGGATGGTGCTGCGCACCCAGAAGATAAGGAAAAAGACGGCAAACACCTTGAGGAGGAACCAGAGGAAGGGCGGCAGCAGCGGGCCGCGCCAGCCGCTCAGGAAGAGCGTGGCGATGATGGCGGAGATAGCCACCGCCTCAGCGTATTCCACCAGATAGAACAAGGCGAACTTCATGCCGGAATACTCGGTATGAAAGCCGGCCACAATCTCTGATTCCGCCTCCAGCAGGTCAAAGGGCGTGCGGTTGATTTCGGCACAGGCCGCCAGGAAGAAGATGAAAAAGCCCAGAGGCTGGAGCAGGATAAAAGGTATGTTCTGGGCACGCACAATATCATTCAGCGAGAGCGAGCCTGCCAGCAGCACCACGGCGACCAGGGAAAGCACCAGCGGGATCTCGTAGCTGACCACCTGGGCAATGGCACGCATGGCGCCAAGCAGCGAATACTTGTTGTTGGATCCCCACCCGGCCATGAAGATGCCGATGGTGGTGAGCGAGCTGACGGCCACCACGTAGAGGATGCCGATGTTGAGGTCAGCCAGCAGGGCACCATCCCAGAAGGGCACCACGGCGAAAATCAGCAGCACAGGCACGAAGGCCACCACCGGCGCCAGCCAGTGGACCACCTTATCTCCCGACGCGGGGATAATATCCTCTTTCAGCAGCACCTTTATGGCATCCGCCACCGGCTGGAGAAGGCCAAAAGGTCCGACCCGGTTGGGGCCAACGCGCGCCTGGAAGCGGGCGATGCCCCGCCGCTCCACCCAGATGAAGCCCATTACCAGGGTGAGCACAAAGACCAGGATAATGCCGACAAAGGTGCCCCAGTGTCCCCAGAAGCCGCCAGGCCAGTCAGGCGGCACCTGCGGCAGAGTCCCGTAATAGGTGATGGGTCCGGCTATGGCCATTACCGGTCCACCTCCCCCATGCAGATATCAATGCTACCGAAGATGATTATGGCGTCCGCCACCTTCCAGCCTATCATCATATCGCGCAGGGCAGTGAGGTTAATCAGGCTGGGTGCCCGGCAGTGGAAACGATAGGGCGCAATCGAGCCATCCGACACCAGGTAAAAGCCAAGCTCACCCTTGGGCGCCTCGACATGTCCGTAGGCTTCACCCACCGGTGGCCGGAAAGTCAGGGGTATCTCGGTTCGGACTTTGCCCTTCGGTATTTGTGCCATGGCCTGTTGCAAAATCCGCACGCTCTGCCGCATCTCCTCGACCCGCACGCGGTAGCGGTCATAGCAGTCGCCAGCCGTGCCGGTCGGTATGTCAAACTCGAAGCGGTCATAGACGGAGTATGGGTCAGCCTTGCGGATGTCCCACTTGACGCCGCTGGCCCGCAGCACGGGGCCGCTGGCCGAGATATTTATCGCCAGGTCCTTCGGCAAGATGCCCACGCCTTTCGTCCGGGCCAGGAATATCTCATTCTCCTTGATAAGGCCGTCATACTCGTCAATATAGCCGGGCATCCCAGCCACGAACTTGCCCAGCGCCGGCAGGAACTCCTCCGGAATATCCTGGCTCACGCCGCCGATGCGCATGTAGGCATAGGTCAACCGCTGCCCTGAGACCATCTCGAAGTGGTCAAGGATTTTCTCCCTCTCCCGCAGCATATACAGGATGGGTGTCATGAAGGCGCCGCAGTCATTCAAGAAAGCACCGACGGCGATGAGGTGGCTGGCGAGGCGCTGCAGCTCGGCCATGATGACCCGCAGGTAATCGCCTCGCTCAGGGACAGTGATACCGGCCAGCTTCTCCACGGCGAGGCAGTAAGCCAGGTTGTTGCTCATTGAAGCCAGGTAGTCCAGCCGGTCAGTGAAGGGGATGTTTTGCGTGTAGGTGCGCCCTTCGGCCAGCTTCTCGATACCGCGGTGCAGATAGCCGATGACCGGCTCGATGTTGACGACAACCTCGCCATCGAGGGTTGCCCGCAGGCGGAAAACGCCATGCGTGCTCGGATGCACCGGGCCTAAATTGACGACAAACGGCTCAGCTTTTAAGACCATATTCTAACCCGGATAAACCGGAACCAACAAGCTAAATTCTAAGCACGAAATCCTAAATCCTAAACAATACCAAAATTCAAACCCTTAAACAACAGGAAATCTTGAACATTGGTGGTTGGGTAATTTGAATTTGTTTCGTGCTTCGATATTCGGATTTCGGATTTCCCCTTTCCATTTTGCGTCGGATTCTGTTATTGAACTCCTAGAGGTAGTCCCGCCGCAGCGGGTGTCCCTGGAATCCCTCCCACATAAAGATACGTTTCATATTCGGGTGGCCGTCAAAGGCGATGCCGAAGAGGTCATAGACCTCCCGCTCCTGGAAATCAGCCCCGCGCCATAGACCGGTGACAGAAGGCAGATGGAGATTAGCGCGCCCCTGGCAGCGGACTTTGAGCACAAGGCTGTGGTTGCGCGGTATGGAGGTCAGACGATAGACTACCTCAAAGTAGTCCCAGTAATCAACGGCCGTCAGGCTGACCAGGTAGTCAAAGCTCAGGTCGGGGGCGTTCTTGAGGAAAGCGGCGACCTCCGGCAGAGAGTCCGCTTTCACCAGAATAGTATTGCCTGTGGCTTCAATAATACTTCCGGGAAACTGCTTTGCCAGCCGCGCGGCAATCTCCTTGCCCGAGAGAGCTACGGTCACCTTATTTACCAGCTTCCTGTTTTATACTTTGCTTGGCAATCTTATTGTGCAGCATCCTGATGCCGTGCAGCAGCGCCTCCGGCCGGGGCGGGCAGCCCGGGATATAGACATCAACCGGGATAATGCGGTTATAGCCCGGTACCACGCTATAGGACTGGGCAAATGTCCCGCCACTGATGGCACAGGCCCCCATGGCAATGACCCACTTCGGCTCAGCCATCTGCTCATAGATACGCCGCACATTGGGCGCCATCTTCCAGGTCAGAGTGCCGGCGGTAATCATTACGTCAGCCTGCCGTGGGGAGGCGCGGATAACCTCCATGCCGAAACGGGAGATGTCAAAGCGGGATGCCGCCGTGGCAATTAGCTCGAAGGCACAGCAGGCGGGGAAACAGACCACCGGCCACAGGGAGGAGCGCCGCGCCCAATTGAGTATAGCATCCAACGAGGTCAAAAGTATATTCCGCTGCGTCTCTTCGTCCAGCCACCGGTCAGGGTCAGGGATAGAGTTCTGACTCGCCGTCTTCAGGGCTTCAATCTGTATGCCCTCGTTCTTGTCCAGCTCAACATCAGAATAGACGTAAAAACCGCTTTTCTCTGTTACTTCCATTCCAGGACCTTCTTCCGCCACGCATAAACATAGCCCACCGCTACAATACCGATAAGCACCGCTGCCCCCACCAGGCCGGCGTAGCCCAGTGTCCTGAGTCCGATAGCCCAGGGGTAGAGAAAGACCACCAGCACATCAAGGATGAGGAAAATGAGGGCGTAGAAGTAATAGCGAAAGTTGAACTGCACCCAGGCCGTGCCGATTGTCTCCATCCCGCACTCGTAGGCCGAGCTTTTCACCGGGCTAGGATTGCACGGCACGATGCGGCTCACCGTGACCATGAAAGGGGGTAGAAAACGGGCGGCCGTCTTGTTGTTGCGCAGCCGAGATGAGAGGCTTAATAAATAAGGAAGAAGAAGGGTAACTCCGGCGAAAAGCAGGGCAACTACGAGGAAGAGGGCAATATATCCGTAGCTTGCTAGCAAACCGCTGTCCTCCTTGCTAGACCATAGTAATATACCATACTTCTTTTTTGCCCGTCAAGGACTACTTTTGCCGAGCCATCCGCGAAACGCGGTTTTGGGGGCGAGAAGGGACGACACAGACATGGGAATGGTGAGAGGGAAGAGGCTTGTTGGGCATTTCGGTATGGGGA
>JACQTX010000017.1 GCA_016210585.1 Chloroflexota bacterium
AGCGATTCATTCTGTAGGTCGGGTTTCCTAACCCGACTTGAAGTGGCGGGCAGGTTGGGAAACCTGCCCTACGGTGGCCAATCGCTGATTTCGGGGCTCCCACAACTCCTTGACGCTATGTGCTATAATAAACTACCAGTGCTGTTGCCTTCGTGGCCGATGGTCTGTCGCCAGGCAGACCTAAACCGGGGCGATCAGGGAAATCCCCAATCATTTTTGAAAAAGAGAGGAGAGAAAATGGTTTATCGGGACTTGCGCCACTGGCTTGATATTGTGGAGAAACACGGGCAACTCAAACGTCTCAGCGGTGCCAGCATAGACCTGGAGATGAGCAGCATCGCCGAGATTGTCTGCCGGGAAGGTAAAGAGCCGAAACCGGTGCTGCTGTTCGATAAAATTCCCGGCTATCCCGAGGGCTACCGCACCGTCTTTGGCGTGGCCCACTCCACATGGCAAATAGCTATGACACTGGACTTGCCCGAGGACCAGATTGACCGCACGAGCCTGCTTCGGAACTGGCGCCACAAGGTCAGGGGGCTGCGGCCGTTGCCATCCAGGTCCATCTCCACAGGCCCGGTAATGGAGAACTCCGTCACCGGGGACAAGATAGACGTTTTCCAGTTCCCCTCGCCTCGGTTTCACGAGCTGGATGGCGGGCGCTACATCGGGACGGCCTGCGCCGTTGTCCAGAGAGAGCCGGATGAAGGCTGGGTGAACGCCGCCATCTACCGTGTCATGCTCGTTGACAAAGACCGACTCACCTACCACGCCATCGAGGGACAGCATGGCAGCATTATCGAGCGCAAGCATGCCGCCCACAACACGGTGATGCCCATCGCCGTGGTCATAGGTGGCGACCCGGCCTTCTACTGGGCCTCCGGCCGTGCCGTGCCCTGGGGCGTCTCCGAGTTCGACTACGCCGGGGGCATCAAGGGCGAGCCGCTCGATGTTATCAAAGGCCCATATACCGGGCTACCCCTGCCCGCAATGGCCGAGATTGTTATCGAGGGCGAATGCCATCCCGGCGAGACCTTCGCTGAAGGCCCCTTCGGTGAGTGGCATGGCTACTATGCCAACCTCGGCCTGCAGCAGGTGCCCGAGCCGGTCATACGGGTGAAGGCGATTCACTACCGGAATGACCCGATTCTCACCTGCGGCCAGATGTCCGCCCCGGTGATGGACTGGTCTCTGGCCTCCTCGATCACCACCTCAGAGGGGATATGGACCACCCTGGAAGACCTCGGCATTCCGGGGATAAGGGGCGTCTGGTGTCATGAGGCCGGTGCCGGCGATTTGTTCGTGGTCATATCATTACAGCAGATGTATACCGGCCACGCCCTCCAGGCCGGGCTGGTCGCCTCCCAGCACCGCTACGGCGGCGCCGGCAAATATGTCGTCCTGGTAGATGATGACATTGACCCGTCTGACCTGGAGCAGGTGATATGGGCCATGTCCACCCGCACCAGCCCGGACCGGACAGCAGTCCAGCTCCTGGAAAAGTGCCGCGGTAACTCCTCTGACCCCAGTATCCCCCTATCAGAGAAGCTGAAGCACAAGCATCCCCCGAAGCCGCTCTACACCACCAAGATTATCATCAACGCCTGCCGCCCTTTTGAGGACAAGGCAGACTGGTATCCCATTGCCAAGGTAAGCCCGGAGCTACGCGCCAAAATCCTGGCCAAATGGCAGCCACTGTTGTCAGATGTCTTGTAGGGACTAAAGAGAAGCGTCTCCTCGGGGCACGCGGAATTCCCCGTGCTTTCTTGCAGGAGACTATTCGTCTCGAAGGGGCCTTGGCGGGCAGAAAGAAGGTGGTGAGCACCATGAGGATGAGCAGTCCAGTCTTTGCCGCCGGGATTAGCTTGGCCATAGTTATTACGGGGAGCGTTAAATACTTCCCACTTTTTCTCCAGCCATGTCCCGAAATCATGGTTTATGGGAAGTATTTAACGGCCGGCATAATACCTCCCTCGGATGCTGTCCCTGGGTATAATTGTATTTGAAATCAAGTGGAAACGGACTACCCGTAATTATACCTCGTCTGCGAAGCCTGTCAATGGGCAGGTGGTGTTCCGCAGCCATCAAGTGTCGTTGCGAGACCATCCCCTTCCTGTTTTGGGAAGGATGCACTCGCAATGACAGTTTTGAGGACTTCCTGATGATCCGCGGATTACGGCTCTCCGGGACCGCTTGAATGCTTCTGTGCTTTTTCTGCTATAATAAGGCCATTCATTGATAGCATACGACCATCACCAATAGGCGCTAAGCGACGGAAATAGTCTGAAGAATATTTTGAGGGAGGAGCAATGGTGAATATCCTGGGGATTTCCTGCAGCCCGCGGCGGCGTGGCAACACCGAGATACTGATCGGGGAAGCCCTGGCCGGAGCCAGAGAGGCCGGGGCTGAGACCGAGCTATTGACCTTGCATGATAAGGATATCAGGCCCTGCGATGGCTGTTTCACCTGCACGAAGACTGGCGAATGTAAAATTGATGATGACATGCAGTCAATCTACGATAAGCTGCTGGCGGCTGACGGCATCATATTCGGGACGCCGGTCTATTTCTGGTCAGCATCCGCCCAGGCTAAAATCTTGCTTGACCGGGCGCTCGCCCTGCGGTATCCCCATCTGCGCCTGGCCAACAAGGTCGGGGGCATCATCGCCATCGCCGAAAGGACGGGGCTGATGAACACGGCCATGCTCCTTTACACCTATTTTGCCCGCAACCACATGCTGGCCTCCGACGAGGTCTGTGCCCTCGCCGCCGAGAAGGGGGAGGTCAGGCAGGACAAGTATGCCATGAAGGCGTCCTGGGAGCTGGGAGGGCTGGTGGTGGCCCTCGCCAGGACTGGTTTCCAGTATCCGCAGGAATACAATACCCCACTGTATACCAGGGTCAACCGCAAATACGGCATCAAGTTCGGCGCCGTCATGCCTTCTGCCGAGTAGATACATTAACATGATGGTATTTTGGCCCCAAGGGCTGGCAGGTCGCTGCTTCGCACAGAACTGAATCAGGAGGGAAGTATGCCGAAGAAATGGGAAACCCGTGAGTGGTGGGAAAACCGTCCCTGGCCGCAGGACGAGGTCGAGCAGATGGTGAAGGAGGAGCTTGACCGGCTCAAGGCACAGCCCTGGTTTGAGCAGGGCAAGCCCTGCAAGACTGACATTTTCCATAAGCGGAGCTGGCGAGAGGAGTTCGAGGCTATCTGGGGCAAGTGGGGCTGCCACGGCATCGGCAAGCTCAAGAAGGTCGCCCTGTCGCTACCACATGAATATGAGCTTAACCCGGTCTTCGAGAAAGAGCCGGCTTATTACCGTCTCTACAAGAACCGCCTGCCGGACATAGACAAGGTGCGCAAGATGTATGAGAAATACGCCAGTCTCCTGGAGAGTGAGGGCGTGCAGGTGTTCTGGCTTGACCCGCCGCCATCGCCGCTGGGCCCCTATGGCTTTATGCGCTCCTTTTCCACGCCGGGCCTGACCGCCACGAAGGCCGGCATGATACTGACGCGTATGGGGCGGGCCGGCTGCTTTGCCGATGTCTATGCCAGGTGGTGGTCCCAGGAGCTGCCCAGAATTGGCTGCCCTATCTATCACATGATGCTAGAGGTGGCCGAGATGACGCCCATCTATCTCGGGGAAAACGCGGTGGTCCTCGCCGATGGCTATCCCACGTCAGAGGCCGGAGCACTGGAATACCAGCATCTGCTGGAGAAGCTGGGGGATGAGGTCTGGATGGCCCATAACCCCGGCTATGTTGAGCGGTGGGGCTTTCCGGCGGGCGGCACATCTCACCTGGATATGGTCCTGGGCATCGCTGACCTGGGCCTGGCCATATGCTACCCGAGCTTTATTGACTACCGGACCATTGCCTATCTGAGAAGCAAAAAAATAAGGTTTGTCGAAGTGCCACCAGAGGAGTTCGTGGAATACGGCGTGAATACGCTGGCGCTGGAGCCGGGGAAGGTCATCATCTCTGCCGGCGCCAGGGAAACTATCAAAGCCCTCCGCGGAGAAGGGGTGGAGTGCCTCGACTTTGACTTCTCCGAGAACGCAGCTGGCGGCATCGGCGGACCTGATTGCATCACAGCCAAGCTCTACCGGGAGCCGGGGCCATCCTTGGCTGACCTCTAGCGATCTTGAGCTGTCCTTACTGTGAACCAGCTAGAACTCAATCCCTCAAACAATGAGCTTTGAAGCCTACCTCACCACCACATTGACCAATCTCTTGGGCACATAGATGATGTTGGCGATGTCTTTGCCGGCAAGGTGAGTCTTCACCTTCGGGCTGTCCAGGGCCAGTTGGCGGGCCTCGGCCTCGGTGATGGAGGCGGGCACGGTGATACGGTCACGCAGTTTGCCATTGACCTGGACCACCAGTGTAATCTCCTCCTCTTTGACCAGTGCCTCATCCCATTTGGGCCAGGGTTGGTTGTGGATGCTGTAGCTATGGCCAGTCCGCTCCCATAGCTCTTCTGTCACGTGGGGCGCCGTTGGTGCCAGCAAAAGCAGCAGGGTATCCACAGCCTCCCGCCACTCTGATTCCTCGACTATAGCCATCTCCTTGACCCTGGACAGGTAGTTGGAGTACTCCATCAGCGCCGCAATCATGGTATTGAACTTTATTTTCTCTATATCCTCAGTCACCTTCCGGATGGTCTGATGAGTGGCCCGTTTCAGGTCGCGGCAGGTGCTCTCATAGGTTGTGCCACATTCGACCAGCCTCTCGGTGAGGGAGGCACCCATCTTCATCTGGTATGGCTCCAGCACCAGACTCCAGATGCGGTCCATCCACCGGCTGACACCGCTGATGCCGCTATCATCCCACTCGCCGCCCTGCTCCCACGGGCCAAGGAACATGAGGTAGGCCCGCACCACGTCCGCCCCCAGCTCAACCACATACTGGTCGGGGTTAATGACATTGCCCCGTGATTTGCTCATCTTCTGGTGCTCGGCGATGATGGTGCCCTGATTAAACAGGCGTGTAAAGGGCTCATCGAAAGCGACCAGCCCCATATCCCGGATGGCCTTGACGAAAAAGCGGGCGTAGAAGAGGTGCATCACAGCGTGCTCGGCACCGCCGGTGTAGAGGTCAACAGGCAGCCAGTATTTGACCTTTTCCGGGTCGAAGGCGGCCGCGTCAAAGTGAGGACTGGCATAGCGCAGGAAATACCAGGAGGAGCACATGAAGGTGTCCATGGTATCCGTCTCCCGCTTCGCCGGCGAGGCACAAACGGGACACCTGGTATTCACAAAAGGCTCACAGTATTTCAGCGGCGATTCGCCGGTGGGCCGGAACTCCGCATTCTCCGGAAGCAAGACGGGCAGGTCCTTCTCCGGCACAGGCACAATGCCGCACTTCGGGCAGTAGATGATGGGGATGGGTGCCCCCCAGTAACGCTGGCGGGAGATGAGCCAGTCCCGCAGCTTGTAGCTCACCGTTCTTTTCCCATAGCCCATCTTCTCCATAAACTCGGAGACGGCGGTGACACCCTGCTGGCTGGGCAGGCCACTGAACTGCCCGGAGTTGACCATGGTGCCCGGCTCAGTATAGGCCTCGGCCAGCTCTTCGCCCTGCCAGCCGGGCGGGGCAATGACCACCTCGATGGGCAGGCTGTATTTCCTGGCGAAGGCGAAGTCACGGGTATCGTGGGCAGGCACGGCCATGACGGCACCGGTGCCGTAGCTCAGCAGGACGTAGTCAGCAGTCCAGATAGGCACCCGCCGCCCGTTCAGCCGATTGATAACATAGGCACCGGTGAAGACACCGTCCTTCTCCTTCTCGGTGGAAAGGCGCTGGATTTCCGTCTCGTGGCGGGACCTGTAGATATAGGCCTCTACCTCGGCCTTGCGCTCCGGCGTGGTCAACTTCTCCACCAACGGGTGCTCCGGGGCCAGCACCATGAAGGTAACGCCGAAGATGGTATCGGGACGGGTGGTGAACACCCTGATTTCCTTCTCGGCGACGCCGGGATGGTCGAGAGCGAAGGAAATCTCGGTGCCTTCGCTGCGTCCCACCCAGTTGCGCTGCATGGTCTTGATGCGTTCCGGCCAGTCAAGGCCCTTGTGCTCCATAAGCTCATCGGCATATTTGGTGATGCGAAAGAACCACTGCTCCAGGTCACGGTGGATGACGGCTGTGCCACAGCGCTCGCAGTTGCCGTCCACCACCTGCTCGTTGGCGAGCACGGTCTGGCAGCGCGGGCACCAGTTGACCGGCGCCTTGGCCCGGTAGGCCAGCCCGGCCTGGCAAAGCTTCAGGAAAAACCACTCCGTCCACCTGTAGTAGTCCGGCAGGCAGGTGACAACCTCCCGGCCCCAGTCATAGATGGCGCCGATGCTCTTAAGCTGGCGGCGCATGTTGGCAATGTTCTGCATCGTCCAGGTGAAGGGGTGAATGCCGCGCTTGATGGCGGCATTCTCCGCGGGCAGGCCAAAGGCGTCAAAGCCCATGGGGTGAAGGACGCTATAGCCCTGCATCCGCTTGAAGCGGGCGTGGACGTCCGAGGGGGCCATGGCATACCAGTGCCCGATGTGCAGGTCGCCCGAGGTATAGGGGAACATGGTGAGGGCATACCACTTGGGCTTGCCGTTGTCCTCGGTGACCTCGTATAGCTTATCCGCCGCCCACCTCTGCTGCCATTTCTGCTCGATTTCCTGCGGGTTATATTTCATGATTTCTCCCTGGTCCAGACAAACTGGAAATTCTAAGCTCCAAGTACAAAATCCGAAACAAGCTCAAATTTCAAAAGAGTAGAGTTGGCTATAAATTGACTTTTCTAATTGTAGCAAGTGCTAATGGGCTGTGCAATTTGGGGGACGGTCCCAAGAATAGCAATTCAATCTGTAGGTCGGGTTTCCCAACCCGACCACCGTGGCCAGACAGGTTTGGAAACCTGCCCTACGGAGGTCAATCGCTATTTTCGGGACGGTGGGTAATAGTAACATTTCGCAGATACTAATTGCCAAACAGTGCCAGCAGTAGTAAAATAGAACTTGCGAACGAAGCTGAATAGATGAGGGCAGGGAGATGGAAATCGGGACGTGGCAGGTCAAAACAGGGCTGGCCCAGATGCTCAAGGGCGGCGTAATCATGGACGTGGTTACCGCCGAGCAGGCTAAGATTGCGGAGGATGCCGGGGCCTGCGCCGTGATGGCGCTGGAAAGAGTGCCCGCGGATATCCGTGCCCAGGGCGGCGTGGCCCGCATGGCTGACCCAACAGTCATCGAGGCCATTATGAAGACGGTTACCATACCGGTGATGGCCAAGTGCCGTATCGGGCATTTTGTGGAGGCCCAGGTGCTGGAGGCGCTCGGCATTGACTTCATTGATGAGTCGGAGGTGCTGACGCCGGCTGACGAGAGCCATCATGTCTGGAAGCACGACTTCAAAGTCCCCTTTGTCTGCGGCTGCCGTGACCTGGGAGAGGCCCTACGCCGTATCGCTGAGGGTGCGGCCATGATCCGGACGAAAGGCGAAGCCGGCACCGGCGATATTGTAGAAGCTGTCCGGCATATGAGAGCCGTCATGGACAGTATCCGGGAGCTGGTAAATACGCCGCAGGAAGAGCTTATGGCGAAAGCCAAGGCGTTAGGCGCCCCCTTCGAGCTAGTCGCCGACGTGCACCGCACGGGGAAGCTACCCGTAGTCAATTTCGCCGCCGGCGGTGTCGCCTCCCCGGCCGATGCCGCCCTGATGATGCAGCTAGGGGCGGAAGGCGTGTTTGTCGGGTCGGGCATTTTCAAGTCGGCTGACCCATCGGCCCGGGCCAAGGCTATTGTCAAGGCCACCACCCACTTCCGGGACGCCAAGATCATCGCCGAGGTGTCCCGCGGCCTGGGCGAGGCCATGCCCGGCCAGAGCGCCAAGCAGATTAAGCCCGAACAGTTGCTTGCTACCAGAGGGTGGTAGCCTTTCATGTTTTATGACGGCAACGTACTGTGGGGGATGGGGCAAATTCCAAATCCTAATATCTAAACCC
>JACQTX010000109.1 GCA_016210585.1 Chloroflexota bacterium
ATTCCTTCGACAAGCTCAGGACAGGTTTAGGATTTCGGATTGCCAGGGGTCTGATCTAAGGCTGTCCCACCACAAAGCCTTATGCCATCCTCTTCCTCTCCAGCCCCTTGATCCTCTCGTCAGTCCACCGCAGAGAGCTGGCCTTGGCAATATAGCGAGGTAGCTGTCCGGTAGCTTCCTTCACGCCGAAGCGGACACCCGTGGTGTCACGAATTTCCGAGGATATCCGTGAAAGCAGCCGCTGCCTGACCTCCGCGGGGACACTCTCCTTGAACTCTATCGTAATATCGGCCTCTTCCCGCTTGTCCTCGGTGAGATAGACCCGACCCTGGTACTCGATGGTCTCGTTCCGGTCCAGGACAATGTTATCTATGGCCTGCGGCCAGATGCTGACGCCCTTTATCTTTATCATATCATCGTAGCGGGCGATTGTGCCAGCCTCGAGGAGGGCAAAGGGCCGTCCGCAGTCGCAGGCATCATGGGGGAAATACCGGACTTTATCACCCAACCGGAAGCGTAGGAAGGGTGACCCCATCTTGCGCAGTGGCGTCGCCACCATTTCACCTTCTTCGCCGGGGCCTACCGGCTCGCCCGTCTGCGGGTTGATGACCTCGTGGACCGAGTAATATTCGTAGAGGTGGTAGAAGCCCCGCTGCCCGTTTGACACGGCGCCCTTTTCACAGGTGCAGCCTTCGGCGCCCTGGGTGGTGCCGTAGTTGTCATAGAGCTTGGCCTGCCATTTCTCCTCCATTTTCTGGATGAAGGATACGGGCCAGGCGGCCATACTTATCATTATCTTCCCGACGGAGAGGTCGCGCGCCGGGTCTATGCCGAGCTTCTCCGCCTCATAGGTCAGGGTCTCCAGATAGGTGGGCGTGACATCCATATTGGTGATGTGGAAGCGCTTCATATACTCAAGCTTGGTCTTGGTGTCATACATGCCCATGTTATATACGCTGCAGCCCTTCTGCAGCATGGCCATGTAAATACCAGGGGCAGCTTCCGTCATACCCAGCGGCAGGATATTCATGGCTTGGTCACCCTTTTCCCAACCGGCCCAAGTGAAGTTATTGGCCACAAAATCAACAATGAGGTCCCAGCCTTCTCGGGTATCGGTATGGACCTCCTGCCCTTTGCCGGTCGTGCCGGTGGTGAGGTAGGTGATATAGATGTCTTTCTCGGCGATGGCCAAACGGGTACCGAAGGGCGGCTGTATGTTCTGGTCCTCGAGCAGGTCCTGTTTGGTGGTAAAGGGCACCTTGTAGGTAAAGTCTTCTTGCGTCTTGATGTCGTCCGGGGTTATCTTGGCCTTCGCAAACTGCCGCTGGCACAGGCCGCTATGGGCATAGGCATATCTGATTTGCTCCTGCAATAGCCGCCACTGGTACCGCATTAGCTCTTCGCGCGTCATGGTCTCAATGGTGCGGTTGTGAAACCTCTTTGCTGTCAAAGCCGTTCTCCTGCATTCAATAGTCGCTATGTGTAAAAGTCTACTAGCTCATCGGGGGCTTGTCAACGGCGGGATTTCATACGTAATCCGTGATGGATTACGGGGTCCAACCGATGGTCAGGTGGGGGTAAAAGGTCTATAATGGAATTTAGGGGGTACTACAAAACACGTGAACAGGGCTCTCTTCGAATGAGCGCTCATCATCATGGTAATCACATGGAGGCAGTGGGCAGCCGCTCTCTGCGGCTTTCGCTCTTTATCGTCCTGGGGGTTATGCTTGCGGAGGTGGTGGGCGGGCTGCTCAGCAATAGCCTGGCCTTGCTGAGTGATGCCGGGCATATGCTCACGGACGCCCTGGCCCTGGGGTTGAGCCTCTTTGCCATGACCATCGCCCGGCGACCGGCCAGCGCCACCAAGACCTATGGCTACCACCGTGCCGAGATTATGGCCGCCCTGGCCAATGGCAGCATCCTGCTGCTAATAGCCCTGTATATCTTCTACGAGGCTTACCAGCGTTTTGACGAGCCGCCGGAGGTGCGCACCGGCCTTATGCTGGGTGTGGCTATAGTCGGTCTGCTGGCGAACATGGCCGGAATAATGCTCCTGAGAAGGGTAAGCCATCTGACGCTGAATATCAAGGCGGCCTTCTGGCACGTTATCGGTGACACTATCTCCTCCGTGGGGGTAATCGTCGCCGCTATCATCATTGCCATGACGGGCTGGCGCTATGCTGACCCGGTGGCCGCTATAGTCATCGGCTGTATTATCCTGTGGGGTGCTGTGGTGCTGGTGCGGGAGTCGGTGGATATCCTGCTGGAGGCGGTGCCCGGCCATATCCGCCTCGATAAAGTTGAGGAGACTATCAAACAGGCGCCGGGCGTGGTGGCGGTCCATGACCTGCATGTCTGGACGCTCACCTCCGGTATCTATGCCCTGAGCGCCCACCTGATGATAAACGACCAGATGGTGAGCCGCACGGGTGAGATAGTGGATACCGTCAATCGTGAGTTGGACGAGCATTTCCGCATAACGCATACCACGCTGCAGCTGGAATGCGAGCGGTGTGAGAGCTGCCCGAGCGGCTTTGTCTGCGAAATCAAACGCCCGGAATCCGAGCCTCACGAGCATTAAGAGCCGGGGCGCCAATCAGGGTGGTCCCCGAGACTTTCTGCCCTTTTCTAATGGATTTCCTGTTCCGCACCGGCGACCCAGAACCCAAAGTCAGCAATTCAATCTGTAGGTCGGGTTTCCCAACCCGACCCCAACATTCCGGCAGGTTTGCAAACCTGCCCTACACAGGTCAGTCGCTATTTAAGGGCAGCGTTTCTTGACAAGGCGGATACTCTATGGTAGTATAGAGTATCGTGAATCCGGATAGGGAGCGAAGGAAATGGCAATAGGGAATAAACAGTACCTTTATATGCAGGACAAGCCGTCCCTGCTGGCCAGAATGAAAAAGATTGAGGGCCAGGCCAAGGGCATCCAGCGTATGATTGAGGAAGACCGCTACTGTATTGATGTTGTCCAGCAGCTAACCGCGCTGTGCGCCGCCGCCGATGAGGTCTCACTGGGGATTCTGCAGGGCCACATCCAGGGGTGTGTGGCTAACGCCATCCGTGAAGAGCACGGCGAAGAGCACATCAAAGAGCTGATGGATACCATCCGCAAGGCCATGAAGCGGTGACGCAGGACAAAGCCTGCCCACTGCTTACGACGCCATACGAATTTCTCAAGATGTTAAGGGAGAAAGGAGAAGGAAAATGGGACAGTTTCTACAGAGCTATGGTATCTGGATTTTGCTCGGGGCAATCCTGCTGTTTCTCGTGATAAGAACGAGCTACAGTGCCGGACGACGGCAAACGCAGCAAAGCATTGAGCACAACCATAATGGTGGGAGTGGCACAGGGACAGACCCCAACCGGCCAAATCAGCACGGCGGATGCTGCTAGGGAGGCCCTGTCCATTTAAGGGGGCGAAAACATGCCTACTGAAACCAAGCATTTGAGGAAGATTAACCTGCGCGTTGCCGGCATGACCTGTGCCTCCTGTGTCGCTAACACCGAGAAGGCACTGGGTGATCTGCCAGGAGTGGCGAATGTGACCGTCAACCTGGCCACGGGCAAAGCCGCTGTGGAGTATGACCCCGCCAAGGTAACCCTGGCTGAGATGCAAAAGGCGGTGGCGGACATAGGCTATGAGGTGGTGCTTGACCGTTCCCACCTTCAGGTGACGGGCATGCACTGCGCCTCCTGCGTCACCAATATCGAGCAGGCGGTGGGCGAGCTGCCCGGCGTGAAGAAGGTAGTGGCCAACCTGGCCATGGGCAGCGCCGAGGTAGAATATGTTGCCGATGTTACCCCTCTCTCGCAGGTAAAGAAAGCCATCCAGGAGCTGGGCTATGGGGCCACGGAAAAGGTCGAAGGTGCGGAGGCGCTTGACCGGGAGCGGGAAGCCCGGCAAAGAGAGATACGCCGCCAGCGCCTCAATCTCATTATCTCGGGCATACTGGGGCTTATAGTCATGCTCGGCACTTTCCAGCCCTACTGGATCCTGCCCAATATTATCCCGGCCTGGTTGAACAACAAGGTTGTCCTCTTTTTCCTGACTACCCCAGTCGTCTTCGGCCCCGGCCGGCAGTTTTTCATCAATAGCTGGAACGGGCTGAAACGCGGCGTTACCGATATGAACCTCCTCTACGCCACCGGTATCGGTGCGGCTTACCTGATTGCGGTCATCAATACCTTCTGGCCGGATGCCGGCTTCGGCGGCAGGGAAGCCACTTTCTACGAAGCTGCGGCTTTGCTGACGGCCTTCATTATCCTGGGACGCTATCTTGAGGCAGTCACCAGGGGACGCACCTCGGAGGCCATTCGCCGCCTGATGAAGCTCCAGCCCAAGCGGGCCCGCGTGATTCGGGATGGACAGGAAGTGGACATTCCGGCGGAGGAAGTCCAGGTTGATGATATCATGCTCGTCCGTCCCGGTGAAGCCATCCCGGTGGACGGTATTGTCACCGAGGGCTACTCCTCGGTGGACCAGTCTATGATTACGGGCGAAAGCATGCCGGTCGAAAAGAAGGTCGGCGATGAGGCAATTGGCGCCACCATCAACAAGACCGGTGCCTTCAAGTTCCGGGCAACGCGGGTGGGCAAGGATACCGCCCTGTCACAGATTATCAAGCTCGTGGAGGATGCCCAGACGACCAAGGCACCCATCCAGCGGATTGCGGACCTGGTGGCGGGACGTTTCATCCTGGGGGTGCATGCCCTGGCGCTGGTCACCTTCCTGTTCTGGTTCTTTGCCGGCTTTGCCCTCTGGTTTGACCCCCTGAGCCGGTTGATGCTGACGCCCTACCCCATTACGGCAGTTGGTGCCTTTGGCTTCGCCCTCCTTGTTTCGGTGACAGTCCTGGTTATCTCCTGCCCCTGCGCCGTGGGCCTGGCGACCCCCAGCGCCATTATGGGCGGCACGGGCAAAGCCGCCGAATACGGTATTCTGTTCAAGGGCGGTGATGCCATCGAGGCGACATCCAAGTTGCAGGTGGTCATCTTTGACAAGACAGGCACCCTCACCAGAGGCCAGCCTTCCGTGACTGATGTGGTAGCGTGGCAACAGATGAAAAAGGATGAGGTGCTGCGGCTAGCGGCAGTGGCCGAGAAAAACTCCGAGCACCCCCTGGGGGAGGCCATTGTGCGCGGCGCCAGGGCACAGGGATTAGAGCCGGAGGACGCCCAGAGCTTCAACGCTATCCCCGGGCACGGCGTCACGGCACAGCTTGACGGGCGGACCATCCTGCTGGGCAACCGCAAGCTCATGGCCGAGCAGCAGATTGCCTTTGACGGCATGCTGCCGGAGGCAGAGCGGCTGGAGAGCGAAGGCAAGACCGCCATGTTCGTGGCAGTGGATGGCAAGCTCGCCGGCATAGTGGCGGTGGCGGACACGCTGAAAGAGACCTCCGCCCAGGCAGTGGCAGATCTGCACCGTATGGGGTTGCAGGTAGCCATGCTCACCGGGGACAACCGCCGCACCGCGGAGGCCATTGCCAAACAGGTCGGTATTGACCGGGTGCTGGCGGAGGTGCTCCCAGAAAACAAAGCGGACACCGTGAAGAAGCTCCAGTCGGAAGGCTACCGCGTGGCCATGGTCGGTGACGGCATTAATGATGCGCCGGCACTGGCCCAGGCTGATGTGGGCATTGCCATTGGGTCGGGCACGGACGTGGCCAAGGAGACGGGCCAGGTTATTCTCATCAAGGACGACCTGCTGGACGTGGTGGCCGGCATCCAGGTGGCCCAGGCCACCATCCGCAAGGTGAAAGAGAACCTGTTCTGGGCCTTTGGCTACAATACGTTGGCTATACCGCTCGGCATGGGCGTTATCTACCCCTTTACCCACCAGGTGGTCAGCCCGGAGCTGGCCGCCCTGCTCATGGCTACCAGTTCTCTTTCCGTCACGCTTAATACCCTGCGCATGCGCGGGTATATCCCGCCGATACGGCGCCGCGGCGGCGGACAGGTAGCCACCAGTCTTCAACCAAGGGAGGTGCCTGCATGAAAAGCGTTGGGCTTATCAGTGCCCTGATTTACACAGGTATCTCCGTGGTTGCCGCCGTGCTTTTCCTCGTCGCCACGCTGGGCGGCGAATACACACTGGTCGAGCGTCTGGGCGGCATCGCCTGGGTATTCATCTTATCAATGATTATCTTAATGCCCGTAGTAACACCGCTCGTCAAAAGGCGTTTACGTCCACAGGAAAAGGTAGAGGAGCTGGCGCATCACTAAGGAATAGGTATGGCAAACAAAAAGAGCAGAAGCAAGCTTATACAGATTTTCATCGCTATAGGCATTATCGCTGTAATCATTATCAGCTTCGGGGTAAACGTCCTCGGCTTCAAGAAGCACACCGGTATCCCGGAGATGCTCCTGGAGATGAAGATATCCAACCATGTAGAAGGCCAGCAGGCGCTGGCACGGGTTAATACGCTTCATGGCGTGGATATCCCGCTGGTTGGGGCCATAATCGCGGACTACTCCCACGACTTCAATCCCTACCACAAGAATGACGATAAGGTAAACGTGTGGATAGGCAAGACGAAGTCCGCGGCGGACGCCACCGAGCTGATAAACCGCATGTACCAGGGTATCCAGCAGGGGAAAGGGAATACCCCCTTCAGCAACGCCCGGAAGATAACGGTTGAGGGACGCGAGGTCTTCCAGACCGATGGCCCGGGCGGCCAGCACTACTTCTACGCCATGAGCGCCCCGGAGCCCAGGGTCATCTGGCTGACGATATCGGCGGGTAACCCCGGCGCCGTTTTGCGCGAGTCCGTCAAGGTCTTCTAAGAGGTAAAGATGAGCAAGCTAGTCCGCATGATGCTATTGAGCACTGCCATTCTGGCAGTGGTAATTGTTGTCGCCGGGTGTTCCTCCGGGTTTAAGCCTGTCGGAAAGGGGAGCACACCGACTGCTCCACAGGCAACGGCTACAGGCTCGGTAAAAGGGCCAACCAATGGCGTGACCCAGGCAAGCGATGCCGCTGCCGTTACGGTGGCCGTCAAATGGGCCAGGGCCAGCGGAGGTTCGCTTACATTTGACGTGGTCATGGACACCCACTCGGTGGACCTGGACCAGTATGACCTGAAGAAGCTGGCCGTGCTGCGGGATGATACCGGCAAGGAATACTCGCCTACCTCGTGGAATGCCCCCTCAGGCGGGCACCACCGCTCGGGAACGCTGGTCTTCCCTCTCCCTGACTCGGTCACCCAGGGACAGGCAAAATATGTAGAAATGGTTATTAAGAACATCGCCGGTGTCCCGGAAAGGGTCCTTAAGTGGCAGCTATAAGAAGGCATATCCTTATTGGCGTCGGCGGTGGGCTGGTCCTGCTGGGGATTTACCTGGGCATACTCAGCCTGGCACAGGGCTTCACACACGCCCTGCAGCAAGCCCTGTCCATGTGGTACTGGGTGCTGGCACTGGTCAGCGGGTTCGGCATACAGGTGGGGCTGTTCTCCTTTATCCGGCAGGCCATGCACGCGCGCCGTGTGGCCGCTACCAGCTCGGTAGCTACCTCGGGCGGGGTCTCCACCGGCTCCATGCTGGCCTGCTGTGCCCACCACCTCAGCGATGTGCTACCCTTCCTGGGCCTGTCCGGGCTGGCCGCGGTCCTGGTGCGTTTTCAGACCTTCTTTATTATCGCCGGGGTGCTGTCCAATATCGTCGGCATCACCATTATGCTGGAAACCATCCAGCGACACAACCTGTGCTCGCGGGTGGCGGGCTGGTCCTGGCACATGGGCCGCGTTAAGAAAGGGGCTATGGCTACGGCCGGTGTGTTGCTGGTGGCAGCTTTTTTCATAACGATGTTTTAGAGTTTGAGGGGTTAGCGGTGAAGAAAAGGAAGAAGTGGCTTCTGGCAGTCTGGATAGTAGTCGGTATCGGTATCATCTACGGCGGATACTCGCTATTCGCCCACACCGGGACTGACTACATCACGGTAGGCCAGTTCATATCGCAAGCTGATTCCTTGCGGGACCAGCAGGTGAGTATCGGCGGCAAGGTAGCCCCCGGCTCGGTGAAGTGGGACAGCCAGGCACGGATAACCAGCTTTGCGCTGACTGATGGCCAGGCAAGGCTGCCGGTCAGATATGCCGGTATGCCCCCGGATACCTTTAAGCCTGGCGATAACCTGGTGGTGAAGGGCAAATACCGCTCGGACAACGTTCTGGAGGCATATACCTTTGACCGCGGCCGCTCCGTGTGCAATCTCTGCCATTAACTACCAGCTATCAGCAATAATCAGCAGTCAGCTGATAGCTGAAGGCTGAGCGCTGAAAGCTGGACTGGTCATGGCTTATCGAATTGGGAATGTGAAATGTGTCACTTAATATTGGCCATGCCTGTGCTGGGGGTGCCATTGTTCTGGCTCCTGCCCCTCAGCTATGCTTTGCCGATTAACCTGGTTATTCTATTACTTGCCGTTTTGCTCTATTGGGTGGTGATGAAGGCGATGAAGCAGCCGGTAAAGGATGGCTTTCGCAGTCTGGTGGGACACAAAGTGGAGGTGGTGTCCCGCCTGGCGCCGCATGAGCCGGCACAGTACCTGGTGCGCGGACGCGGCGAGCTGTGGAGCGCCTACACCAGTGACATCTTTCAACCCGGTGAGAATGCCCGGGTTGTTGGCGTGCAGGGTGTCGGCGTTGTTATCAAGCGAGCGGAAAGTTAGTTTTCGGGAGGCAACCGTGGAAACAAAAGAAACGGAGCGCAAAGGCCTGGGGAAGCACGGGCTAATCATGCTGCTGTGCTGCCTCATCCCCCTGGCCATCCTGGGGGTCCTGTGGGCCGTTGGCGTTCCCGGCAACTACCTGGTCTGGGGTGTCCTGCTTTTGTGTCCCGTATTACACATCGTGATGATGCGCGGTATGGGGAAAGACGGCGGACATCAGCATTGAACCGGGTGTAACTGGAGATGGGTGACTTTATGTCGGAATCTTATGCTTACGGGATATGGCTGGCGGTGGCCATTAACGCTGCCATCTTTATCTTTTTTGTGGTCAGCTTTCTCAGGCCGAGAGGGCATGGGGAGTGGCGCTCCATGGGCACTTTCAGCGCTTTTGTGGTAGCCCTGTTCACCGAGATGTATGGTTTTCCGCTGACCATATACCTGCTTACCTCGCTGCTGGGCAGCCAGTATCCGGTGACCAATCCCTTCAGTCATCTAAGCGGCAACCTGTGGGCCGTCTTAGCTGGGGGTTCCAGTCTCGCCTCCGCAGTCTTCATGGCAGTGGGCGGGGCACTGATGCTGGCGGGCCTATTCATCATGGGCCGGGCCTGGCGGCAGATATACCAGGCCAATGGTGACCTGGTCACCTCAGGGCTTTATAAGCGGGTGAGACATCCTCAGTATTCGGCTCTCATCCTGATTACCATTGGGATGCTTATTCAGTGGCCGACAGTCATCACCCTTGCTATGTGGCCAATATTGATGTTCATGTATTACCGACTGGCCCAGAAAGAAGAAAGGCAGATGGAAGCCCGCTTTAATGATAAATACCTGGAGTATAAGCGACAAGTCCCGATGTTCCTGCCTTTGGGGCAGAGGCAGATGGTCTAATTGCTTATTAAGATCTTCCGCAAAGCATGTCCCTTCGGCAGGCTCAGGGGAGGTTATGAACTTGATTGCGGATGGAAAGAGAAAATACGAAATCCGGATACCGAAGCACTAATGTGTAAAACGTTTTGGTCATTTGTGGTTTTGAATTTTGGTATTGTTTCGGATTTCGGATTTAGTGCTTAGGCTTTATCTTGTGTGGGAGGACGTATGAATGGCATTGTGATAAACATTGACCCGGTGATTTTTCACCTGGGCATGTTCGAGCTGCGGTGGTATAGCCTGGCCATACTGCTGGCTATCACCGCCGCCATAGCGATAACGGTGCAGCAAGCCAAGAAGAGGGGGATTGACAGCGGCCAGATTTACACCCTTGCCGTGTGGGTGGTGGTGGTCGGTATTATCGGGGCGCGGCTGTTCCATGTCATTGACCGCTGGGACTACTACGGGCAGAACCCGGGCCAGATATTCCAGTTCCAGCAGGGCGGCCTGGCTATCTGGGGAGCGCTGGTCGGCGGTGGCGCGGTGATAATCATCTACTCACTGCTGAAGCACCTGCCCCTCGTCAAGCTGCTGGACAGCCTGGCACCGGCCATGCTGACGGCCCACATCATCGGGCGGTTCGGCTGCATTGTGAACGGTGATGCCTATGGTGGCCTGACTGACCTGCCCTGGGGCTTCATCTACGTGCACCCGGGTGCCATGATACCGCCGGAGCTGGCCGGCGTGCCCACCCATCCCTATCCGGTCTATGAGCAGCTATGGAATGCCATCGGGCTGGGCCTGGTGCTCTACCTCAGTCGCCACGTCAAAAAGGATGGTGTGCTCATTTTGACCTATCTCATGTTCTACTCTATGGCCCGGTTCTTTCTCACCTTCGTGCGCCAGGAGACGATTACGGCGTGGGGCTTGCAGCAGGCCCAGATTGTCGCTCTTGTCGTTTTCGCGGTGGCCCTGGGCATGATGGTCTACCTTTTGACGCGGCCAGCCCGCCCGAAAGTGGCAGAAGAAAGAAGTAGCCACAGCTAGATAACCTGCCCTTTTCCCTGGTGCCATGGGCAATGAAGCAGATTTAGAGAAAGGAGGTGAAAAAGATGAAGATTGTGACGCTGTGTCGGGAAGGTTCCTGCTGCCCGGTGGTGAAAATCACTGACGAGCATGTGGAAATTGGCGAGGAGGGCAACCTGTGTGTCCTGCCCACGAGCGAGTGGGAGGTCCTGAAGCAGAAAATCCTCGCCGGCGAGGTATAGTCAGCACTAGCCCAACCAAGATTAATCGGAGGTAAATGAAAATGGCTAAAGACCCGGTCTGTGCTATGGAGGTCAATGAGAAGGCCGCCGCCGCTAAATCTGATTACAAGGGCAAGACCTACTATTTCTGCGCCAAGGCATGCAAGATAGCCTTCGATAAGGACCCGGAGAAATACCTGGGCAAACAGCCGGAGATGCACAAGGGGCACTAACCAGCTATCAGCAATCAGGCGTCAGCCATCGGCTCATGTTGCAACTACTGAAAGCTGACTGCTGAGCGCCGGTTTGCTTGTTTTTGGCCAGGTTAAGCACTGTCGGGGGAGGGGGTTTGCCTCGTCAGATTCCCTCCTCTGGCCAACCTGTTGATGTGAGGAAAAGAGCATATGGTCCCGATAGGCCGTAGAAATCTGTTCGCGGAGAAGACACGGCTGCTGATAAGCGTCGGCGGTGTCGCCTTCTCGGTGCTGCTGGTGCTGGTCCTGCTCGGCCTTTACCAGGGCTTCAGCCGGTCGGCGGCAGGCTATGTTGATAGTATTGACGCTGACCTATGGGTGATGCAAGCTGGGGCCGGCGATATGTTCCACGGTATTTCCCTGATGCCTGACGAGATGAGAAATAAGGTGGCGGCCCTGCCGGAAGTTGACAAGGCGTGGGGCATACTGGGGCGGCAGGTCTCCTTTGAGATAGACGGAGAAGAGGCGCATACCTATCTGATTGGCTATGATACGGAGAACAAGACCGGCGGTCCCATTCGAGTGGTGCGCGGCGCCAGCACGCCGGAACGGGGACAGATTATCATTGACAAGGTCTTCGCCCAGAAGGAAAAACTGAAGATAGACGATACTATCAGAATTCTGGGGCGTGATTTCAAGGTGGTCGGCATCTCGGAGCAGGGCAATATGATGCTTTACCAGTATTCCTTTGTTACCCACCATGATGCCGAAGATATTTTGAAAATGGCCGGCTTCACCAACTTCCTGCCCATTAAGTTAGGCGACCCGACCCAAAAAGCCGCTGTTATCCGGGAAATCAACGGCATCCCGGGCATCAAAGCCATCGAGAAAAACATCTTCGCCGCGACGAATAGCAAAGCCGTTACAGACGCCTTTCTGCCCATTATCCTGGTGCTGGTGGTCATCGGCTTCGGCGTGGGCGTAACCGTTATCGGGCTGACCATATATACGGCTACCGTGGAGAAGTCAAGAGAATACGGGGTGCTTAAAGCCGTCGGTGCCACCAACTGGCAGCTTTACCGGGTCATCTTTGAGCAGGCACTGATTTCCGGGGTGCTGGGCTACGCGGTGGGACTGTCCCTCACCTTTGCCGTCACCTATCTTGCGGAGGACCTGGTGCCCAGCTTCGTGGTCTCCATCGAGCCGGGCGCCCTGGCCGGCGTCTTCGGGCTGGCGGTCCTGATGAGCCTGGCGGCTTCCTACATACCGGTGCGCCGCATCGTGCGCATTGACCCGGCGGTGGTCTTCAAGAGCTGAGATTAGGAGTCAGGCTATGCCAGACAGAATTATCCCCATGCTGGAGATGCAAAAGGTTAGCAAGCTTTACGATGTTGGCCTGATGCAGGTCACTGCCATTGACGCCCTGAACTTATCTGTAGCCAGGGGGGAGATAGTGCTGGTCATGGGGCCTTCCGGCAGCGGCAAGACCACGCTATTGCTGATGGCGGGCGGGCTGCTCCGCCCCACCTCCGGGACAATCCATGTTGACGGAAGGGACATCTCCGGCCTGGCTGATGGCGAGCTATCGCAGCTACGCCGGGAAAAGGTTGGCTTTGTCTTTCAGTCCTTCAACCTGCTTTCAGCGCTGAGCGCCGCGGAAAACGTGCAGACGGTGCTGAACCTGAGCGGCCGGAAGGGTGAAGCGGCCTCCGGGCGGGCCAGAGAGCTGCTCGGCGAGTTTGGGCTGCGGGAACGGCTTCAGTTCCGCCCGTCCCAGCTTTCCGGCGGGGAAAAACAGCGCGTCTCCATCGCCCGCGCCCTCGCCAACGACCCGGCACTTATCCTGGCGGATGAACCTACCGCTAACCTGGACTCCCAGCGCGGGCATGAAATCATGGGGCTGCTCAGGGACGTGGCACGCGAGAAGGGCAAGACCATCATCATTGTCAGTCATGATCAGAGGATTAAGGACGTCGCTGACCGCGTGGTCTGGCTTGAGGACGGCAGGCTGCGGGAAGCCGGTGCTGTGATCCATGACCCTGTCTGCGGCATGGCACTGGAAGACTACAAGGCGGCGGCAGTCTCTCGCTATAAGGACAGAACCTACTATTTCTGTGCCCCGGGCTGCAAGAGGGTCTTTGATGCCGACCCGGAGAAGTATGTGGGCAAAACTCCGGAGATGCACGAAGGACACTAGCCGCGGACTAAGAAATAGCCCAGATACAATAGCCAATCAGACTGTCATTGATTATATGAAAACGCTGCGATTCTCCTAAAATATTGGTGGTAACGAAAAATAGAAAAGGAGGAGTAATCGCAGCATGAAATATTATACAGGATGTGACGCCCATAAGAAATACTCGGTATTCACGACCATTA
>JACQTX010000111.1 GCA_016210585.1 Chloroflexota bacterium
GCGTCGGTGTTGGCGCGGGCGTGGGAGTGGGCGTCGGTGTTGGCGTGGGCGCCGGCGTGTCTGTCGGCGCCGGCGTGGGGGTGGGAGTGGGTGTCGGTGTGGGCGCCGGCGTGTCTGTCGGCGCAGGTGTGGGCGTCGGTGTGGGTGTGGGTGTGGGCGTCGGCGCACTCTTCACCGTAAAGGCACCGCTGGTCCCGGCAATCTCCACGCGGAAGACGCCGGTCGCGCTCTTGCTGACAGTGAAGGCCGCCGTCTGCGAAGCCCCACCGGCCAGGGTCACATCAGTCGTTTTCTCAACGGCACCATTCACCAGCAGTTTGACCGAGTAAGTGCCGCTGACTTCCCCGGTGTTGGTTACCAGGACAGAGATGGTGACATTATCGCCCGCCGCAACCTCCGCCGGACTGACGCTGAGCTGGCTGACACTGAAGGCCGCCGGCTTCGGCAGCAGCTTCACGGCGAGACCAAAGGTAGTGAAGTGACTGACCTTGGCCGAAACCGTGCGCGCCACTGTATCCACTGCGCTCTCCAGCGTCACCCACTTGGTGCCATCCCAGAAGACGATATACAGCGTCTTCTCGTCCACGCCACCGGGCAGGGTTTGCGGGTCGTACTTGTAGCTCAGCGTGATGGGCGGGTCGAAAGTAGCTCCGTCCGGCCCGAAGTCGTAAGAGACGACAATGGCGCTCTCCGCCGGCGGTGGCGGCGGCTTGGCTATGTCAGCAGCCGTCAGCGTGCTCAGGGCTTTCCCGGTCTTGTCCAGCATCTTGGTATTAGCCGGAACAGCAAGAGCGATAACGTCGTCTTTATCCTTGAGAGAAACGTCGCTCGCCACCTTGCCGCTGCTGTCAACCTTCAGGTCGGCGGCACCGCTCAGCCCGGTGAGACTAACGGTAGTCGGTGCCGGTGGAGGTGGCGGGAACCCTCCGACAACGACAGGTGCAGGCGGCGGTGCGGCGAAGGCACCGAACTGGCTGAAGTGGTCTGTCGTGCCGAAGAGGTAGTTCGCCGCCGTGTTGACGCCGCTATCGGCCACAATTTCCCACTTACCGGTGCTGGTATTCCACAGGTAGAGCTTGAGGCTGGCTTCATCCAAGCCGCGGGCCTTCACCTCATTCTCGTCGTAGTCAACCCGGATGTAGGCCGATTGCAGTTTGTTCCGCAGCTCGCTGGAAGCGGTTATCTCCACGAAGACACCGACCTCCTGGGTGTTGCCGACCCCGGATGTGTTCTCCGCCGGATTGCTCATGTGCTGCGTGACGGAGATGGCCGTGTCTTCTACCGCGTCAGTGGTCGTGATGGTGAGTGTGGTGCTTTCCGTGTCGACCGTGGACTCATTGTTCGTAGTGGTCAGGCTTTCCTTGGTGAAGGTAGCCGGGTCAATGCCGATGTTGCCGGCCAGGTCCTTACCCCAGGCATCCACCTTATACTTGCCATCAACCAGGGTCCCTTCTGCCGGGTAGGTGCCCGTCCACTTATAGACGCTGTCAACGCTGACCAGCGTCATCTCCACGATGACGTCAACGTTCACCTTACCGATGGTCTTACCAGTCAGCCTGACCACCGGCCCGCCCTGCAGCGCCTCGTTGGAGGTGACCCAGATGAAGATATGGTCGGTCGGGTCACTCACACCGAGCTTCAAGACGGGTTTGGTCGTGTCCAACGTGACGGTGATGATGCCGGAAGTCCCGGTCAGCTGGCCGAGGGTCGCCTTGACCTCAATAGTGTTCTTGCCCTCGACGAGCTGTAACACCTGGCTGAAGTTGGCCTTATTGTTGGCCTCGTCCTTTGTGAGCGTGATGGGCTGGGCTGCACCATTATTTAAGACCAGAGTAGCCTGAGCATCCTTATCGTCTATGGAGCCGACAAGCTGCAGGGACTTGACACTGGTTATCAGCTGGTTCGGCGGTGAGGTGACGGTCACATTCAGGGTGCTGACCTTCTTGGTTACCGTTACCGGCTCCGCCTGTTGTGTTACCGGGTTTATGATATCAGTCGTGCCGGTATTGCCGGCTTCATCGGTTGCCGTGACCGTAATCGTGTTCACTTCCTGCGTCAAGGGGACCGTCCGGCTGAAGGCGAAGGCCTCCACCGGGACGCTATAAACATCGTTGTTGACCTTCACATTGACCGTGGTGATGGCCGGGTCATCCACCCTGCCCACCACATCCACATCCACCGGGTCAGCCATGTTCGCGCCCTCAGCCACCTTGACTATGGTGCCCCGACGTGGCGTATCCAGCGTTACTTTTGGAGCGACCTGGTCAAGCTTCACCTTGATGACTCCGGAGCTGCCCATCTGGTTCTGGAAGGTAGCCGTGACCACAACCGAGTTAGCACCGGGCCGCAGGGAAACGGTGGCACCAAACTTACCATCCAGTGATGTGAAGGTATCCCTGGTCTCACCGTTAGGTAGTATCCCACCGTTGACAGTTATCTTGACGGGTATTTGTGTATTGGGCGGCACATTGGTCACCGTGCCGGAAACTGCCAAGCCTGCGCTAATGTTGGTGGTGAAGTTGTCAGTAGGCGTGACCACGTTCACAATGGGCTTGGCGATGAGGACAAAGACGGTCTTCGTCCCGGAAGAGCCCTTGTTGCCGTAGGCATCGGTCGCCGAGGCCAGCACCGTGTTATACTGCTGGCCTATAAAGGTTACCTTCCTGCCGAAGCTGCCCTCCTTGGCCTCAACCTCCTGGTCCACGCCGTTCACCGTCAATATTGCCCTGGCAATAGACCGGTCATCAACGCGGCCCACAATGGTGAACTCCGTGGCACCCAGTTGCTGGCCATCCCGCAGGTTGGTGATGGTGACCTCCGGCGGCGTTATGTCAAGGGTGATGACGACAACGCCCGAACTCCCCCAGTTGCCGGCAGCATTCTGGGCCAGCACCTCGATGGAGTTAGCACCCGGCGAGAGCGTAATAGTCTGGCCGAACTTGCCATTCTCTACGACTACTTTGCTGGCCTGCTCCACGCCATTTAGTTTCAGAGTAGCCTGCGTGATGTTGTTATCGCTAATCTTGCCTGTAACCGTAAGGGAAGCGTTACTGGTGGTCTGACCGCTGGTGGGCGAGGTAATGCTAACCTCTGGCTTGGTATTATCATGTTTGACCACAATGCTATTGCGCCCCTTGTTGCCCGCCTTGTCCGTCGCCTCAGCTACAATCGTGTTGCGCGTGTTCTGTGCCAGGGTAACATCCACGCTAAAAGCACCGCCGGCGAAGGTCACGCCGGGCACATCAACGTTGTTCAGCTTAACTGATACCGTGGCAACGGTGGCATCAAGAACCGTGCCCTTTACCGTCTGCGCGGTGTCCTTTGTGACGGAGTTGTTAGACGGCGAGCTTATGGAGACCTTGGGCGGGACGGTATCCAGGGTTACGGTGAAGACGCCGGATGACCCGACGTTATTCGCTATGTCCGTGGCAATTACCTCAATGGTGTTCGTGCCATTGGCAAGTTTCAGGGGGTCTTTGGACAATATCGGGTAGGTATATTCACCGTTCGCCTCAAGGGTAACCGCTGCCGTTTGTTCCACGCCGTTAAGCTTCAAGATGGTTGACTTAATCCCGACTGTTGCGGTCACCTTGCCGGTGACACGCTGCTCAGCCGTCTTGGTGACGTCCCCGTTCTGCAGAGCAACGTCCCCGTTCTGCAGAGCGGTGATGACCACCTTTGGTGCCTGTGATGCCAGAGTAACGGTGATGACGTCAGAAGTGCCGATGCCGGCGGCATTGGTAGCCCTGAGCTGGATGGTGTTCTTGCCTTCCTGCAAAGTCACCGGATACGTGAACTTGCCCTGTCCGTCCACGGTGGCTGCCGGCGCCTGGTCAAGTCCATTCAAGATGACGATGACCTGGGCTGCCGGGTCGTCAACCTTACCCGCCACGTTCTGCGCGGCGGTGGTGAAGATAGTCTCATCCGACGGTGCGGTAATCTCTACCTCCGGTCTGGTAGCGTAGGTAACGGTGATGGTCGCCGAGATTCCCGTGCCCACCAGGTTGGCGGCAGAGGTGACTATCTTGTTGGCACCCTTGCGCAGCGTAACGGCCCTGGTGAAATTACCATTGCTGACCGGTACGGTCTGTGACACGCCGTTAACGGTAAGGGTAGCCACGGTGACGTCCGATGCAGAGGTGACCGTGCCTGTTACCGTCACAGAGGCAGCAAGTGAAGGTGTCCCGTCAGCGGGTGCCGTAATAGCCACCACCGGCGGGTTGGTGCTGATAGTCAGCGACCAGATATCTGAATAGGCTGACCAGTTGCCTGCCGTATCCGCCCAGCGCACGCGCCAGAACCACTTGCCATCAGCCAGCGCCGCGCCCACCGTCAGTGTATTGGTAGCCAGGTTATTATTCTCCTGTAGCCCCTGGGTAAAGCCCTTGTTGGAAGCTATCTGGATGTGGGACTTAGTGGCACCGGTCACCGCTTCCCAGGTGAAGGTCGGGGTATTATCAGTGGTGCTCACGCCACTAGCGGGCGAGGTGAGCTTCGGTGCCGCCGTGTTGAGGTTGACCGTCCTCTGGACTGTGGTGACGTTGCCCGCCATATCAGTGGCGGAGACCGCTATTGTATTGGCGCCACTCGCCAACTCCAGCGTCTTGCTGAAGGCGCCGCCGGCGCCCAGCGTCAGCGTTTGCACCGCACCGGCATTAAGCGTCAGCTCCGCCTTCTGGATGCCCGACAAGGCATCAGTCGCTGTGCCCGTCACGACCTGGGAAGCGACATTAAAGGTGCTGTCATTCGCGGGCGAGGTAATGTTTACCGCCGGCGCCGCGGTGTCCAGCGTGACATAAATGACGGCCGAGCCAGTCTTGGGCGGCGTTGTGGTGTTGGTCGCCTTTACCTTGATGGTGTTCTGGCCCTCCGCCAGCGTGATTGCCTGGCTGAAGCTGCCGCCGGTGACTGTTAATATCGCCACAGGTAGAGAATATCCAGGAATCGCATTCGTCTGTCCTGTATAGGTATTAGCAGGTAATTCGCTTGCCCAGGAACTAACGAACTGACCAGTGACCGCCGCGATAGCCTGGCTACTCCAGGGCAGTATCTTCAGGCCGTCGGTAACCATCTGTTGTACCGAAGCTAGAGGATGTCCTGATCCCAGAGCCGGGGGAGCTATAATCGCGGCATCAATAGCACCCGCCTGGAAAGCCGCCGAAACCTCGGCAAGTGGGACCATGACAAACACGTAGCTTCCAGTGTTGTAGCTATCAAGAGCGGTCTTCGCTGTATCTTGTGAGACCCCGCCCGGAGAACGAATCTTGGCGCCACCTGGTTTATTCAATACGTCCTGAATGCTATTAAACTCTGGTTTCGCTATCAACAAGTCGGTGTAGTTGTTCTGATTATGGATTGTCAGCTTGGCCTCGGTGAGACCCTGACTTACGGTGCCGGTGAGGTTCTGGGCCGCCGTCTTGGTGACCAGCCCGTCCTTGGGCGTGAGAATGGTCACTGACGGAGCGGTAGTCTGGACCTCCCAGGTAGCGGTGGTGGCAACAGTCTGCTCGTTCCCCAGGGCATCTATACCGACTACGGACACCGTATGCACACCGTCAGCCAGGCTACTGAGCAGAATATGCTGGGCGACAGGCACCGCCTCACCGTAGGCGCCGCTATCCAGCTTGACCTTATACTGCACCACGTCTGTGCCGCCTACCGTAATGTCCGCCGTGTTCCTGGTTACGATGCCGGAAGGCGCTCCGGTGAGCGTAGCGATTGGCGGTGTAGTGTCCAGTGTCACGGTCACCGTGGCTGAGCCGGTATTGCCCGCCGCGTCATTGGCCGCTACCGAGATGGTGTTCTTGCCCTCTACCATGGTCTTGGTGACATTGAAGGCACCGGCCGTAACCGTGATGTCTTCCGTGACGCCGTTGAGCGTCAGCTTCGCGACGGCAATAGTGCCATCAGCCACTGTGCCGGAGATGACCTGCTCGGCTATCTTGGTCACCAGCCCATCGGCAGGGGCGTTAATGGTGACCACCGGCGGGGTGGTATCCACAGTCCAGGTGGCCGTGGTGGCATTCGCCTTTAGCTGCCAGTTGCCGGTGGCATCCACGCCAATCACCGCAACGGTGTGCTGCCGATCAGCCAGGCCTTCCAGGACGATGGGTGTATCCACCATGACCGGCCAGCTCAAGACGCCACCATCAAGGCTGTAGCGGTAGCTGACCACATCGTCACCGCTAACAGTTATCCTGGCATTCTTGTAGTTCACCGTGCCCGTGGGGGCGCCGGTCAGCGTAATTGTCGGCGCCGTATTATCCAGGGTTACCGTGATTTGTGCTTCGCCCGTATTGCCCGCCCTGTCCGTAGCCGTAACCTTTATGGTGTTAGGCCCTTCGGCCAGGGGTATGTCCTGTTTGAAGGAGCCGTCAATTAGGGACAAACGCTGGGGGTCGCCGTTGTTAATGACAACAAAGGCTTCCGGCTGATTCGGCGCACTGTAGGCTACACCCGTCGCATCGTATATTATGCCGGAGAGTGTCTGGGTAGCCGCGTTAGTAACACTCCCGTCCCGCGGGGTAGTAATAGCGACCACCGGCGCTTTGGTGTCTATGACAAAGGCGCGGCTGGTATCGGCATCCATCTGGTTGCCGATGACGTCCTTACCTCCGCTGATGGAGAGCGTCTGTGAGCCATCGTATCCGGTGGCAACGGTGAAGCTCCCTACCCAGGTGGTAGCATTGGTGAAGTTGCCCGTAACCACCCTGGCATTGAAAGGACTGTTCCGGCCAAAGGTGACGGTCAGGGCAACGCCCTGGTCCATGGCCTCGCTGAAGGTGATGGTGAAGGTAACATCGCCCTCTTTGACCGGGCTGGCCGGGTTCAGGACAACATCGGTGACCACTGGCTTGACGGCATCAATCACGATAGCCTTATTGGCACCCAGTGAGCCTGCCGCTCCGGGCGCCGGCAGGGTTAAGCTTGCATCATTCCCCGCCGCATCCTTGATTGTCCCGCCGTTTAGGGTCAGGGCGCCCGTGTCCTTATAGTCCAGGTCAGCACTGGTGTCCCCGGGCTGAACGGTATAGGTAAAGGTAAGGGTATCGGTGCCTGAGCCGCTGCTGAAAGCAACGTTTTGGTCGGTAGTCCCTGTCTCCAGCGTCAGCTGCGGTGCGCCGGTGACAGTGACGGCCTCAGTGAAAGTTACCGTAATGGCGATATCCTCGCCCGCTTTGTAGGTGCCATCCGCTTTTGCTGAAGTAACGTTACTAACCGTCGGCGCTGTGGTATCAATCACAATGGCCTTGTTGTTCCCCAATGAACCACCCGCGCCCGGCGCTGCCAGCGTCAAGACCGCATCGTTACCGGCAGCATCCTTGATGGTCCCACCATTCAACATCAGAGAATCGGCCGCGGAATAGTCCAGGTCAGCACTGGACTGACCGGCCTCCACCATATAGTTGAGAGTAAGGGTGCTGGTGCCAGAACCGGCAGCATAATCCGCCTTCGGGTGGGCGCCGCCCACCGCCAGTTGAATGTGCGGTATGCCGCCGGTCACAGTGACGACTACGTTCTCGCTGAAGGTTACGGTTACGGGAATGGTCGCTCCGGCCTTGTAGCTACCGTTCTCCGCGGTGGAGGTCACATTGGTCACGGTTGGTGCCGCGGTGTCAATGACGATGTTCTCATTATAGCCCAGCGAACCAGCCGCTCCGGGCTCCGGCAGGGTCAGGATGGCATTGTTCCCGGCACCATCTTTAATTGTCCCGCCATTCAAGGTAAGGGAGTTATTCGCCTTGTAGTCCAGGTCCGCGCTGGTATCACCGGCCTGCACCGTGTAGTTGAAGATAAGGGTATTGGTGCCGGAGCCGGAGGCAAAGTCAACCTTTCGCCCGCCGCCACCGGTCGCCAGCTCTAGCTGGGGAGTGCCGCCAGTGACGTCCACGTTCACTGTTTTGTTAAAGGTGACATTGACGGGGATAACAGCGCCGAGCGGATAGCTGCCATCCGCCTTTGTCGAGGTGACATTGTTTACCACCACATCAAGGGTATCAATCTTTATGGCCTTGTTGCCGGCCAGGGAGTGCAGTGACCCCAGCGCGGGCAGCGTCAGGACTGCAGGATTACCGGCCAGGTCATTAATCGTGCCGCCGTTCAGGGTAAGAGAGGTAGTCGCCACGTAGTCCAGGTCAGCGCTGGTATCACCGGGCTGGACAACATATTCAAAGGTAAGGGTATTGGTACCTGAACCGCTCATATAGTTCGCCTGTCGGTCATTAGTCCCCGTCTCCAGGGTAAGCTGAGGCGTGCCGGTGACGTTCATCGCCTCGCTGAAGGTTACGGTTACCGGAATCATGTCCCCGGCTTTGTAGCTACCATCGGCTTTGGTCGAGGTGACATGGGTCACCGTGGGCGCGGCCGTATCAATCACTATGGCCATATGACCGCCCAGGGAAGGCTCTGACGCCAGTGCGGGCAACGTGAGGACGGCTGCGTTCCCGGCCTTGTCCTTGATTGTCCCGCCATTCAGAGACAGGGCACTGATGGAGGTGTATTGCAGGTCGGCACTCGTGTCGCCAGGCATAACTGTATAGCTAAAGGAAAGGGTATCAGTCCCTGTGCCGCTCGAGTAAGGCGCAAATCGGTCGGTGGTGCCCGTCTCAAGCTGAATCTGCGGCGTGCCAGTTACGTCCACGGCTTCGTTGAAGATGACCGACACCGTGACAACCTGGCCGGCCCGATAGAACACCTCCTGCACTGTCGGAGAGGATACCCGGACAACGGTAGGTGCGGTGTTATCAATCACAATGTTCTTATTGGCAGCCAGCGAGCCAGTTGCTCCTGGCGTGGGCAAGGTGAGGATAGCGTCTTTCCCCCCAGCATCTTTGATAGTGCCCCCATTGAGCGTCAAGGAGCTAGTGGCCACGTAGTCCAGGTCAGGGCTGTTATCAGTGGCCTGGACGGTGTAGCTGAACGTGAGAATATTGGTGCCGTTCCCACTGATATAGTTAATCTTCCGGCCCGTAGCGCCGATTGCCAGGTCTAGCTGAGGCGTGCCGGTGACGATGACGGGATTGGTGAACGTAACCGTCACTGAGATTACCGCCCCGACTTTGTAGCTACCGTCAGTATTGGTGGAACTGACACTGACGACCGCTGGTGCCAGAAGCAGGGTCATGGGTGGCGCCGGCTTGGCGTTCTTCACAAGGACCTTCTGAGACGCTTTGCCCAAAAAGCCTTTCTCCGCATTGAGGGTTAGCTCCGTGTCATCTGTGTAAGCCAGGTAGCCGCTCAGGTCAGCCTTTCTCATTTCGCCCAGGTTGGCATTCCAGAACCCGGAGCCCTCCACTATGGCCGAAAGCAACTGTCCCTGCGGGGTAGTGATATAGACAATGCAGCCGCTAGCTAGACTCTGCCCGTCTGACAAAAACACCTGCCCGAAGATGACGTCCGTTCCTGGCGGCCCGAGAGCGGGTCCGGTGGTCACGCTGTAATGCGCCCCTTTATTATCGTCTTTTATCCCTCCGGAATAGACATCAAAATAGTAGGTAGCCCCAGAGTTGAGACCGCTAACGTTGACATAGTGAGTGGGGAAGGCGGCGCTCTGGCCACGCACATCATAGACGGTCGTGAAACCATCGGGGTTGTTCGGGTCGGTCCCGAACTTTATCCAGCCCGTCATAGACGGGTCAGTCAGCCAGGATACGGTGAACTTGGCGTTGCCGATATTGCTGATGGTTATCGGCGGTGGCCTGGTATCAATAATCAGGGCTTTGTTGGCACCCAGGGAGTTAGGCGACCCCGGCGCCGGCAGGGTCAGCACGGCGTCATTGCCGGCGGCATCCTTTATTGTCCCGCCATTCAGAGACAGCGCCGTAGTTGAGGCGTAGTCCAGGTCAGAACTGGTATCGCCGGGCTGAACAAAGTATTCAAAGGTGAGGGTATTGGTCCCTGAGCCACTCATATAGTTCGCCAGCCGGTCCGTAGTCCCGGTTTCCAGCAAGAGGGTAGGCGGGAGCGTGGCACCGGGCGTGACGGTTACCGCCTCACTGAACGCCACTGTTATCGGGATGAGCGCCAGCGTCTTATAGATACCATCGGGCTTGGGCGAGGAAACACCGGTTACCGTTGGCGCGGCAGTATCAATCACAATGTCCTTGTTGGCGCCTAGCGAGCCGGTCGCCCCGAGCGCGGGCAGCGTCAAGACCGCAGAATTGCCGGCCAGGTCGCTAATCGTGCCGCCATTCAGGGTGAGTGCACTGGTCGAGCTATAGTCCAGGTCAGCACTCGTATCGCCAGCCTGGACTGTGTAGTTGAAGGTAAGCGTGGCACTGCCAGAGCCAGCAGCATAATCTGCCTTTCGGTCGGTCGTCCCTGTCTCCAGTGTAAGCTGGGGCGTGCCACCAACAGCAACCGCCTCGTTGAAAATTACGCCTATGGGTATAATCTCGCCGGCCTTGTAGCTGCCATTGGCCTTAGCCGCGGTCACATTCGCCACTACCGGTGCCGCCGTATCAATCACCAGTGCCTTGTTGGCGCCCAGCGAGCCAGTTGCTCCCGGCGCCGGCAAGGTCAGAATGGCATCAGTACTTTCCGCGTCTTTGATAGTGCCGCCATTCAGGGCCAGAGAGTCGGCTCCGACGTAGTCCAGGTCAGGGCTGTTATCACTCGCCTGGACGGTGTAGTTGAAGGTGAGGGTATTAGTATTAGAGCCGCTGGCATAGTTAATCTTCCGCCCGGTGGCGCCGACCGCCAGGTCAAGCTGCGGCGTGCCGCCCGTGGTAGAGACGATTACCACACTGCTGAAGGTTACGGTTACCGCAATGACCTCTCCCGCCCTGTAGCGGCCATCCGCTTTGGTGGAGGTGACGTTGGTTACCATTGGCGCTAGCCGCAGTGTCATAGCTGGCGCACCCGTAGGAAGAGACCTGGCAACGCTAACCGCCACCTTCTGGGCTGCCTTCCCCAAAGCGCCCTTCACCGCATTAAGGGATAGCTCTGTAGTGTCCGAGTAGGCCAGATAGCCACTCAGGTCAGCCTTTCTCATTTCGCCCAGATTGGCATTCCAGAACCCTGAGTTGTCCACAATCGCGGAAAGCAGCTGTCCATCGACAGCAGCGATATAGACGATGGCGCCTTCGGCGAAGGTTGTCCCGTCTGCCTCGAACACTTGCCCGAAGATAACATCTGTCCCGGGCGGACCAAGAACAGGCCCGGTAGTTACCGTGTAGTGTGCCCCATTATTAGTATCTCTATTTCCCCCGGAGATGACATCAAAGTAATAGGTAGTCCCAGGGCTAAGATTGCCCGAAACAGTAACAAAGTGCGTATAGCTAGTCACCCCACCACCGCGGACATCATTGACCTTGTTGGTGACAGTGGTCGGGCTAGTCCCATATTCTATCCAGCCAGTCATCGCCTGTGGCGTCATCCAGGATATAGTGAATTTGGCGTTGCTGATATTGCTTTTCGTTATCGGTGGCGGCAGTGGTGGCGCCAATGCTGGCGTTGCCGGCAGGGCTGCCGGGACGACCATCGTAAATAGCAGGATAAGCACCGCCAGGTAATGGCGAATACTACTGGCATACTTGTTCATTGTTCCCTCCCCCGCATTGATTATCCGGCCTACTGTGGCACATTATAGAACCAGCGGCTTGCCTTGCTGGTCTTGATGAAATAGGCCTGTGCCGTCTCAATATTCCAAATACCAAAAGGCAGTCCCTGGACATGGGACTTCCAGCTCTGTCCCGGCTTATCCCAGGCATATATGGTCGTCGCGTTCCCGCCCTGAGCATTGATTCCCGTCAGGATGGTCTCCGAAGTGTAGGTAGTCGTCGCTGGCTTGCCTGGCAACACGATAAAGTTCAAGCCCTCAACCACGTCAACCGGTGCTTTCTGGCTTAGGGTCATATTGGCGGCCGGGCGGGCGCTACCGATAGTCGCCGTCAGCAAAGCCATGCCCCCTCCGGCAGCCTGGGCATCCAGGGACACGGCAGTGGCGTCAGTGTAGCCAAAATAGCCGCTCAGGTCCGCGGTCCTGACCTCGCCGATAGCCAGATTCCAGAACCCGGATGTTTCTACTATCGCTGAGAGCGCCTGTGCCCCGCTAATGGCAACATAGACAATGGCCCCAGCCGCTGCCGTTTGCCCGTCTGCCTTCAATACCTGCCCATAGATGGTATCCGTGCCCGGAGGACCAAGTGTGGGACCGGTGGTTGCCGAATAGTGGGCACCACTGTTGTCATCTTTTACCCCACCGGAAATGACATCAAAGTAGTAGGTAGTCCCCGAACTAAGCCCGCTGACGTTCACGTAATGGGTATCGCTGGACACGGCCTGACCGCGCACATCATAAACCACCGTCTTGTTAGCCGGATCAGTCCAGTACTCTATCCAGCCCGTCACCGCCGCGCTGGTTGTCCAGGAGACGGTGAACTTGGCGTTGCCCACATTGGTGATGCGTGGGCCAAAGGTGTAGGGCGGCACGCTCAGCTCGGTGCCTTCGTAAGTCAGCGTGCTGGCTTTAGTCGTCTTCACAAAGTAGCCCTGCCCGGGCTCCAAGTTCCAGATACCAAAGGGCAAGCCTTTAACATGCGATTTCCAGCCCTGTCCGGCCTTATCCCAGCCGTAGATTGTACCGGCATCGCCACCCTGATTGGCGATGGCTACCAGTAAAGTCTCCGAGGTAAAGGTAGTAACCGGCTTCGTCGGCAGGACAATCAGGTTGAGACCCTCCACCAGAGAGATCTCTGTTGTGGTTGTTGCTGGCGTGGTGAAGGTAAGCTCATTCCCAAAGACGGTGAAGGTGCCGGCAACAACCTTAATCCGGAAGAAATAGGTGGTGCTGGGCAGGACGCTGATGGTCTTGCTGTAGGTGCCCGTGGCGCTTACCGCTTCCACCGCGGTAAACTGGTCGAGGGCGCCTGAAGTGGTGCCCCACTCAAAGGAGGCGTCCACTGAGCCATAGCCGCCCAGGTCACCGATATTGGCATTCAAAGTCGCTGAGCCGCCGGTAACCCCGGTAGCATCAAGAGTGGCTACCGTCGGCGCCACGCCCCTCACCTCAAAAGAGCCAGTAGCATCATTAACATCCACCGCGTAGGTGCCCGCCACGGTCTTCGTAACGGTGAAGTCCACCTGCTGGCTGGCACCGGCGGCCAGGGTGACCTGTTTAGTCTCCACCACGGTGCCATTTATCTTCAGGGCCACGTCATAGGTGCCCTGCACCTCACCACTGTTGGTGGCCTGCACGCTGATGGTGACCGCCTGGCCGGGGTCAACCTCTGTCGGAGTGATAGTTAGCTCATAGACGCCAAAGGTGGCCGGCTTGGTGACGTGCACGAATGCCCCTACCCAGGCCGCGTATATGCGCTGGGCATTTTTGTCAGAAAGTGTCCCATTGGCTATGCCAATAGGACTGTTGCTCCCGCCGTCGCCTTTGACGCGGAAGTTGATTTCGGCCAGGTAGCCATCCCCGCTGACACCGGCGAAACCATCCATGTTATGCACTATTTTCAGAGTGGCTGAGCTAATGGCATTTGGTATAACCGGTATCGCTGTAGTGCCAATAAGACCAGCCCGCACATCAGGCTGGATGCCCGCTGTCTGAGGATCGGTATCAACAAGCTCCAGCACTGTGGGGTCCCAGGAAATCTCATAGTCCGCCGCATCGAAATCAGTGACCTGGGCAATATTCACCTTGACCAGGAAGGTGCTGTCCGGGTCCACGTTCTGCGGCGCAGTGATGCTCACTACTGTCCCCGGCAACACAGCTACCGAGGTGCCCGTCCAGCCAGCGAGGATTTCCTCGGCTATATTGCTGGAGAGCGTGCCATTGGCTACGCCTATATCCGCCGTGCCGGCGCCGATAGCCTTGAAATGAATCTCGGCCAGGTAGCCCGCGCCGGTCACACCAGGCGTTCCTTGAATATTCTGGACAATGGTAAGGACAGTCGGGTCCGTGGCACTGGTGCCCTGGCGATAGATATTGGCCACGCTGAGCGGCACGGCCGTAGTGCCTACCAAGCCGGCCCGGACATCAGGCTGGAGACCAACCGTAACTGCATCCGCATCAAGGGCTTGCAGCTTGGTGGGATCAAAGGTAATGTCATAGTTGGCCGCATCGAAGTTTTCAACAGTGCTTATGTCAACTTTGACCACGAAGTCCGTGCCCTGGATGACCTCCGCCAAAGCACTCAGGGACACCTGGACACCCGCCGCCACGCCGATAGCGATATTCTTGCTGCCGCTTAGCGACTGTGCCGTCCCGGGGGCAGGGAGAGTCAGCACCGCATCGTTGCCGGCTACATCCTTTAGTGTGCCGCCATTCAGGGCCAGGGAGTCGGTGGCTACGTAGTCCAGGTCGGCACTGGTATCCCCCGCCTGGACAGTATAGCTAAATATGACAGCCGGGGTGCCCGTGCCAGTGAGGTAGGTAGCTACACGGTCAGTGGCGCCCGTCTCCATGAGCAAGCCGGGCACCCCGCCAACCACAGAAACGTTGACTACCTCGCTGAAGGCAACGATTACCGGTATGACGGCCCCGGGCGCGTAGCTGCCGTCAGGCAGGCTGGAGGTAGCAGCCACTACTATCGGTGCCACGGTATCAATCACGATATTCTTATTCGCCCCCAGCGAGCCGGCCGTCCCCGGCGCGGGCAGCGTGAGGACGGCATCGGCGCCGGTCCCATCTTTGATCGTGCCGTCATTGAGGACAAGGGCGCTGGTAGAAGCGTAGTCCAGGTCAGGGCTGTTATCAAACCCCTGCACTGTGTAGCTAAACGTGAGAGTATTTGTGCCGGAGCCACTGGCATACGGAACCAGGCGGGGAATAGGGCCGGTAGTGAGGGTAAGCTGCGGTGTACCGGTAACAGTAACCACGTCACTGAAGGTTACCTCAATGGAAATCACCGCGCCTGCTTTGTAGCTGCCGTCGGCATTGGTGGCGGTGACATTCGTCACCGTTGGCCCTACGGCATAAAGGGCAGTCACCGGCAGCGCCAGCGTGACGACCAGCATTACCACGGCGAGCATAGCTAATAGTCTTTTCATTGACCCCTCCATCTGGTTACTTTGCTCCGGCGCACCCCCAGAAAGCCGGCTACGCTCCCCGCCACCACCACGATGCCAATAATCAGGCCCCACAGCCATGTATCCTTACCCTTAACCGGCTCTGCCGGAAGCAAGGGCGTTTCCACCGGCGCCTGGCTCGGTGTGGGTGTGGGACTGGGTGTAATAACCGCCGTTGCTAACGGTTGAGGCGGCAGGACAGTCGGCGATGGGCTAGGCACTGCCGTCACTGACAGCACCGGTGCCGGGGTGGGTGACGGGCTGGGCGCCGGTGTCAGCGTCACTGACGGGCTGGACGTGGGTGTGGGACTGGGAGCAGGTGTTTGGCTCGGACCGGGCGTTGATGCCGGGCTGGGTGCAGGCGAAGGCGCAGGTGTTGGCGTTGGCGCGGGTGGCGGCACTGCCACCGTAAGGGTCCCGGTCAACTCATTGACACTGAAGGGATAGGTGCCAGCTTCCTCTTTCGTCGCGGTGAAGCTGACCTGCTGGCTGGCCCCGGCGGCCAGCTCTATGCTCTGCGTTTTCTGGACACCGGCCAGGTTCAGCGTAACGCCGTAGCTGCCGCCGGCATTGCCGCTATTGATGACGGTGACCATGATGGTCACCACCTCGCCTGGCTTGACCGTTGCCGGGTTAACCGTCAGATTGCCGATGGCGAAGATAGGCGCGGGTGGCGGCGGCACCGGTGCCAGGACGGTGAATGCCGTGAAATGGGATGCGGTGGCCGTAACGGTCATGGTGGCCGTATCCACACGGGAATCCCCCAGAGGGACCCACTCATTGATGCTGGTGTCCCACCAGGCAATGACCATGCCTGCCTCGGCGGCGCCCTCCGGCAGCCCGGCAGGGTCATAGGTGAAGGTGAGCTTTAGGGGTGGTTCAAAGGTGGCACCGTCCGGCCCCAGGTTATAGGTCAGGCCCACGCCACCGAAGCCCCGAGGCGGCGAGGCCGGTGCCTGGGCCGCCGCCGCGGTGACCTCGGCCACCGGCTTTTTGTCCCTGGTCAAAGCCTTGGTCCCCTTGTCTATATTGACGGCAAGCTTCGTGTCCGCGGAGCGGGTCGTCGCCTTCTCGGTATAGATGCCGCCGGCATCCACGATGCTGGGTGTGGGCGTAGGTGTCGGTATTGGTGCTTGTGTGGGCGGTGGTGAAGTGGTGGGCGGGGGAGTAGTCGGCGACGCGGTAACCGGTGGTGGGAAAGTTATCGGTGGCAAGCCAGTCCCACCACTCACCACCACGCTGACAGTGCCGCCTGTCCAGGCGGCTACGGGTATCTCCTCACCGAGGATACTGGAAAGCGCCCTATCTGGCGGTTTCTCCGACGGGAAAGGGAAAGCTATTGTGGTGCTGCTGCCCGCAGGACCAATGGCATGGAACTTGAGCACCGCCAGGTAACCCGACCCGGTAACCCCGTTCAGGCCGAGCACGTTATGCACTACACGAATAACCGCTTTGTTTACGTAACCGAGGTCGTTCCACTCAACCGGTATATCTGTGGTGCCTATTCTTCCCTTAGCAACACCGTCCAGCCGAAGCACATTCTTATCAAAGCTGACATCGTAGTTGGCGGCGTCAAAACCCTCTACCTGGTTGATGTTAATCGCTACCGTAAAATCGCTGTCCGGGGGAACGGTCGCCGGCACCGCCGCCTTCACTTCCACGCCTGTCACGCCGGATACCGCGGCAGGCATAACGCTAATCGAGAGAACCAGAAGAAATAGAATACCAGTTATCCTTAGAACCTTTTGCCCTGTCATTGGTTGCCCCTCTCTCACACCTCTATCTCAGCGGGTGGGATTACCCCAACCCGGCAATAATCAGCTCCACACGCGTAATATCAACGGCATTTACCTTGCCGTCCTGGTTGGCATCAGCCCCGGGCGTCGCCGGGTCCAAAGCAGCTACCATGCGTTCCACCTTGGTGATGTCCACGGCATTCACCTTGCCGTCACCGTTGGCGTCACCGCGCACGGTAGGCGGCACGGTGGCCGTCAGGTTGACCACCTCCGGGTGGTCATTTTGAAAAAGGGCGGTCTGGTCGGCTTTGAAACCGTTAACATAGAAGACTACTAAACTTCCCAGCGCGATCTCCTCGCGGTCAACCTCACCGCCTACCATCAGCGCCAGAGGGCTACCGTACTCGCCCGACACGGCAGTGACAATCCGCCCTCTTTCCCGGCCCTCCACCCAGGCCGTAATAACCGTGCTCACCGGGGCATCAATATCTCCCGTAGCGGTATGAACCTTCACCGTCCCGCGGTAAAGCGCGGGAAGCTGGGGGACATCGGCTGCTGCTGGGGCTGGCAATGCCAGCCCCAGCAGCAGCCCGGCTACCACCAGACTCAAAACTCGCCTCAGCATTTTCATGGCGTTCTTTACTTCGAATCTATCCTTGTCCTCACGGCGCCGGCGTTGTTACCGTGGCCACATTCGAGGGCGGGCGGTTGCCGACGGCGTTGAAGGCGAAAACACGGTAAAAGTACGCAGTACCCCCCACTACCGTATTATCGCTGAAAGTGGTGACGTTGGCGCCAACAGTTGTTGTGACCACAGTGGTGAACGCCTCATCAGTCGCCCGCTCGATGCGGAAGCCGGTCTCGTCGCCCGAGTTGTCCACCCAGGCAAGATTGACCAGCGTCGGACCGGCGGCAATAGCCGTAAGGCCAGTGGGCGAGGCAGGTGGAGCGGGTGGCGGAGGTGGTGGAGGCGCCGCCGGCGTGGTCACACTTACCACATTCGATGGTGCCGAGGTGCCCGCGCCATTGAAGGCGAAAACACGGTAGAAGTAGGTGGTCCCCGCGACTACGGTGTTGTCCGTGAAAGTGGTGACGTCAGCGCCAACGTTTGTTATGACCACGGTGGTGAACGTCTCAGCGGTCGCCCGCTCAATGCGGAAACCGGTCTCGTTCGTGGCGTTATCTGTCCAGGCAAGAGTGACCTGTGTTGGACCGCCCGCAACCGCAGTTAGGTTCGTGGGCGCGGCGGGCAGAGGCGATGGCGGTGTCGGCACTGTCACGCTGATCACATTTGATGGCGGCGATTTGTTCGTGTTGCTGACCGCAGTTACGCGGTAGAAGTAGGTGGTACCCGCGGCGACGGTAGCATCGGTGTAAGTAGTGAGATTAGCCGCCACACCGCCGATGACACTGAAATTGACGCCGTCAGTGGACCGGTCAATGACGAACTTCATCTCGTTGGCCGAGTTATCCGTCCAGGTCAGGGTAACAGCAGGGGGCGGTCCCACTACAGCCGTCGCCACCAGGTTGGTTGGTGCGTTCACGGGCGTGTTAATGGTGAGAATCTGGTATATTGGCCTAGACGCTGACCAGTACACCTTTTCGTTCGAGATAACCTCCCCGTAACCCCCCGCCCCACACGAGAAGACAATCGGGTCGCCCGGCTTACCGCCCTCTATGGCCGGGGTCAGCGGGTCATCCGGCGGCACACTGACCATGTAGCCCATGCCGGGGAAGGGCACCGTCTGGAAAGCACCCGGCGGAGGCAGGCCCGGCAGGCCGTTGAAGGGGATGGTGCGGGCCGGGAACCGCGCCGCCTCAGCCCAGCCGTAGCGCAGGACAGTGCCACCCTCACCGACGGCGAAGACGTCACTGCCAGGCATTGTCCAGACACCGGTGAGGTTAACCGCCGAGTTGCTGGCCAATGGGCCCCAGCCCTTGCCGTCATAGCGGAACTGCAGTATAGTGCCCGCCTCACCTACGGCAAATATTTCCTTCCCCGGAACACCCGAAACACCTGTTAGATTGGCCGTAGTGCCGCTCGTCATCGGGTTCCAGGCCGTGCCGTTATAATGCAGGATAGTACCACCGGCACCCGTGGCGTAGACGTCCGTTGGCGAAGCACCCCAGATACGCCTGATAATGGATGTGCTATATTCCCCGCTCACTTGCCCCGTATCAACAGCGATTTTGAGAATTGCTCCCCTGCTGGCGGCCGAGACAAAGACATGCCTGAGCGGCATGTCCCCACCCCAGACATCGCCGAGATTGTCAGCGGTAGCCGCGGGCACCGGCTCCCACACGTTGCCATCGAAATGCAAAACCGTGCCACTGTCACCCACTACGACAACATCATTGCCCGCTGAGCCGTGGATGCCCTGCAAATTAGCAGTTGTGCCAACGTCCATCGGACTCCAGACAGTGCCGTCATAGTGCAGAATAGTGCCCTCATCACCCACAGCAAAGACATCGTTGCCAGAGCTACCCCAGATGTCCTTCAGGTTAGCCGCAGTGCCACTCGCCATCGGCATCCAGACATTCCCATCGAAACGGAGAATGGTGCCCGCATCGCCCACAGCAAAGATATTCTTGCTGTCAGTGCCCCAGATACCTCGCAGGTTAGCTGGAGTCGGCGCCGGCATCGGCTGCCACATCCGATTCAGGACTACCGCCCACAATGGCGTGCCGGCGGGCAGCGGCTGGCCGTCCAGGTAGACGTTATCGTAGAAGACGGCCGGCGGCGTGCCAATGAACTTGTGGTGCTCAATCTTGATGAGGCCCGGCGTGACCCCGATGAAGAGCTGGTTGGTCTGGCCCTTCTCATCCACGCGCTGGAAGACCATGTAGGCACCATCATTCCACCACTTCCCGTCTATCATCGCCCACTTCCAGTTGTTCATCCGGCCGTCAGTATAGAACTTGAAGACGTCAGGCGGATACACGTTGCCCTGGTACCAGATATTGGTGTGCGTGCCACTATTGTCCACAAGCTGCTGGTAGAAGGTCATAGCGACCGGCTGCCAGTCATAGCGGGGCACATCGGGCAGGTCAGCACCCGGCTCCCAGCGCTCCAGCAGAATAGTAATCTCCTGCTGCTGGGTATTGCCATACCAACCCCAGTTGCCAATCTGGATGTTGACATCGTAGCTCGCCACCATAGGCGGCGTGGCATTGTTGCTCCAGACCTCCCGATGGAAGCTCATCGTGGCCCGGTCAATCTGGCCATCCCAGTTTGTGAGCTGCCAGCCGAACTGCGGCATTTGCTTCTTGTAGAACTCGAAGACCTTGCTCGGGCTGAAGTTGCCCGTGTAGTTCACAAACGTCTTGGTGTAGATGGTGCCAGGGGGCCATGGCCATGATGCCGGCGCCTGGTATGTCTCATAGGTCGTGCGGGTGGTCGGCTCCCAGTTATACCGGGGCACAATGCCGATATCGTGCCCTGGCTCCGGCGGCTTCGGCTTGCTCACCATGGTGACCGGCGTGGTGCTGAAGCCCGCCAGGGTGTCAAGGGCCGTCTCGCGGAAGACCCAGGCGCCACCGCCCACCTTCAGCGTCTTAGGCGTCGCGCCTTCCCACTCATTAACCGTATAGACCCACGGGTCCTGCTTGAAGTTCCAGCCATAGCCGCCATAGTAGTAGGTGCGGCCATACATATCTACGTAGCGGTACTCCTGGTTGTAGTTAAACTGTGTGCCGGGGCTGACCACCACGCTGTAGCCGCGGTTGCCGTTCATATCAAACTCCAGCGAGGCCATGGCCTCCTTCACCGGCATGCTATCCCACTCCGTAGGCGAAAGGCCCACGCCAAAGAGGCCCCAGCCGTCCTTCATGTCCGTCGCCGGCGGGGCGCTGGGACTGCGAGAGAAGACAGAGGGAAGCTGGTCATTTTCCGTGGCATACATATAGACGCCCACCTGCGGCTTCAGCCGGTCCGTGGGACCAAGGCCTAGCCAGCCCAGCTCCGGGTCATAGCGCAGGGCATCACTGACACGCAGGCCGTCACCGAGGTTGAGAATGGCCTGCCATGTGCTGAAGGCGTCATCCAGCTTCACCGGGATGGAGACCAGGTTCCAGCCTAACTTCAAGGCCTGCAGCATGTCCACAATGCTCAGGCTTACCTGGCCGGTGACCACGTTGCCCCAGTAGTCGCTCACGGTCACGGGGATGGTGAAATTGCCGAGCTTGAGCCTGGCGACAAGCCGCTGCATATCATACTCACCCATAATGGACTGAAGCGGTGATTTGCCGAGCAGCTCCCACAGGCTGAAGTAGCGGCTGAAAACGGTGTATTCCCCGGGTGCGGGCGCCGGTGCCGGCGTCGGTGAGCCAGGGATGGGCTTGGGCAAAGGTGGCGGCGCCTGCTTCCAGAGCTCCCAGTTCTCCAGGTACTTGAGCCAGCTATCCCACTCCGCCTGTCTCTCCGGCGGCACCGTGAAGTCGGCCGGCAGCATGCCCAGCAGGAGCTGCTTCAGGTTGGCGCGGACGTGGGCTACGCCCACTCCGCCGATATTGCGATTCGGATTGACCTCCACAATAAGGTTGGTCCCCTCCGGGCCGTAGCCGCCCTTGAACATGCCCATGATGGCCACCATAGGCGGCGTGGACACGGTCTTCACGATGGCCGGCAGCTCATAGGTCCTGATTTGGCTGCCCCGCCAGATGGACGGGATGGGCGCGCCAGAATTGTCCGTGAGCTTAGGTTGCCCCAAGACCATGTTGCTCTCGCCACCGCCCTTGACACGGAAGTTGAGGGTCAGCACCTTGCCAGCAGGCGGCAGGAGCGCGTTGGAGGTATCCTTTACCGTGATGTTGTATGATACCCGGCCTGCCGGCTCGGTGACGAGGGAATCCGTGTAGTCAACGCCCGCCGGAACCTGGCGGACCACATCAATCAGCTCGAGCTGGTTGGTGGCGAAACCGAGGCTGAACTCGGTGCTGCGGTAGCCGCCGGGGATGGGCACGCTGAGCCGGACGTCATCGAAGTAGGCCACACCGGCCGCGCTCACGCCGCGCCGCACGCTCAGGCCAAAGTCGTTCGGCACCTCAGCCCTGGGCCGGACGGCCAGGTCATCACCCTTCAGTACACGGTCAACGAAGACATCAGCCGTGTTGGCGACATGGTTGATACGGGCCGCCACGCGATACCACTTGCCGGGTTCGTAGGGCTGAAGTATGGTATCCGCCACACCCCTGAAGTGAATCTTGCCGTCCTGCCGGAACTCGATGGTGTTAAAGAAAGGGTTGTTGCCGTCCTGGACAGCAGTGAAGCCTACCCCTACATCATCCAGGCCTGTAGGGAATACCGCCGCACTGTAGCCGAAATCATCCGGCGGCACAAAGGGCACGAAGTCCGTCCGCGGCACAGTGGTCGTTCCCTCTAACCGGAAAGACTTAGCCCCGGAAGCGAACTGCTCGGTGGAGACCGCCCCGGACACACCGGCAAACATGTTCGTCCAGCCGGCGGGATAGGTAGTCCCCTCCGGCAAATCTGCTTCAAAGTCATCAGCGAACAGGGCTTTGGAAGCTAACATGTTGCTGACGCCGCCCGGCCAGATTTCATCCGTGCGGATGTCCACGCTGAAGGTATCACCGATGCGCTTCTGCACTTTCACCGGGTCAAGGGACACCATGGCCACCGTTTTCTGGACACGGAGGAAGCCGGTGCCCAGCCGCCCGCCGGAGGCATCAGCCACCTCGGTAAGGCCGAGCGACTGTAGCTGTCCCAGGATAGCCGGCGCCAGGTTTTGCCCGGTAGTGCCGAAGAGCTTGTCCAGTGGCATTATCGGCAGGTATTGTCCCAGAATCTGCGGGATGCTGAAGAAGGCAAGCTCGTTCCGCGGCGAAGGTAGATTGTTAAGCTGCCACTGGTAGCTCCCGTTCTGTGCCAGGGCCTGAGACGGATTGTTGATGGTCCGCAACGCGCTGGAGACCGCCGCCTGGTTTAGACCAAAGATGAGGTACTTGGTATTGTCAACGGTAACGAAGGCGTAGTGGGGGTCAATGCCCTTGTCAAAAGGCCTGTTCGCCCGCTTGATTTGGGTGACCGGCAGGCCTTCCAGGGTAAGCGGCACCAGCTCCAGCGTGTTGCCACCCGTCTTCGTGGCGTAGTTGTTGATGCCGCTAATAATCATCTGGATTTTGCTGGCTACCAGGACATCATCCGCGATTTCCGCTGCCCATAGCTGGCGGATGGGGTCACGGGCAACATGGGGCCCCCAGGAATAGGCGACCTCACCCGTCAGCAAGGAGAAGACGTCCGCCTCCAGGTCGAAGCCATAATACTCTTTCCAGGCCTTGAGGAAGGCATCCAGAGAGGTAGGCGTATTCGGGTCGCCGGTAGCCTTCATAAAGTTGGGCCACTGCTTGGCCATGATAGGTTTGAACCAGTCCCACATGGCTTTTATGTCCCCGGTAGAGTAGAAGCCGAGGACATTCCCCGGAGTTAGCGCGGCCGTCTTGCCGGGCGTAGTGCCCGCAGGGTAGCCGCCGCCGCCCGCCGGCGGGGCGTAGTAGTAGTCCGTGCGGATGCCACCATCAACGAAGGTGAAGGCGCCGCCCATGTAGGCCGGGACAAAACCCTTCATGACGGCCAGCATGGCCGCCCCGTTATAGTCACCCTTCATATTGGACTGTGTGATGAGAATGTCCATGAAACGGTTGACATTCAGGTAGAACATGGCCGGTGGCTGTGAGGTGGGTATGACCGTGACGTTAGCCGTCACGTTGCCGGTATTATCTGCAAACAGGCCCGGGGTATCATTCATGCCCAACAAGAGACTGCCGGAATTGGCCGCTATCCCGGAGAAGCTGGCGCCCACCAGGAAGGGCGGGGCATCCCCGATTTTACCAATCAGACTGTAGCGGGGGGCGCCGGGCAGCATGGGGCCAGGAGCGAGCGGGAAAGGCGACCAGGCCGGCGTATGGTCATTTGCGGCATTATTGGTCAGATTGGTCTGATTGCTGCCATCGGCATCCATGACGAATATCTCGGAGTTGCCACTGCGATTGGAGCGGAAGGCAATCTTCGTGCCGTCCGGTGACCATGCCGGCCCCGAGTCTTCGGCAGAATCATTGGTTAAATTGACCGGGTTGCTGCCGTCGGCATTCATGACGTAGACCTCAAAGTTGCCACTACGGTCGGAGTCGAAGGCAATCCTGGTGCCATCGGGTGACCATGCCGGTTCGCCATCAAGACCTCCGCTATTGGTCAGATTGGTCTGATTGCTGCCGTCGGCATTCATGACATAGATTTCCTCGTTGCCACCACGGTTGGCGTCGAAGGCAATCTTGGTGCCATCGGGTGACCATGCCGCCGGCGTCCAGTCAGTTGAAGAGTTGTTGGTCAGATTAGTCTGGTTACTGCCGTCGGCATTCATCACGTAGATTTCAAAGTTACCATCACGGTTAGAGTTAAAGGCAATCTTCGTGCCGTCAGGTGACCACGTTGGCCGAAAATCGTCTCCTGTATGATTGCTCAGATTGACCGGGTTGCTGCCGTCGGCATTCATCACATAGACTTCATCATTGCCATCCCGCTTAGAACTGAAGGCTATTTTGGAACCGTCCGGTGACCAATACGGGTAAACATCATATGCTGTATGATTGGTCAGATTGACTGGGTTGCTGCCGTCGGCATCCATGACATAAATCTCATTGTTCCCGTCACGGTCGGAAGAAAACGCAATTTTGGTGTTCGCCAAACTTTGCTCTACGCCAGGCGTAGTTTTCCCCTCCGCACCACCCGTCCAATCACCGCTTGTCCAGGTGCCTGTAGCACTGATTCTGACCTCCTGGCCGGCGGTGACATTCAGGCCGGTATAGCGGCCCCACGGTCGCGGCACGCTATTGACAATGCTGACACTATCAATGAGGCCATTGAAGGTGCCAGGGCTTTGCCCATCCCAGTCATTCCGGCCTACATAGAGCGGCTGGCCGTTGCTGGCAATTGGCCCCACCGCCGCGGGCGCGGAGCCATCCAGCACGCCATTGATGAGCAGCTTCAGATTGGCACCGTCATAGACCGCTCTAATGCTGGTCCACTGGTTCAGCGGGACAGGGTTAGTCGAACCCAAGTCCACGCGCTGGCTCCCCATGATGGAAACCCCTATCCTGCCATCAGGAGAAAGCACAATAGCATAGGAGTCATCCCCGGTGCCACCGGGGCCCCATTTGGTGACGATACCGGCATTCCGTCCCGCAACTATGCCGGTGGGGAAAATAGCCACATTAATGGTCAGCTGGGACATGCCGTCCAGACCCTGGCCAGCCGTCTCCCAGCGGTCATCAATACCATCCAGGTAAGCGGCACTGCCCGATATGCCGGCCGCGGCAAAGCCCGCCCCGTTTACAGAAGCCAGGTCATGCCCGTTGCCGCTTGAGTCATGGGCAACATTACCACTGCCCTCGTTAAATGGCCAGTTGGCAATTGGTGGTCCGGACGTGCTCGCGAAGCCTTCTGTGTTGGCGGGCACGCCCACCGTGGCCTTCTGGACCTTCGGGCCGGGTAGCTTGGACTGCACGGTCTTGAAACCATCAGTGTTGCCCAGGGAGGGACCTTTATCAATGTAAAGGTTCAGAATCGCCTCAAGGAGGGACTGGGCGTTGGAGAGGATGACATACTCCGCCGTCAGGGCGATGTAAACACTGGCGGGCGGATAATAGACGATATCAATATTGCGGTACTTGCCGGTCGGTGCCGTGGGCAGCGGGATGCCGGTCTTAAGGGCGATGTCCCTGGCTATGGCTGGCAGCCACTTGTTGAAGACAAAGGGGTCGGACTTGGCCCGGTCATACGTGCCGGCGATGACGGCCGAAAACACCGGCGACGCCGGTGCCGGTGGCACCGTTGTTGGCGACACGGTAGGCGTTGGTGTTGGTGCCGGTGCCACTGTGGGTGTTACTGTCGGCACAGACAGGAAGGTCATGCCGATGGCCGCTTCGGGACCGAGCCAGGGCAGAATGTCATTCTGAATGCTGATGCCCTTTTCGGTGAGAAGCTTATTGACCTGCTCATCGGTCTGGGTCTTAATGGCCGGGTTATCGAGCCAGGCGCTCAGCACCTGTTTCATCTTGTCGAGCTGTTGCAGGCCCGGCCTGAGATTGACAGTAAGGTATGCATCCGTATCCGGCGGCAAAATATTAGCCGTCTGCGCGCCGGGATGCACCCTGGCAAAATCAATAAGCTGCGCTAGATTGGTAAAGAAACTCCCCAGCCCACCACCCATCAGAAGTACGAAGACCAGTAGCCCCGAAACAACAGCCTGCATCGTGCTGCCTCCTTGCTTGCCTGCCGGAGCTACCCCCACTCCGGTATGGCTATTTTGGTAGGGCCTTAGGTGACGGGAGCAAAAAAATCCCTTTGTAAAAGAGCCTCGCAACCAGCGAAGTAACCCTACATTATACTCTAAAGCACCCCGTTGTCAACCCGCGTCTGGAGAAATTTGTAACTTTTACATGGGCTGACGGACAATCCAGCCCGATAATCTAGCACGACCCTTTACATCGTCACCGTAAAGGGCGAAAATAGAGAGGCAAGGCGATTGGTGAGACGTTACATATTCAGGTTATGGTTTCCCAATATTGGAGGTCTATCTTATGACCGGCCAGAACCAGGCGGAAATAGTGTCTATCGGCACCGAGCTGCTGATGGGAGAGACGCTGGATACCAACGCGAGCTATTTGGCCACCCAGCTTCCCCTTTTTGGCATCAGGCTGGGCCGGGTGACAGTGGTTGGCGACGAGCGAGCAGAGCTTTGCCATGTCCTGGGGCAGGCTATCAGGAGGGCCGGACTGGTCATAGCCACCGGTGGCCTGGGACCGACCGATGATGACCTGACCCGTGAGTGCATAGCCGATGTTTTAGGTGAGAAGCTCACCATTGCCTCGGAGCTGGAGCAGGACATCCAGGCCTTCTTCCGGCGGCTGGGGAGGGACATGCCGCCCACCAATCTGCGGCAGGCCATGCTCATCCCTTCCGCCACCGCGCTGCGTAACCCACTGGGCACTGCTCCCGGCTGGTGGGTGGAGAGAAATGGTAAAGTTATTGTCGCACTGCCCGGCCCGCCACGGGAGATGCAGCCCATGTGGCAAAAGGATGTCGTCCCCCGTTTGCGCGTGCGCTTCCCCGGCGAAGCCACTATCACCCGCACCATCAAGACCTTCGGTCTCTCCGAGGCCAAGGTGAACGAGATGGTGATGCCCTTTTTCCACGCGGACAATCCCCGCCTCGGCATATACGCCAAGTTGGACGGCATTCACCTCCGGCTGATAGCCTCCGGGCAGAACGCCCGCAGTCTGCTGGAAGACACGGCCGGAAAGATGGCGGCCATCCTGGACAATCAGGTCTGGGGATACGATAACGATACCTTGCCTGCCATAGCTGGCAGATTGCTGTCCATGAGAAGCCTGAGCCTGGCCACAATGGAAGACGGCACGCAGGGCGTCCTGGCCGCCATGCTGGCCGGCGCTGAGGGCGCGGCTTGCCATTACCGCGGAAGCCTGATGGCATGCTCGGATGAGATGAAGGTCAGCAAAGGGGTCTCCGCTGAAGTCCTCAAGCGGTCCGGGCCGGTCAGCAGCGAGGTCGCTGAGGAAATGGCCCTGGCGGCCCGGCGTGAGTTCTCGGCGGACATCGGGCTGAGCGTGACAGGCATCACCGGACTGGGCTATGAGGGGCCGGTGCCCGGGGTAGCCTATATTGGCATGGCGGATGCTCATAGTAGGACGAGCCGGAAGTTCACCACCCTACCCTACCCCGATGTGGCCAGGGAGCGTGCCGCCATTGCCGCCCTCTTTCACCTGAGGCAGAGACTAATGGAGAGCGCATGAATGCGAAATTCTAATATCTAAACCCTAACCCGCATAAAGCGGAAACTCTAAATTCTAAATCCGAAA
>JACQTX010000114.1 GCA_016210585.1 Chloroflexota bacterium
ATTTTGAATTTGTTTAGGATTTAGATATTAGTATTTAGTATTTATCTCCTCTACATTTCCTTCTTCGCCGTTGGTTGCCAGACCTGCTTGAACTCCGTAATCGCCTTCTTCAGCTTTTCCTCGGTCTCCGGTTTAAGCTCTTTCTCCTTGCTAATAGTCTCCCCAATGCCGACGAAGTGGGACGCGATGAACTGGTGAAAACCGGCCTCGAAGCTGATGACATCAGCCACAGGGACGTCATCGAGGTAGCCGTTAATGGCGGCATACAGGACCATCACCTGTTTGGCTACCGATAGTGGGGCATACTGGACCTGTTTGAGGACCTCGGTCACGCGCTGGCCACGCTCGAGCTGGGCCATGGTCGCCTTGTCCAGCTCGGCTGTGCCGAACTGGGCGAAGGCCGCCAGCTCACGGTACTGGGCCAATTCCAGCCTCAATCTTCCGGCAACGGCCCTCATGGCCCTGGTCTGTGCCGCGCTGCCCACACGAGATACGGAAAGGCCGACATTCAGGGCAGGGCGGATACCGGCGTTGAACAGGTCGGTCTCCAGGTAAATCTGCCCATCGGTAATCGAGATGACGTTCGTCGGGATATAGGCGGAAACATCGCCGGCCTGCGTCTCGATGATCGGCAGGGCGGTCAAGGAGCCACCGCCCTGCTCCTTCGCCAGCTTGGCGGCTCTTTCCAGCAGGCGGCTGTGCAGGTAGAAAACATCGCCGGGATAGGCCTCGCGACCGGGCGGGCGGCGCAGCAGGAGAGAAAGCTGCCGGTAGGCCCAGGCATGCTTGGACAGGTCATCGTAGATGACCAGGGCGTCTTTGCCCTGCTCCATAATCTCTTCGCCCATGGCGCAGCCGGAATATGGTGCCAGGTATTGCAGCGCCACCGAGTCAGAGGCGCTGGCCACGACGACGATGGTGTGGGCCATGGCCCCGTAGCTTTCCAGAGAGGCTACCACCTGGGCTATCTTGGACACCTTCTGGCCGACGGCGACATAGATGCAGGTCAGGTCGCCACCCTTCTGGTTGACGATGGCGTCCAGGGCGATAGCCGTCTTCCCCGTCGAGCGGTCGCCGATAATAAGCTCGCGCTGGCCTCTGCCGAGCGGGATAAGGGCGTCAATAGCCTTGATACCGGTCTGTACCGGGGTGTCCACGGACTGGCGCAGGGTCACATTGGGCGCTACCCGCTCTACAGGGCGTGTCCGGGTCGTCTTAATGGGGCCTTTGCCATCGAGTGGCCTGCCCAGCGGGTCCACCACCCGGCCAATCAGGGCGTCACCGACGGGCACCTCGGCTATACGTCCCGTGCTGCGGACTTCATCACCCTCTTTTACCTTGGTGTAGTCGCCGAAGATAATGGCCGCCACGCTGTCCTCTTCCAGGTTCAAGGCGATGCCCATGATACCATTGGGGAACTCAAGCAGCTCATTATAGCGGGCAGCCGTCAGTCCATGAATGCGGGCAATGCCATCCCCAATCTCGATGACCGTGCCCACATCCACCATGGTGACCTCAGGCCCGAACTGCTCGATGTGTTTTTTTATGATGGAGACTATGTCCTGTCCTCTTATTGTCATACGCTACCCCCTGCTAAACGAGATAAAACTCTAAGCACGAAATCCTAAATCCCAAACAATACCAAAATCCAAATAACAAATGTTTCAAAGTTCGGATTTTGGTATTTAGAAATTGTTTAGGGTTTAGATATTGGAATTTCGAATTTACCCTTTCCTCCCCGTTGCGCTGGCCGCCAGCTCTTTGTGCAAACTGTCCAGCTGGCTGCGGGTGCTGCCGTCCAGCAGCACGCCGTCAATGCGAGCAATAATGCCGCCAATTATCCTGGGGTCAACGGTTGGCGTGACGACCACCCGCTGTCCTACTATTTCTGTCAGGCGCTCCGCCAGCCTCTGTAGCTCCGCTTGCTCCAGGGGGACCGCGGTAATGACCTCGGCATGCTCGATACCGCGGTAGTGGTCCCACAGGTGCTCATATTCTGCGACAACGTTCCCGATTATGCTCAGTTTGCCCCTGGCTACCAGCAAATAGGCCAGGTTCAGGATCAGAGGGCTGACGTCCTTAGAAGCTTCGGCCAGAATCTCGGCCTTTTGCTGGAACGTAATCTTTGGGTTATGGAGCAAGGCCATGAGCGCGATGTCCTGGCACAGGTCCGCCACGCGGCGCAGGTCAGCATACCATTTGTCCGGTGCGCCGGCCTCCAAGGCGAGCTCAAAAGCTGCCTGGGCGTAACGTCTGGGATAAGCTCTCTTCGCCACAGTCCTCTTTCCAGATGACTACTTGCTTACAAAAACAAGCATAAAATAAGACCATTCATACCGCTCACCCTGAGCTTGTCGAAGGATGGTTCGACAGGCTCACCACGAGCGGATAATAGTAACGCTTTTTCCACAACAAAGCACTATCCCTTTTTCAAGGTGGGGGCCTCTGCCAACACTTTGTCAATAATATCCCGGTGTGCCTTCTTGTCCAGCGTGCGGTCAATGACCTTCTCCGCGGCCAGGATAGTCAGGTCAGCGAACTCCTGGCGCAGCTCGTCAATAGCCCCGTCACGCTCACGCTGGATTTCCGCCCGGGCCCGGGCGATAAGCTGTTCCCCGTCCTGCCGGGCTTCCTGCTGCGCCTTGAGGCGGACCTCTTCGGCGGACTTCATGGCACGGGCCACAATCTCTTGCCCCTCTGCTCGTGCCGCCTGAACCTGCTTTTTTACCTCTTCCTCGCTGCGTGCCGTCTGTTCCTTAAGCTTTTCCGCTTGCTCCATGCTGTCCCTTATTCGACGGGAGCGCTCATCCAGCATCTTCAGCACCGGCTTGTAAGCCACAAGATAGAGCAGTCCCAGCAAAACGCCAAAACTGATCGTCTGTGCCAGGAGCGTTGACACACTTATGCCAAGTCCTTCGAAGAACTTCTCCATAATACCACCTCCCTGGTGGGCTATCTACCCCGGGACTGCCAGGACCTACTTCGCGGCGAAAAGGACTGCCCAGGTAACAGCAGCCATGGCCACAATCACGCCCACGATGATGACCGCCGAAGCGATTACCGCAATAAAAGTGGGGAGTCCGCTGTCATCCATTGCTGCCTCCCTATACCACCATCGCCATGATAATGGCCACAATCAGGGCGTAGATGCCGATAGCCTCCGTGAAGGCGATGGCCAGAATCATGTTGGTCAGGATGGGGCCCCTGGCTTCCGGGTTACGCCCCAGCGCCTGCATGGCACCGTAGCCCAGGATGCCGATGCCGATGCCCGGCCCGAGGGCACCCAGGCCCATGGCCAGCCCGGCGGCCAAAAACTTTACTGCCTCTGGATCCATTTTTTCTTTACCTCCTACATCAGTTAAATCCTAAGCACTAAACCCTAAATTCTAAACAATACCAAAATTCAAAATACGAAACCCAAAACATTTTGTAATTTGTGCTTTGATAATTGGAATTTGTTTCGGATTTCGATATTAGAATTTCGGATTTGTCTCCCTATCCCCCATCAAATCTCAGTGCTCTGATTCCTCCTCATGGGGTGTCACCGCCATGCTGGCAAAGACGAGCGTCAGGCCGCCGAAAATAAGCGCCTGGATAAAGCCGACCAGCAGCTCAAGACCATAGAACGGCAGGGCGACTACGAAAGGCACCAGGTACATGACCAGCAAAAGCAGGATTTCACCCGCCGTCATGTTGCCGAAAAGACGGAAGGTGAAGCTGACAATGCGGATGAACTCGCTGAGCGTTTCCACAATGCCGACAAAGATGTTGACAAAGCCGAGGAAGAGGCCGCCGAAAGCGGACTTCACCCGGCCCCGGAAGAGCAGTCCAAAGCTGCTGAATAAAAGCCCGAAATTGGCGAATTTTTTGAGGTAGCGGAAACCCAGCGACCGCAGACCGTAATACTCCACGAAAATGAAGGACACGAGGGCCAGGGCCAGGGGCGTGTTCAGGTCAGTGTTGGCGCCCCGCAGCAGCTCCGTCTCGCCCTCGGCGGTGTGCGCCGTGATGGAGACGAAGCCGGGGATGAGGCTGAGCCAGGCATTAAAGAGCACAAAGAGGAAAATGGTGGCGATGATGGGGAAAAAGCGCCGCCCGTTTCTCTCGCCGGCCACGCTCTCGCAGAAGCTCAGCAGCCAGCCCAGCAAGGCCTCGAAAATGGCCTGGAGCCGCCCCGGGACCAGCTTCATCCGGCGTGTCACCGCCCAGGAGAAGATGACCAGGAAGACCACGGTGACCCAGGTGGCGATGATGCTATTGGTGATGGGAAATCCCAGGGTATGGAAGATGGTCTCGGCGGGAAGCCTGGGGTGAGGTTGGGGCAGGCTTAGCCACTCCGGTAGGCCAATATCGCCCAGGAAGCTCTGGCCCAGGGGGCCGCTGATAAAGCCGATGACGAGAAGACCGAGGAAGACGATGCTGAGGCCAATCAAAAGAGGAAAGGAGCAGCCGAGGCAGCCCCCCTTCTTAGGCGCCGGAGTCTTTTCGTTCACTTGTTATTACCCACTAGCGGCAAAAGCATTCGATATACACCCCAACCAGCCATGCCTAAGCCCAGCACCAGGCCGAGCAGCCAGAACAGGCGTGTGTTGAGTTGGCTGTCCAGCCATAGCCCGCCCAGCACCCCCCCTACGATTGACCCACCGATAAAGAAGCCTATACCCGTCAGCCGCAGTGCCATCTGCCACTTGCTCATGCTGCGCGCAAGATAGCAAATCTACCTCGGCTGGTCAAGTCCCTTGTCAGGGGAATATTCAACAATTTGTCATTGCGAGGCGGCTGCAAGCCAGCGAAGCAATCTGCGATTCGCTCCCGCAGGCACACAATTCGGAGATTGCTTCGGCGGATGCGCTCGCAATGGCGACTCGCTATGCGCCAGACAACCTCACACCTCTGTGAATCCCAATATCAAAAAACGCGTTACCTCATCTCATTATTATCAGGGAGAATCTCTCGGAAAGCAAGCCGACCCCGTGCTTTTCACAGAAGAGCCTTACTCTTCACCTGTGAAGAATAAGGCCCATCATCACCCTTGTGACCAGCCTTTAGTCTGCTCTTGTCACGCTACTCTTTTGACCGGTAGGCTGTTTCAATCCCTTCTTGCTTTACCTTTAAGACTTGCGCTTGTTGAAATCCTCCATGTCAAGGGTGTTAATGAAATCATAGAAAGCGGACATGCGTTTCATCTCCTCTTCGGAGACTACTTTGCCTTTTTCGCTGGCTTCACCCTTCTCCTGGCCAAGCGGTTTGCCCGTCTCCTGGTCAAGCAGGATGCCGGCCCGGTCAAGGACAAGGTCATCAACGAAGATAGGAACGCTGGTCCGCACGGCCAGCGCCAGGGCATCACTGGGACGAGAGTCAACCTCCATCGTTTCCCCATCTACATTCAGCAGCAGCTTGGCATAGAACGTATCATTCAGCAGGTCACTAACCACAATGGAGTTAACCGAAGCCCCCAGGGCATCAATTACAGAGCGTAACAGGTCATGTGTCAAGGGCCTGGGCACACTAACTCCCTGCAGCTTAACGGCGATGGCATCCGCCTCCGCCGGACCAATCCAGATTGGTAGATAGCGCTCCGCCGCCTTCTCCTTCAGAATTACCACACGCTGGTAGTTCATCAGGCTTACTCGTATGCTGTCAATACTCATCTCTACGAGGGCCATAACCCGCCTCCTCTCACAGACACCCTATATTTTACGCTCGTCCCTACATCGTGTCAACTGCACCTGCGGTGGAAAGCTTTCTCCATTTCTGTTCCGTGTCAGGCTACTGGTAGTTGGAGGCCCTTCTTCCCGGACCCAGCCAAAATTACGGGGTTTGTGCCGGCTCTTTAAGTATGATTACGGATGTTATCGCCCGCCAGCAGGCTCTATCATTATCAGGTAGTCAGGCTGACATGAAGCTCGTTATCTTTGACCTTGACCAGACCCTCGTGGACTTCATCGCTGTGCACGATGAAGCCACGAGCCGACTTTTTCAGAAGTTTTTCGGCATAAAGGCCAGGCTGACGGAGCTTGATTTCGCCGGGAAAAGCCTGCCGCAGATTTTCGCCGAGTTGGCCAGGCTAAAGAGGATATCGGAGGCAGACTTCAAGAGGCATGAAGAAGAGTTGCCCCGCAGCTATGACCGCATCTTCCTGGAGCTTATGCCGGCTGACGGGACGGGCAATATCCTGCCGGGAGTGAAAGAGATCCTGGAGGCGTTGGGCCAGACAGATTACATAGTCGCCCTGTATACCGGTGACTCGCCGGCTGTGGTGGCCGGGGTTTTTGCAGCTACCGGACTTGGCAGGTATTTCAAGCTTTGCTTCTACGGCACCGAGGCCAGTAGCCGGGCGGAGATGGTCCGCATGGCGATGGAAAAAGCGGGGCAGCTTGCCGGGCGGCAGTTCCGTAACAAAGACGTGGTGATAATCGGTGACTCAGTGCGAGATGTTGAAGTGGCCAGGCAGTTCAATGCCCTGTCCATCGCCGTGGCCACCGGTTTCCACACGAGCGAAGAACTGGCCCGGCGCCGGGCGGACTTTCTGTTTCGCAGCCTGGCAGATTACCAGGCGGTGCTAAAGGCCATTGGCCAAGACGGGAGGTAAATATGGACAAGCTTACAAAAGCTGAGTTTAATGAGCTGGCGGAGAAGCGCAGCGGTGGCTGTACCTGTGTCTCCATCTACATGCCTGTCCACAAGACTGGCACGGATGTCCAGCAGAACCCGGCCCGCCTGAAGAACCTGCTGGGACAGGCAGAGGACAGGCTGGCAGCATCAGGGTTGCGTTCGCCGGCAGCACAGAAGCTACTGGCGCCGGCCGCGGCACTGCGGGAGGATTTCTTTTTCTGGCGGCAGCAGAGTGACGGGCTGGCCATGTTCATCTCGGAGGACTTCTTCCGCCATTACCGCCTTCCCGTCAAGTTCAAAGAGACGACCGTTGTTGCCGACTGTTTTCATATCAGGCCCCTCATCGCTGTAGTGAATGAGGCTGAGAAATACTACGTCCTGGCCCTCAGCCAGAAGATGGTCAGGCTGTTGGAATGCACGCGCCGTAGTGTCCGGGAGGTGGCCTTGCCCGCCGGTGTGCCCCGGAGCCTGGCTGAGTTCCTCAAGTTCAATGACGCTGACCGCCAGCGTCAGTTCCACGGCCATATCGGCACCCCCGGGCGCGCCGAGGAGAGCCTGGCATCTCACGGCAAGGAAATCAGCGAGGAGAACAAGAACAATGTCCTGCGCTATTTCCAGATGATTGATAGGGAGTTAGGACAGGGAATACTGAAAGAAGGAACCATACCATTAGTCCTGGCTGGTGTAGAATACATACAGGCTATCTATTGCACAGCCAACACCTACCGCGGTCTGGTGGCAGGCAGCATTGCGGGCAACCCTGATGAGCTAACGGCGGAAGAGCTGCAGAAGCGCGCCTGGCCCATTGTGCAGATCATCTTCGAGCGAGACCGCAAAAGGACCATTCGGGAATACCGGGAGTTCTCCGGTACCGGACATACCGCAGCGGACCTGGCCACCATTTTGGCGGAAGCCCGCCGGGGGAAGGTGGAGACCCTCCTGGTGGCTGAGGACGCGGAGCAGTGGGGCACCTTTGATCCGGTCTCCGGGAGGGTAGCCATTCACCCGCGGCCGGAACCCTGTGATGCAGACCTGCTAAACCTGGCGGTCATCTCCACGCTGGCCCACCGGGGCACCGTCCATACCATCGCGCCGGGAGATATGCCGGATGGCCGGCCCCTAGCAGCTGTGCTGCGCCATGAGATTGTGCCCTCCCATTCGCGGCCAAAGTAGGCCTACAAGTCCAAGGGCATGGTGAAGAAATAACCAAGATATAAGATACAATAACCAAATAATAACCACTATTCAAATTCCAAACACTGCTAATGCTAGCGTGAAGTTCGGTAAGTGGTTATTGGGCTTTGTTTGGTGCTTGGTTATTGCGAACTTGTCACTCATGTCCGGAATATTGTGACCCAATTAGTAAATAGAGGAGGGTGCCATGTGGGAGTTTGAGACCGAATGCCAGGAGGTCATCCAGCGCACCCCGAACATCAAGTCCTTCCGCTTTCCCATCCGGGGCAAGAACGTCCGCTACCGGCCGGGACAGTTTTTCTTTTTCACCATCAAGATTCGTGGTGAAGAGGCCTTGCACCACTTCTCCTTCTCCAGCTCCCCGACGGAGGAGGGCTACATCGAGTTCACCAAGCGGATTACGGCCAGCGATTTCTCGCAGGCGCTAAACGTGCTCCGCCCGGGTGACTGGGCCCGCCTGCGCGGTCCGGAGGGCAGCTTCACCCTGCCCGCCAGGCTGCGCCCTCTGGCCTTACTGAGCGGCGGCATCGGGATTACGCCGCTCAGGAGTATGCTCCGCTATATCGCTGATAAGGATCTGCCCTTTGAAGTGGTCTTGCTCTACAGCAATAACAGCGTTGAGGACATCGCCTTTCGTCATGAGCTTGACAGCATTGCAGGCGGTCATCCCGGAGTGCGCGTGGAGTACGTCATATCCGGCCCCACGGTGCCTGGTGACTGGCCAGGGAAGCGCGGCTTTATCACCAAAGACCTCGTCGCTGAGGTTATCCCCGACTATATGACACGGCTTTTTTACATCTCCGGGCCGCCCAGGATGGTTATCGCCCTGGAAGAGCAACTCAGCGCCCTTGGCGTGCCCTCGGCACAGCTAAAACGGGACTCCTTTACGGGATATGATTAAGGAAAATTCGAAATTCTAATGTTTGGGAAATTTTATATTTGGATTTCGGCATTGTTTCGCCCTGCCCCGTTCGCTTGGCTCAGGGCAAGCTATGAGCTTGCCGAAGGGATTTCCTGCTTAGGCTTTACTATCTCAAGGGGTCGGGGCGTACGCAGCTAGACTAATAGCTTATTCAATCTGCAATCTATTGTAAGGAGGAGGTTATAATGGACGAAAGCAAAAGAAGCGTAGCTATGAAAGGGAAGCGGTTGAGTCTGGAAGGGCCGGAGCTGAAGGTGGGCCAGAAGGCGCCTGATTTCAAGCTCATCGCCACGGACATGAGCGAGGTGCGCCTGGCTGATAGCCGGGGCAAGGTCAGGCTCCTCAGCGTGGTCGTGTCTCTGGACACACCCGTCTGCGACCTTCAGACGCAGAAGTTTGAGCAGGAGGCCAGCCAGGTCAAGGACGTTATCATCTATACCATCAGCATGGACCTGCCGTTCGCCCAGGCCCGCTACTGCAGTGCTCATGATATCAAAAACCTGAAGACCCTCTCTGACCACCGTGAGGCCGCTTTCGGTGCCGCCTACGGGGTGCTGATTAAGGAGTTGCGCTTGCTCGGCCGGGCGATTTTTATTGTTGACAGTGCTGATATGCTGCGCTACGTGGAATATGTGAAAGAGGTCACGCAGCATCCGGACTATGATAAAGCATTGGCAGCCCTGAAGAACATAGTGGCCGTGCCGGCACACGCGTGAGCTGGATAGCATCAGTCTGGACTTAGTGGGAAAGGACACGTGGCGTACGAAGCAATCTGCGATTGGCTGCCGCTGGCACACGATTCGGAGATTGTTTCGGCTTGCGCCGCAGGCGGCCGGATGTGCGAACAATGACAGGTCATATTCCCTGGTCCATGGCTACATCTGGCTACCTCCTGCGGTAGATGGACAGCACCTCATGGTCTTCGGGCACCGCGTAATGTTGGGCTATTGCGGCGGGGTCAAAGCCGGTTACCGACCAGCCACCCCGCCAGCCCATCTCTCGTGCCGCCAAGAAGAAATGGGCCATGGCTATGCCCACGTCCAGCCGGCGGTAGTGCTTGCCGGCGCGAATGTTAAGGTAGCGCTGCCTGAGTTCCGCCATGGCGATTATCCCTTCCGGGCTGACCAGGAAACGCCAGGGCTGCGTATTGGCCCAGGAGGGTGCCCGCCGGGCGCATTCCAGGGCCTCCAGAAGCCCAGCATCATCTGCGGGCAAAGGTGCGCCCCATCTCTCGCCAAAGGCTATCTCCCAGAGGGGCTTGCGGCGGCCAAAGTTCCTGGCGCCGACTTCGATGATGTCGCGGGCAGCCTTGCCCATCAGAGAGGTATCCGGATAGCCGATAGGCGTCAGGACAATCACCCGCTCCCTTTCCGGCAGGCCGAGAAACTCCGCGATGCGCGCCTCCCGGAACATGCCGCCAATCCAGCAGGTCCCCAGCCCCTGTTGCGTGGCAAAGAGTATCAGCTGTTCCATGCGGAAGCCCATGTTCAGCATGAAGAACGGCTTCTCCTCTGAAGTGGCCACAATGAAATGGGGTGCCGAGCCAAAGAGCAACTTAGTCCCTGTCAGAACGGTCATCCGGCGGGCAATGAGCTGGCCCTCTTTGACCAGGTGAAAGCGGACTGCGATACCGTTGTCCAGTGCCAGGGAGTCTTCACCAGCGGCAATCACCGCCTGCAAGAGGTTGTCAGGCACTGTCCTTGCCTGGTAGTGCCTGACGCTTATCCGGCGGTGTATCGCGGTGCGTATGTCCATGTCTGGCTGCCCGTCTCCATTATAGCAAATGGCTTCTGCGTGCATGCATGCCACCAGACGGCGACATCCATAAATTAGCACAATTACGTAAACAGGCAGGACAGCTATATGAGCGGTTCGGAACACTTGGCCTGTAAGGTGGGGCTCACCCACCTTGCCAGGTATGATCAATTATCGTCTCTACTGTTTTAGTAACTAATGTTTTCCCAGCAGCTTGCGGAACTCCTCTGCAGTAATGTCCATTTCCCTGAGTATTTCGCGCAATGTCCCGCGCTTTATTTCTCTGTGTTTGGGAAACACAACTGTCCGGTTGGTCTTCGGGTGATAATAAACGAGATGACTTCCCCTTTGTCTGTCGAACTGAAACCCCGCTTTTCTTAGGACAAGCACCATATCTCGCCAGCCCAGTACGGGCAGGCGGCTCACACAGCTACCTCGCGCTCCTCAACCTGAGGCAGAGACAGACCGCGCTCAGCCAGGCTTTCCAAATATAGCTCTATAGCCTCTTTGATATTGGCCATCGCTTCTTGGGTAGTCTCTCCCTGAGAAACGCAGCCTGGAAGGGAGGGCACGTATACCGTGTAGCCACCCTCTTCCTGTGGCTCCAGGACAATCTTGAACCTCATTTTTTCCCCTACCGTTCTGTGATTGGAAATATTATATCAGATTCGTGCTAGTTTGCTCCAGAATGGCTTCTTCAAGAACCCTTACCCCACTGCCGCCACCGCCTCGATTTCCACCATGAGCTCCGGCATGGCCAGGGCCTTGACCTCCACGAGGGTAGCGGCGGGGAAGTCCGGCGGGAAATACTCACGGCGGAGGTCGCGCGTCTTCGCCCGGAACTCGGCGATGTTGGTCACGTAGGTGTTCATCTTGATAACGTCCTGCATACCAGAGCCGGCGGCCGTCAGCACCTTTTTCAGGTTGTCCAGGGCCGCGCGTGTCTGCCGGACGATGTCCCCTGGCCCGACGACATTGCCGCTCATGTCCACGCTGACTTGCCCAGCGACAAAGATGAGCCTGGACCCGGTCGCCGCCCAGGCGTGGGAGTAGTCCCCCAGGGGCTTGTGGACTGACTCAACCTTGATGACCTGTTTGGCCATGCTACACCTCCTTAGCCCGGCTCAGCCGGGACAAAATCCGAAGCATCAAATCCGAAATTCGAAACAATACCAAAATTCCCAACCTCTAAATGACCAAAACATTTTGAGCCATTAGTGCTTCGGTCATTTGTATTTGTTTAGGATTTAGATCCTTCGACTTTGCTCAGAGCCTACTCTGAGCGCAACGAATGGGACAAGATTCGGATTTCGAGTTTCCCTTTACTTCCTCCCCAGCACTACGGCCATGCCCTGGCCGCCGCCGATGCAGAGGGTGGCCAGGCCGTAGCGGTAGTTTTTGCGGGCCATCTCATGGATGAGGGTGACGATGATGCGGGCACCGGTGCAGCCGATGGGGTGGCCCAGGGAAATGCCGCCGCCGTGCGGGTTAATCCTGGCCATATCCAGGTCCATCTCCTTGATAACACCGATAGCCTGGGAGGCGAAGGCCTCATTCAGCTCAATCACGTCAATGTCTTTGAGGGTCAACCCGACCTGCTGGAGAGCTTTTTTTGCCGCCGGGATAGGGCCGAGACCCATGTAAGCCGGGTCAACCCCGCCGGAGGCATAGGCGAGGACTGTCGCCAATGGCTTCAGGCCGAGTGCCTTTGCCCTGTCAGCGGACATGATGACCAGGGCGGCGGCGGCATCGGTGATGCCGGAGGCATTGCCCGCCGTGACGCCGCCGTCCTTCTTGAAGACCGGCGGCAGCTTGCCCAGAAGCTCCAGGGTGGTCTCCCGCGGGTGCTCATCGGTATCGAAAAGCTTGATTTCCCGCCGCTCTCTGACCTCGACAGGGACAATCTCCTGCTTGAAGATGCCGTTCTTGGTGGCTGTCAATGCCTTCTGGTTGCTCAGTAGAGCGAACTCGTCCTGCTCCCGCCGGCTGATGCCATACTTCTCGGCGATATTCTCGGAGGTAATCCCCATGTGGTAGTTATTGAAGATTTCCCATAGCCCGTCATAGACCATGCCGTCCACCAGCTCGGCATTGAACATGCGGGCGCCCCAGCGGGCCTTGGGGAAGTAGTAGGGCGCGGCACTCATGTTCTCCATGCCGCCGGCAATGATGACCTCGGCATCACCCGCCCTTATGGCCTGCGCCGCCAGGGCAACGGCCTTCATCCCGGAGGCACAAATCTTGTTCACGGTGAAGGCATTGGTCTCCTTGGTAATGCCGGCGTAGATAGCCGCCTGGCGGGCGGTATTCTGGCCTTGCGCCGCCTGGAGGACATTGCCCATGATGACCTCGTCTATGCGGACCTCCTTGAGGGAATCAGGCCAGTCAAAGTGCTTCTTCTCCAGGTCAATCAGGCCAGCATCCTTGAATACCGCGGGTGCACGGCTGAGCACCTCCGCGTCCCGCTCAGGCCGAAGCCCCGCCCTTTTCAGGGCTTCTTTGATGACCACGCTGCCCAGCTTGACGACCGGTGTGTCCTGCAAGGCGCCGCCAAAGTTGCCTATAGCCGTCCTTACGCCGCTTACAATAACCGCTTCCGTCACAAATGCCTCCTTCAAAATGAAATCCTAAATCCTAAGCACGAAATTCTAAACCATATCTAAAACCAAAAGCCAAAACCTATTTTGTCTTTTCTACTATGGAACCAAAGATTCTCATAAGCTCTGTAGCTTCGTTGACTGCTGACTGTCTTCTCTTTTCCGCATCTTCTCCCGTCACTTCGACAAGACTGAGCCAATACCTGCTCTCTTTGGCTTCCTTGCGGCAAATCTTGATTCTTACTGCAAAGTCCTTCTTGCTTAGTGCTTCATTGGCTTCGATATAGTTAGCACCGACAGACCCGGAAGACCTGATAACTTGCTTCATTATTTCAATATTTGCCATTGTCTTTGGGAGAACGTTTACAAGCTCTATTACCTCTTTAGCAAACCTTAGCGTTCTCTCTTCCAAATCGTAGGGTTTTGAGTTTCTAATTTCGGTCATTGAGATTTGTTTAGCGTTTAGGAATTAGCATTTAGAGCTTATCTTCGCTACCACTTCGATAAAACGTCATTCCAGAAGTCGTAGATGCCCTTCTTCCCGGGGCCGCCGGGGTAGCCGGCCCGGACCATCATCCGTATCATGGGATGGGCGCGCCCCCTGGCCTCGCCCATCTCCCGGATGCGGTCTTCCTCAGAAGCAATGCGCAGTCCCCAGCGCCCGGTGAGGTCGCCAAGCTCCAGCGGCCCCATGGGGAGATTGAAGCCCAGCCGCATTGCCCTGTCAATATCCATCGGCGAGGCCACCCGCTCCCACACCATTTGAATAGCCTCATCGCTCATGGCACCATAGGCCCGGTTGCCGAGAAAGCCCCAGCCGACATCCCGGCAGACGATCGGCTCCTTGCCCAGCTTGCGGCACATCTCGCAGGCCATGTCTGTCGTCTCCTGGGACGTAGTCGCCCCTCTGGCAACCTCTACCAGCTTCATCACGGCCACCGGGTTGAAGAAGTGCATGCCGACCACCTTGTCCGGCTTCTTCGTGGCACTGGCAATGTCCGTGATATTCAGGCCCGAGGTGTTGGTGCCCAGGATGACATGGGGCGCCGTGAACGCATCCAGACGGCGGAAAATATCCTTCTTGATAGCCAGGTTCTCCGCGGCAGCCTCGATGACGAAATCGGCGTCCTTCACCGCCTCTTCCAGCTTCGCCGTGCCAACGATACGGTCAACTATCGCCTTCATCTCCTCGGCGGTGAGCTTACCCTTCTCCACGAAGTGCTTTTGCAGGGTGTTCCGTATTGTGTCCAGTCCTTTGGCTACCATCTCATCATTGATGTCGTTCAGCTTAACCTGATAGCCGCCCACCCGCGCTGCCACCTGGGCAATCTGGTTCCCCATGCTCCCGGCACCCACCACCGCCACACGCCTGACGTTCTCCAGACCCATGCATTCACCTCCTCAGAAATTTTGGGTAACCGCTAGTGGTATTGGTAGAGAGCCTTATTGGTCCTGCCTGTAAGCCAGCAGGCGGCTTACTCGCTCCCAAATAATGCGAGCTATTTCGTCCTTGGGCCTTGCCCCATCAATGACTAGCCACCGCGATGGCTCCTGTGCCGCCAGCTTCAGATAGCCCGCTCTCACCCTCTGGTGAAAGGAGAGGTCTTCCCGGTGAAAACGGTCCGCGCCGCGCCCCTGTTTGCGGGCTAGCCCGATTTCGACCGGGACATCAAGCAGTATGGCCAGGTCAGGCGTTAGCCCCTGAGTGGCAGCATGGTTAATCGCCGTAATCAAGGCCATGTCCAGGCCACGCCCATAGCCCTGGTAGGCAACAGTTGAGTCGGTATAGCGGTCACAGATGACCGCCTGACCACTTGCCAGGGCGGGCTTAATTACGGTGGTCACCAACTGAGCACGGGAAGCATTGAACAGCATCAGCTCGGCTATTGGCGATAGGTCGGTATCCTTCGCCCACTTGAGCAGGCGGGTGAGCCTCTCCCCGAGGGGTGTGCCGCCTGGCTCATGAGTCAGCAGGGCGGGGACAGCCAGCCTGACCAGCTTCCGGTATATTGTCCTGGCCTGATAGCTCTTGCCGCTCCCCTCCCCGCCCTCAAATGTGATAAAGAGAGACATAGACTACCTCGCTTCAGTAATGGAGTATAGGGGAAATCAAGGGGATTTGGCAAATGGATTGGCGCAGGGGTTATGGCGCCGTTATTGGTAAAGGACGATCCACGAATTTTGCAGTCAAGCCGTTTTCTCTTGCCAACACAGCTTTTTTGTGCTAGCTTATGGCCATAGAAAGACTAACCAGCTTATTTCAACAGTAGAGAAGGAAGAAACATGAGGCTAGCCTTTATCGGTGGCGGGAACATGGGTGAAGCACTGCTGGCGGCTGTGCTCGGTAAGGGCATTGCTGCGCCAGCGGCTATTGTAATCAGCGATGTGGCCGAGGCACGCCGCCAACATTTGCTGGACAAATATGCGGTTAGCGTGACGCCGGACAACCGCGCTGCCATACAGGACAGAGATATAGTGCTGCTGGCAATCAAGCCGCAGAATCTATCGGCTGTGATGAGTGAGCTAAGGGGCAAGCTTAGACCAGCACAGCTTGTGCTGTCTATTGTGGCCGGAGCGCGTATCAGCGCCATAGCGCGGGGACTTGACCACAAATGCATCGTCCGCACCATGCCCAATACGCCCGCCCAGATTGGTGAAGGCATCACTGTATGGACGGCAACGTCGGAAGTCACTGCTGAGCAGAAGGGATGGGTGCGGGCTATCATGGGCGCGACCGGCCAGGAGATTTATGTCGAGGATGAGAAATACCTGGATATGGCCACGGCGGTGAGCGGGAGCGGACCGGCCTATGTTTTCCTCTTCGTAGAATGCCTGGTTGAGGCTGCCGTCAATATAGGCTTGCCACGGGAGATAGCGGAGGCATTGGTCCTACGCACGCTATCCGGCTCAGCCCACCTGATAGAGAAATCGGGCAAGACGCCTGCCGAGCTGCGCCGTATGGTGACTTCTCCCGGCGGCACTACTGCCGAGGCCATCGCCCACTTTGAAAAAGGGGGCTTCGCCAGCCTGGTGAGTGAGGCTGTCCAGGCGGCTCACGAGAAGGCCAAGAAACTGGGGGAGCAGATAACCTGAGAGCTTGTGAAGAAATGATCCTAATCGTTCCCCCTCCCTTGATGGGAGAGGCTAGGTGAGGGTGATACCTTAGTCATACCCCCTCACCTTAATCCTCTCCCACGAGGGGAGAGGAAACCAAATTC
>JACQTX010000119.1 GCA_016210585.1 Chloroflexota bacterium
GGAAACCTGCCCTACGGGGGTCAATCGCTATTTTCGGGGTGCTGTCGCCATATTTGGTCTTTGGATGCAGCTATCGTGGCCGCAATTTTTGTGTCGCCTGATTATAACTGGCACGCCAGCTATTGTCAACCGAGTCTAGCAAGCTGGGGGGATAGGCCTCGCCGCGGTACGTAAGGGTGGAGATCAAGCGGCCCGCGACCAGGGTGGTCTTTTTCCTGTGATACAATTAAATTAATGGGCGCTTTATGATGTAGTTGCTGAGGCGCCGGGAAGGAGGACGACATGGCAAAACTGACAGCGGCAATGAGGGAGTTCATTGAAAAAGGCCGGGACCCGACCATGGTATTTGTGGCCACCGCCAGCAAGCAGGGCATCCCCAATGTGTCCGCCAAGGGGACCTTCATCCACATCGTGGATGACGAGACGCTGGCCTATGCTGATGTCTATTCCAAGAAGACCTTCGAGAACGTTAAAGAGAACCCGCAGGTGGCCATAGGCATCGTGAATGTGAAGACCTACAAAGGCTACCAGTTCAAGGGGAAGGCCGAGGTAGTGGAGGTGGGACCGCTTCTTGAGGCGGCGGAGGCACAGAACCCCCAGGTCAGGACAGTCACCAAGGTGAAGCTGCAGGAAGTCTATCTCATGGACTACGGACCCGAGGCGGGCAAGAAGGTGGTTTGAGGCTGAAGCTCACGTATGGTGCTATGGCATTGAGATAGTTGCGCCCACCTCCGGACGAGCTAGCTGGTATCATGTGTTATGAATAAGTTGTTTTGTTATTTCTCCCATTTCCCCCTTTTCAAAGGGGGATTAAGGGGGATTTTGTCTCTGGTTAACGCGGAATCCCTCTCATTCTCCCTTTACGAAAGGGAGAGGAATTATTCGGTTAATTTCTGCTAGTGTCCTGAGTTATTAGACCCTTTCATAAGTCAGGCTCGGAAGATGGCTTATCTGAGAGCGCGACTTATGTAACGAACTTCTAATACGGGACACTAGTTATACTTGTTCATCGCCTGTGTCAGGCCTTCGGTGAGCAGGGAGAGGATAGCCTCGGCGACCCGGGGTATTATGTCGCTGAGGAGCTGCTTTTCCTCCGGCGTGAAATCGCTGAGCACATAGCTGATAACGTCTGTTTCACTCTCCGTCGTCGCCGGGCGACCGATGCCGACACGGACACGGATGAAGTCAGGATTTCCCAGCGCGGCAATGATAGAGGCTACCCCTTTATGCCCGCCGGCGCTGCCGCCCGGGCGGATACGGATTTTGCCCAGCGGCAGGTCCAGGTCATCGTGGATGATAATCAGGTCACTGCTGTCAATATGGTATTTCTTGACCAGCCGGCTGACCGATTCGCCACTGGCGTTCATGTAGGTCTGCGGCCTGGCGAGCATGACCTCATTGCCGGCCACTATGCCGGTGCCGATACGTGCCGATGCCTGCTTCCGGTCGAAGGGAATATTGTGAACACGGGCAAAGTGGCTGAGGCACATGAAGCCAACGTTGTGCCGGTCCCCAGCGTACTCCTTTCCCGGGTTGCCCAGGCCGACAATCAGCTTCATCTCAGGCAACTCGTCCTATCAGGCGGAGGAACTCCGACTCGTTGATAGTGCGGATGCCCAATGACTGGGCCCGGGCCAGCTTGGAGCCTGGGTCGGCACCGACCACCACACAGGTGGTATCGCGCGTCACGTTGTCCCTGGTCAGCCCGCCCAGGGCTTTAATCCGAGCTTCGGCCTCTTCTCTAGTTGAGGACTCCAGCCGACCGGTGATAACAAAGACCTGTCCTGCCAGGGGCGAAGCAGTGGCCTTCGGCTTCTCTAGCGGGTTAACCCCGGCGGCCTTCAGCTTCTCGATAATCTGCCGGTTCTCCTCCTGGCGGAAAAAGGCCACAATGCTCTCCGCAATCCTGGGGCCGATGCTGGGTATGGTCATCAGGTCTTCCCCGGTGGCGTTGGCCAGCTCATCCAGGCTGTGGAACTTTTCCACGAGCAGCCTGGCCGTCTCCTCGCCGACATGCCGTATCCCCAGAGCATAGGTGACACGGAGCAGCGAGGCACTTTTGCTCTTTTCTATGGCATTAAGAATATTGGCGACGCTCTTTTCCCCCATCCGCTCGATTGCCAACAGCTCTTCCCTTTTGTCCTTGAGAGTGTAGAGGTCAGCTACATTTTTGATCAGTCCTTTACTGAGCAACAGGGCGATAAGGGCTTCACCGAGGCCGCGGATATCCATCGCGGTGCGGGAGACAAAGTGCTCCAGCCGCTCCTGGACCTGGGCCGGGCAGGCGGCATTGGAGCAATAGTACATGACCTCGCCTTCCGGCTTGATGACCTCCGCACCACATACCGGGCAGGCGGGTTGTCCCTTTTCCTTATTAAATATCTTTTCGACAAGGGAATACTCTTTCGCCGCGCCGGTGCGGCGGCCCTTAATAGGGCCGATGACCTCCGGGATTACCTGCCCGGCACGGTGGACATAGACCCAGTCGCCCTCGCGGATGTCCTTGCGCCGGATGTCGTCCTCGTTATGTAAAGCTGCCGTCCGGATGGTTACGCCGCCGACCGATACCGGCTCAAGGACCGCATATGGGTTAAGCGTACCTGTCCGGCCGACGCTGATGTCAATGCGCAGCAAGCGAGTGGTGCCTTCCGTGGCGGGGAACTTGTAGGCGATGGCCCAGCGCGGCTCCCGCCCCACATCACCCAGCAGCCCGTGCAGCTCCAGCAAGTCTATCTTGACGACAATGCCGTCAGCCTCGTAGGGCAAGTCCTCCCGCCGGGCTACCCAGTAGCGGTAATATTCCTCCGCTTCTGCAACAGTGCTGACCAGCTGGTTACGCGGGTTTATCTTGAAGCCGAGTTCGGCAAGGTATTGCATGGTCTCCCAGTGAGTGGCAGGCAGCGCCTTGCCCTCTGCCCGGCCCAGCCCGTAGATGTATATGTCCAGGGGACGCCGGGCGGTGATGCGGGGGTCAAGCTGCCGCACCGAGCCGGCGGCGGCATTCCGAGGATTGGCGAAGGGCGGCTGTCCCTCTGCTTCCCGCTCCCGGTTCAGCTTTTTGAACCCGGCGATGGGCAGATAGACCTCGCCGCGCACCTCAAAGCGCGGCGGCGCGTCTTTGGTGACGGAAAGGGGGATGCTGCGGATAGTCTTGAGGTTCTGAGTGATGTTCTCCCCGCGGTAGCCATCGCCGCGGGTGGCGCCGGTGGTGAACTGGCCATTAACATAGGTCAGGGCTACGGCCAGACCGTCAATCTTATGCTCGCAGGCGAAGTCCAGCTTTCGCCCGCCCACCAGCTTGACAGTGCGGTTATACCAGGCCATGAGGTCTTCATCGGTAAAGGCGTTGGCCAGCGATAGAAGGGGCAAAGGGTGCTCCACCACGCCGAAGGCC
>JACQTX010000115.1 GCA_016210585.1 Chloroflexota bacterium
CCACCTGGCTGAGCAGCTGGAAGGTGCGCTCTCCGGACCGGAAATCGGGCAGGTTCAGCCCAACGTCAGCATTGATGACGCCCACCAGCGTCACCTGCGGCAAATCGAGGCCCTTGGCCACCATCTGCGTGCCAATGAGAATATCGGCGTCATGGTCACGGAACGTGTCCAGGATTTTCTGATGGGCGCCCTTCTGCCGGGTCACGTCACTATCCCAGCGCAGTAGCCTGGCCTGCGGGAAGACCTGGTGGGCCGCCTCCTCTATTTTTTGCGTGCCGATGCCCAGAAACTTGATGCGGCGGCTCAAGCATTGCGGACAAATCTGCGGAACGGCGGCGCGGTAGCTGCATTGGTGACAGACCAGCCGCTCCTCATTGAAATGGTAGGTAAGGGCCACGTCACACCGTTTGCAGCGGATGACAAAGCCGCAGCTGCGGCACTGCACATAGCTGGCGGTGCCTCTGCGGTTAAGGAAAAGGATGATCTGCTCGTTATTGGCTAAGGCCCGGTTGATGAGCTGTGCCAGCCGCCGGCTGAAAATACTGCGGTTGCCCGCTCTCAGCTCCGCCCGCAGGTCAACAACCTCAACGTCAGGCAGGGCAGCACCCTCAACGGGCGTGACCCGCTCCGGGAGCTGGAGCAGACGGTAAGTACCTCGCTCGGCATGGAAATAGGATGCCACGTCAGGGGTTGCACTGCCCAGGACCACGACCGCTCCCGTCAGCTCCGCCAGCTTGATGGCTACATCGCGGGCATGGTAGTGCGGCGACGTGTCCTGCTTGTAGGTCCATTCGTGCTCCTCGTCAATAACGATGAGGCCGAGGTCAGGCTGCGGGGCAAAGATAGCACTGCGTGAGCCAATGACCACGTCAAACTCGGCGTTCCTTATCCGCTGCCACTCGTCAAACTGCTCACCAAGAGAGAGCCGGCTATGCATGACGGCGACCCGTCTCGGAAAACGCCCGGCAAAACGCTCGATAGTCTGCGGGGTGAGTGAAATCTCCGGCACCAGTACAATACCCTTTTTGCCCAGTCTTACCGCTTCCGCCAGGGCCTGGAGGTAAACTTCTGTCTTGCCACTACCGGTTACCCCGTGCAGAAGGAATATCGCAGGAGCGGAAGGCTTCGCCTTTTGCAGGCTAGCCTTGATGCTCTCGAAGGCCTGCTGCTGGCTGCGGGTCAGCCCGAGCGGCACGGAAGGGACGATGCGCTCATAGGCGACTGGCTCACGCTCGATGCGGACTTCCCTGATACTGACCAGTCCCCGGCTTACCAGGGCTTTGATGGTGGCAGGCTGACATATCTTAGAAGCCTGAGCGAGAGGCACTGGCTGTGCCGCCTGGCACAGCGTCTCCAGAAGCCCGGCTTGCCGGAGGGCGCGTTTATGGTGCAAGCGTTCGGCTTCTCTTTGGGCATCCGCAACAGGGATACACAAACTCAGGTATTTGGCCTGTTTGGGTTTTACCCTGGCCGGCCCCAGCTCGTAGCTCCTGGTGACCAGGCCACGCCTGACCAGCTGTGTGCTGAGGCTCTGGGCCTTGTGCTCACCCAGCTGCTTCTCCAGCACCTTGAGGCTGATTTTGCCATCTCTCCGGACTTTATCCAGAAGGGCCTTTTGCTCTTTATTGAGAAAAGACAGGTCGCGGTCAGGCGCCAAAGGCAGGCTGGAGAGGAAGGTGACCGTCCGACGCTCGAAGCCTGGGGGCAGCAGCAGGGCTACAGCTTCGAACAGTGGCGTCAAATAGCGCTCGCTGAGCCACCGGGCTAACGTTACCTGTAATGGTGATAGGACGGGCTGCGGGTCAATAACGTCAGCAATGTCCCTGGTCTCTTCGACAGCCGGCGTATCGGTCAGCTGAATGACGACGCCTTGCAGGAGCCTCTTGCCGAAGGGAACCCAGACCGCCTGGCCGATGCAGACGTCCAGCCCTTCCGGTATAGCATAGCTGAAGGTGCGGCGTTGGGCGGCCGGCGAGCTAACACTGACCTCGGCGAACCCCATGCCCGGACTCCGCGGGTGTGACCTAGCCCTGCGCCTGGGTCGGCTCTGACGCCTTCGGCGGGGAGGCCTCGGCTGTGGCAGAATCAGGGGGTGCTGCTGTTGCCGTTGGTGGTTGGGCCCCAGCAAGCGGGGCTACTGGCTGTTCTGCCTGCTCGGCAGGTGGTGGTGCCAGCTCCAGCTCTTCCGGCTTTCTTTCGACCCGCTTTTCCTTGAGGCGGGCCTTCTTGGTGGTCAGCCCGCGCAGATAGTAAAGCCGGGCACGGCGCACCTGGCCGTGGCGCAGTACCTCAACCTTGTCTATCATCGGTGAGGACATGGGAAAGGTGCGCTCCACCCCCACACCGTAGGCGACGCGGCGGACAGTGAAGCTGGCATCGCTGCCGTGGTGGGCTACCCGGATAACCACTCCCTGGAAAGTCTGGATGCGTTCCTTATCGCCTTCCACGACCCTGACATTGACCCTGACCGTATCACCGGGTGACAGGACAGGAATCTTGGGATTTGGCTTGGTCTGCATAAGCGCTGCGATGTTCATTTTACCAACTCTCTAGCTGAATTTTTTAGCACGAACCGGACTTCCTCCGGGGTAAGAGAGGCTTTAGCCAGTAAATCGGGGCGGCGTTCCAAAGTGCGCCGCAGGCTCTGCTCCCGCCGCCACCGGGCAATCTGGGCATGGTTGCCGGAAAGCAGTATCTCCGGGACGGGGTAGTCCCGATACACGGCGGGGCGGGTGTACTGCGGATACTCCAGCAGCCCACTGACGTGAGAATCATCCAGGGGCGATGCCGCCGAACCCAGCACGCCGGGCAGGAGTCTGGTCACTGCCTCGACAACGACCATGGCCGGCAGCTCACCGCCGCTAAGCACGTAGTCGCCGATGCTGATTTCATCGGTCGCCAGGTAGCGATGCACGCGCTCGTCCACGCCCTCGTAGCGCCCGCAGATAAGGATAAGGCGGTCAGGCCCGGCCAACTCACGGGCGATCTCCTGCGTGAACAGGCGGCCCTGCGGCGTCAGCAGGACCACCGGTGCTGGCCAAGCACCATCCTCCTTTATGCTATCTACCGCTTCGAAAATCGGCTCCGGTTTGAGCACCATACCTGAGCCGCCGCCATAGGGAGTATCATCAGCCGTATGGTGACGGTCATGCGTCCAGTCACGTATATTGTACGTGGCCAGGCTGACGTGCCCGCGCTCGATTGCCCGCTTGAGTATGCTGGTGCCCACCAAGCAATCGAACATCTCGGGGAACAGTGTGAGAATGTCAAAACGCATGGCTAGTCCTTATGATGATGCACGTGGTGCTCGGTCACCCGCCCGCTCAAAATATCGAGGGCATGAGGCAGGACAGGCAGAATGACCTCGAGGCACTCCCGGACGCCCCGCGGACTGCCGGGCAAATTCACGATAAGCGTCTTCTTCCTGACCCCGGCGATGGCCCGGCTCAATATGGCGTTGGGGCTTTTCTTGACGGTAGCGGCCCGCATAGCCTCACCGAGGCCGGGCACGAGCTTTTCCACCACGGTAAGAGTCGCCTCCGGAGTGACGTCACGCTGGCCCAGTCCCGTGCCGCCCGTCGTCAGGATAAGCTCCACGCTGCCTTCATCCGCCCACTCCCTGAGCTTGCCGGCAATCAAGGGCACCTCGTCAGGAACGACGGTGTATTTTACGACCTCGCCATTTATGCTGGCCACCATGTCTTTGATGGTCTGGCCGCTCTCATCAATACGCTCGCCGCGGGAGCCCTTATCGCTTGCTGTCAGCACGCCAACTGTAATCATAGCAACAAGTGTGTATTATACCATACTCCGGGAAGGGGTGTGAAATCAGGCACGGGGCCCGGAATCAGCGATTCATTCAGTAGGTCGGGTTTCCTAACCCGACCTACGGTGGCTGCTGCCGCACCCGAAGCACTTGAAGCTATTTGACAAGCCCTGCCGCATTTGCTATATTTGCCATACCTAGAAGCTCTAAGTATTAAGACTTCAAAAGCACGGAGGGCAGATAAGAAAACTGGCATGGAAAGGAAAGAGCTGACTGATAAGGTATCACTGGTCACCGGTGCCTCGCGCGGGCTGGGGCGGGCGATCGCGGTGAAGCTGGCGATTTCAGGCAGCAAGGTGGCCATTAACTACGTGGCCAATGACGCAGAGGCAAGCAAAGTAGCCCGGGAGATTGAACAACAGGGCGGGGAAGTGATGCTGTGTAAAGCCAGCGTGGCGGATGCCGCCGCCGTGAAGACAATGGTGCGGCAGATAGTAGCCAAATGGGGCCAGATTGACATCCTGGTGAACAATGCTGGCATTGTCCGCGACAACCTGATGCTGCGCATGCCCGACGAGGCGTGGGACGAGGTCATCAATACCAACCTGCGCGGTGCCTATCTGTGCACCAAGTATGTCCTGCGCTCCATGATGGACCAGTCCGGCGGCCGGATAATCAACATCGCTTCGCTGGCGGGTCTGGTCGGCAACATCGGGCAGGCCAACTACGCCGCAGCCAAGGGCGGCCTCCTGGCCTTCACCAAGAGCGTGGCCAAGGAGGTCGGCTCACGTGGTATCACCGTCAATGCCATTGCCCCCGGCTTTATCGTCACTGACATGACAGATAAACTGCCCCAGGAGGCGAAGGACACCATCCTGGCGCGTATCGCGGTGAAACGGTTCGGCACACCTGAAGACGTGGCAGACCTGGTCGCCTTTCTAGCCAGCCCGCACGCTAGCTATATTACGGCGCAGGTCATCTGCATTGACGGAGGCGTGATATAGAGGGGGACAGCTACACCCTCTACTCCGCCCTGAGCGCCTCGATCGGGTTCAGGCGGGAGGCGTGCCAGGCCGGGTAGAAGCCGAAGAAGAGGCCGATGCCGACCGATACGGACACTGCCAGCAGCACGATGTCCGCGGAGACCAGGGTGGTCAGCGAGTAGAAACGCGTGACGGCCAGCGAGATTCCCCAGCCGACCAAAATCCCGATAATGCCGCCCACAAAGGTCAGAAAAGCCGCCTCGATGAGGAACTGGCCCCAGATATCATGCTCCCTGGCGCCCAGAGCTTTGCGGATACCTATCTCCCGCGTCCTTTCAATAACCGATACCAGCATGATATTCATAACGCCAATGCCGCCCACCAGCAGGGAAATGGCGGCGATAGCACCCAGCAGGAGGGTCATGGTGTTCATCGCCTGGGAGATAGTCCCAATGAGGTCCTGTATCGAGCTGATGGCAAAGTCATCATCCCCTCCGATGGGTATCTGGTGACGGTATTGCAGGACGCTCTTGACGTCCTGGGTCACGGCGTCTATGTCCTCCTTGTCATACACGGCGATGACTATCTGGTTGACCACATGCTCGCCGCGGCTGGTCAGTGGCCGATTGACAAGCTGTTGGAGGGTTGTCAAGGGGATGTAGATGGCATCATCCGAGGCGCCGAGCATGGAAGCCCCTTTGCTGGCCAGCACACCGATAACCCGGATTACGTTGTTCCCCATGCGTATTGTCTGCCCTACCGGGTCGTTATCACCGAACAGGGTATTCCGGACGTTGGCGCCCAGGACGGCCACCTTCATGTTGCGCTGGTACTCGTTGTCACCAATGAAACTGCCCTCGGCGACCTGGAGATTGTAGGCCCACTGGTAGTCAGGGGTCACGCCGGTGACCTGGGCACGCAGGTTTTGCCCCCCCGTGATAAGCTGCATACTCGCCGAGGAGACCGGCACCGCCACCGCGGCATAGGAAACTTGCTCGGCGATAGCTTCGGCGTCTTCACGTGTTAGAGTCACAGAGGTGCCAACGGCGCCCCGAACCCCAGCATCTGTAGGTGTGCCCGGGCGGACGAAAAGAAGGTTTGACCCCAGGCTTTCGATATTCGAGATGATGGACGCCGAGGCGCCTTTGCCAACGGACATCAGGGCGATGACGGCGGATACACCGATGACGACACCCAGGATGGTCAAGAAGCTGCGGAGCTTGTGGGAAACAAGCCCTACCCAGGCACCCGATAGTAGCTGAAACCACTTTTTCATGTTCTTATTTCCTCGTTTAAGGTCGGTTAGCTTTATTTGTCATTGTCTGCGAAATAGCCCCCCTGTCATTCTGAGGAGTCCTTCAGTTGAAGGACGACGAAGAATCTCAATCGTTCGCACGGATTCTTCGTCCGCCTTCGGCGGACTCAGAATGACAGTGTATGATTATTTTCATCTTTCGTGATGCCCGCTGTAAAGCCACGGCGGTCGGGTTGGGAAACCCGACCTACAGATTGAATCACTATTCTTGGGAAACAACCTCCTCATTCACTGCGTGGATTCCGGCTTTCGCCGGAATGGAGGGAGTGTATTTCGGGATAATAACATAATGGATTGCTAAACAACTTCCTCATTCACTATCTGGCCGTCCCTGATATGCACAATGCGCTGGCAGCGGTGGCCGACGTTGGAGTCATGGGTGATGATGACCAGCGTGATGCCCTGTTCCCGGTGGAGACTGGTCAAGATAGCCATTACTTCTTCGCCGGAGCGGCTGTCCAGGTTGCCGGTCGGCTCATCCGCCAGGATGAGCGGCGGGTTCTTCACCAGCGCCCGGGCGATGGCCACCCTCTGCTGCTCACCTCCGGAAAGCTCCGTGGGCCGGTGCCTGGCCCGTTCCGCCAGCCCCACCCATATCAAGGCCGCCATGGCCCCGTGTGAGTTGCCACCACCACCATACCTCAGGCCAAGTTCGACATTGGCCAGGGCGGAGAGGCGGGGCAACAGGTTGAAGGTCTGGAAAACGAAGCCGACCTTCTGCCCCCGCACTTTAGCTAGCTCTCCGCTGCTTAGACGGCTGACCTCTTTCCCCTCCAGGTAGTAGCTGCCGGAGGTTGGCTTGTCCAGGCAGCCGATGATATTGAGCATGGTGCTTTTCCCCGAGCCGGAAGGCCCCATGATGGCCACCATCTCACCTTTCCGGATTTGCAGGTTTACCCCCTTAAGCACCGGCAGCTCACGCTTACCCATAGGATAGACCTTGCCGATATTCTCCAGGCGTATCATCGGAACATACCCCCGCCCGGTATTATCATGCGGTTTTGCCCTTGCTGTGTCTGTGTGGTTGTGCCAGTCACCTGCGGCATGACCACCTGTTCACCTTCGTTAAGTCCTTCTGTTATTTCGATATTGGAAAAGTCGCTCAGGCCTGTCTTCACCACGCGCGTCTCGGTGACGCCGTTGTTCAAGACCTGCACAGTGGACTGCCCGCTCTTCCGTGTGATGGCCCGGCTGGGCACCAGCAAGACATTGTCCTTCTTGAGTATAGTTATGGTCACCGTAGCGGAGAGGCCTTCTTTTAGCGGCAAGACCATCATGGCGCCGGATTGTGTCGCCCCTGAAGAAGGCATCTGCCCCTGCGCCCGGCTCATCCTTTCCCGGACCTGGTCTGGCGTCAGTTGACCGGCCTGTCCCTGTCTTGGGATGAACTGGCCCTGCCCTACTTGTGCCTGCCCGGTCTGGCCCTGTCCTGCCATACGCCCGGCTTGTAGTTGTGCCAGATCGAGGTCAACCTTCACGCTGTAGCTGACAACGCCCTGCTGAATGGTGGCCGTGGGTGCAATCCTAGTTACCGTGGCCGGAATACTGAGCGCAGACATGGCTTCCAGCTGGACGGATGCTTCACCCTCGGCCTTGATGGAGTATATGTCCTGCTCGCTAACCAGTATGTTGACCTCGAACCTGGTGGGGTCAAGCATCTCGATAACCGTAGCGCCCTTCTGCACGGTGCTACCATCCGTAATGCTTACCTTGGTGATATAGCCGGCAAAGGGTGCCGTGATAAGCGTGCCGGTGGCCTTAGCGTCATCGAGGGCTTTCTGAGCATCAGCCACGGCGGTTCCGGCATCTTCCACTGCCGTCTTGGCATCCGTAACATCGGTCTGGGCATCCGCCATCGCCTTCTCGGCATCCCCCACGGCTATTTTGGCGTCATCGAAGGTCAGCCTGGCATTGGCCAGCGCCCTATTGGCATCCGTCACGCCGTTCTTGGCATCTGCAACTGCCTGTTTGGCATCCGCCACGCCGGTCTTAGCGTCCGCAACGGCGGCCTTGGCCTTCTCAACGGCCGCCTTGGCCTTCTCAACTGACTTCCTGGCATCATCAACATTGTATTTGGCGTCATCGAGCCGGCTTTGGACCAGGTCAATTTGCTTCCGCTTGGTGCTGATGTCTGCCGACTCTCCCGTGCTTATAAGCTCGTCCACTCGGGCCGCGGCCTCAGCTACCTCTTGCCGGGCAAAGGCGACCTCGTTGGTCCAGATACTCTTGTTTTGAGCGTCATTTTCATCGGTTGCCAGGTCAAGCTGTTTCTGGGCATACTCCAGGTAAGCCTCAGCCTTCCGCAGCGTGGCAGTCCGTGCCGCGATGAGGTCACGCCGTCCGCTCACATTGTAGGCATCCAGGGCTTTCTGGAGGTCATTCTGGGCTGACGTAAGGTTTATCTCTGCCTGGGTAACATCGCGTTCCCGGGCTGCTACCTGCCGCTCTGCGGTGGTTACCCCGTCCTCAGCGGTGGTCACCTGTTCCCCGGCGTCGTTTACTTTCTTCTCGGCATCGGTCACCTTGCGCTCAGCCAGGGTCACCTGGCGCTCGGCGGTGGCTACCTGCCGCTCCGCTACGGTCACCTGATATTCGGCGTTGTCCTGCTGGCGCGCCTTTGCGGTCACCTGCCTCTCGGCAGCGACCACCTTGTCCTTCGCGGCGGCCACCTGCCGCTCGGCGGCGGTCTGCTGGCGCTGGGCCCTGGTAAGCTGGCGCTCTAGGCTAGTTATCTGGTCCTCCAATGGGCCAGTATCCAGTTTGGCCAGCACCTGCCCTTTTTCCACAGCCTGGCCTTCTGCCACCAGCACCTCGGCCACTGTCCCGGCCGTCTCGAACGAGAGACTCTGTTTATTGGAGGCCACCAGGTTGCCTGTGGCCGTCACCTCCTGGGCAATAGTGCCCTTTTGCACGGTCACGGTCTGATTGCTGACAGTGGTGGCCCCCGCCTTGCCAGAGCAACCGGCCAGGAGAGCACCTACTGTCCCCAGGATGACAAGACCCAGCGTTACTTTCCATACGATCTTCAGATGTTTCATGGAAATCACCCGCCTTTTTCTCTACTTCTGTGTGTTTTCCGCCACGGGGATGCTAAAGGTGAAGCGGCTGCCCTTGCCAACCTCGCTCTCAGCAGTAATAGTGCCGCCGTGGCCCTCCACCAACCGTTTGGCAATCGTCAGCCCCAGCCCACTCCCACCGGTGGCCCGGGCGCGGGACTTGTCCACCCGGTAGAAGCGCTCAAAGATATTGGCTAGCTCCGCGGACGGGATACCTTCCCCGGTATCAGTGACGCTGATTTTGACCCAGCGGTCTTCCTGTTTTGCCGCTATGGTGACGCTGCCGCCCTTGGGCGTATGTGTCACCGCGTTGTTAATCAAATTACGCAGGACCTGCCCGATACGCTGGGCATCTATATTGCACAGGGGTAGGCGTTCGGCCGGGTTAATGGCCATGATTACACCCTTTGCCGATGCGTTGGCCTGTGTGGCCGCCACCGCCTGACCGATAACCTCGGCAATGTTTTCCGGCTGGACAACCAATTTGAGTTGCCCGGCTTCCGCCATAGCTAGCTCCTGCAGGTCATCAAGAAGGCGTGATAGAAGGGTGACCTCCTCATTGAGAGAGTCAATCGTAGCGGTATCTGGCTGGACTACGCCGTCACGTATAGCCTCGAGGTAGCCGCGTATGTTGGAGAGCGGGGTCCGCAGCTCGTGTGCCGTATCGGCAATCATATCCTGGCGGAGTTTCTCCGTCCTCTGCAGGTCATCTGCCATCGAGTTGAAAGTCTCGGCCAACGCTTTTATCTCTCCCTTATCGCGCACCTGGACCCTGTGCGTAAAGTCCCCTTTGCCCAGTGCCTTGGCGGCCACAGTAAGCGTTTTCAAGGGTGCCAGGAAGCGGCGGGAGAGGACAAAAGTGAATACCAGGGCAATGACCACCGCCAGTATGCCGCCCAGGACAAGGAAACGGTTTACGGATTTTCCCAGGTTCTGGATGGACATGGCCTCAGCTTCGGTGGGACTGATGAGATAAAGGGTCCCCAGGACAGTGTCTCTTCTACCGTGGACAACCAGACGATTTTCTATGCTAGTGGCACGATAGGGCCTGCCCAGAAGCTCGCCGTTGGAATCAGCGACAACTATGCCGCCGGCATCGGCGAGCACCAGCCGCCAGCCATAGAGAGTGCCTATCTGCTCCATGACAGGCTGGATACCTGTCCAGTTGCCGCGCTGGTCGTAGTAGCGGGCCAGCACAGCCTCAACCCGGGCATTGCGTATTTGCTCCCCTTGCTGTCCGTAGTCCTCCAGTGCGCCTCTGGTGGTCCCGCCAACGAAAAAGGCTACCGTCCCAATGGTGACCAGAATCACCGCGGTGAAAGCCATCATGAGACGGAACTGCAGCGTGTGAATCATGCGGCACCATGGGCCAGCTTGTAGCCGGCCCCGTACACTGTCTTGATATATTTGTGATTGCCCGGTGCGGCTTCCAGCTTGCGGCGCAGGTTCAAGATATGCACGTCAATGGTGCGGTCAAAGCCATCAAAATCGTAGCCCAGCACCTTTTCGACAAGCTGTGCCCGGCTGAAGACACGCTCCGGCTCCCGGACCAGCACACCGAGCAGCTTGAACTCTACCGGCGTCAGGTTCAGTGGCTTGCCATCCAGGGAAGCTTCGTGCTTTACAAAATTCAGGCTTAGCTCGCCGTATTTCACTTCGAGCGGCCCCCGTTGCAGGGTCTCGTCCGGGAGGCGGCGGAGCACGGCACGCACCCGGGCCGCCAGCTCCCTGGGGCTGAAAGGCTTGGTAACATAATCGTCAGCACCAAGGTCAAGACCGGTGAGCTTGTCCGCCTCGGTGGTCCGTGCCGTGAGCATGATAATCGGCACATCGGACTCGCCGCGCAACGTGCGGCAGACCTCAAGCCCGCTCAGCCCTGGCAGCATAAGGTCAAGGACAATCAGGTCCGGGTGGCTTTCCCTGGCGAGGCGCAATGCTTCAGTGCCGTCATAGGCCGTTAGCACCTTGTAACCATCCCGGTTCAGATAGAGCTTGACCAGCTCCACCGTCTTGGCATCGTCATCAACAATGAGAATGCGTTTGCTCATCCTACTTTATACTATATCGCAATTGTTAAGTAATTGTTAAAATAAACGATGTGATGGTTTTCGGACAGCCTCTGACGTTTCTGTAAGTCAGTTGATTTGGCGTTACACCCTGTGAGGTGGTTAATTTGAATACAAATCCACGGACCAGGGGTAAGCACACTACGTCGCCCCTAAAACAGCGATTGACCCCCGTAGGGCAGGTTTCCCAACCTGCC
>JACQTX010000116.1 GCA_016210585.1 Chloroflexota bacterium
GGCTGGAATCCAGGCTATGAATCTCACCGTTGTCTTCTGGATTCTGGCCTTCGCCAGAATGACAAAGGGGGAACTATTTTCATCCTTCGTGGTGCTGGCTGACAAGTCAGAATGAAAAATTGTCACGAAAATAGCAACCGAACTGTCATTCTGGAGTCCTTCTCTCCTTTACTCCTTGAAGGACGAAGAATCCGGTGGGGAGGGGATAGCGACGATGCGGTGGGACAGTACCCCCCCTACCGGATTCTTCGCGGAGTTTACCCTGAATAACATGAAGGGCTCCGGAATGACCTGGAAAGGCTATTTTCATCTTTCGCGGTGCCCGCTGTAAAGCGGACATGGATAGTTACTTCATAAATCATAAATCCTAAATCATAGACCCTAACCCGCATAAAGCGGAAACTCTAAATTCTAAATCCGAAATCCGAAACAAATTCGAGGCACCAAAATTCAAAAGTCGGAGACGGAAAATTTTAGCTTCAATTTACTCATGAGCATAATAAAAAAGTTTTCCATTTTTTGCACGATCTTATTAGTAACGGACTAAATCCAGGCGCGCTCATCATGGGAACCGTCTCCCGTGGTAACAAACCCCGTTACCTCTGGCTACCGCCGCTCCAGGCAAGAGAGGCCGGCAGGCTGAGCGCAAAAGCACAGGCTGGACCATTTCTTATCGTAGCCTGTTCGTTCTCCAGAAACACCCACTCGTTGACGGGCACACGCACGTTTCCCCACGATAGTGATGCTGGCTCGTGGCCGGGCGCCCTGACGCGCAGGGCAATGACCGCCCCATAGGCCGTGTTGGTGACCGGCCTTACTACGGCGTTGATTGTCGGGTCCCAGATGGTGACGTCATCTTCGTGTATGACGGCGCAGGCCTCATGGTAGGTGAACTGGCCTGTCGCCCAGTCCGGTATGGAGCCAGCCTTGCTCCATACCTCCCGCCACTGTGCGACCGACCGAGAATCGAAATGCTGGATAAGCTGGCAGAAGAGGGCGGTAACGCCCCTGGCCGCCAGGGCTTCAATGGTCAGCGCTGACAGCACCCCACAATCGAGCTTCTTGGACTCCACCGCTTCACACCAGTAAACGGGCCACCGGGAAGGGCCCCATTCGTAGCGCAGGCGTATCCATACCGGCAGGGCACGGTTGTAGGCATGGTAGAAACGGTCCATCATGAGGAACCAGGCTCGTGCCTGGCTGCAGCACGGCTTGCCGTGGTGGGCGAGCCGGGAAAGCGCTATCCTGTCCCCGTACTCCACGGCGGCCCTGAACATCTCTCCTCCTTCCCCATATCGTGTAGCAGATCTCAACATCTCTCCTCCTTCCCCGTATTGTGTAGCAGTCCTAAGCATTTCTAATCCTCCCTTCAGCAAAATCGTAAGACATGCTGGCGTCATAGCCGCCGGCATCGCAAAAGACCAGCCAGTCACCATCCTGCAGACGCGCCGGTACAGTAACAGACGTGGCCAGATAGTCAAACTCCATGCAGTTACGGCCAAGGATACTATCAGGGCCATTAGCCAGTGGCACTACCGTGCCGTCCTGCAGAAAGGCGGCAATGCGGTGCGGATAGTTCGGTGCCTGGGGGAGGTCCGCTATAGAGCCGTCCACCACTACCTCGGTAGCCTCCTCTTCAGCACGCCGTCGCCTAACCTCTACAACCCGGGTCACCAGGGCCATACATGGCTGGGCCAGGGCCTTGCCCGGCTCAATAACAATATGCTCCAGCGCCGGCAGGAGCTGTTTCGCCCGCTTGAGCAGCTCAGTGCCCTTCGTCATAAATGTGTCAGGGAGGTCGTCCGGAAACCAGCCGCCGCCAAGGTCCAGGCACCGAATAGGCTGGCCGGTCTGTTCGCCAATCACACTGGCCGCATACAGCATTCCGTCCAGCAGGTCAAACCACTTTCCGGTGCCGAGAACATCGCTCTGATAGTGAAAATGCACGCCCACACCGGCACCTTCAAACTGCCGGACGGTATTGACCAGGCGAGAAAACTCGGCAAAGTGGGCCAGGTCAACCCCGAAACGTGACCCAATGGTGACCGGCCTGAGACGGGCACCTACGTACCGTGCCTGCACTCCCTGTTTCAGAAGGCCCTCTATGCGCTCCTGGGAATCGGCAAAAACGGCGAAAAGGGGCGCCGGGAGGCGCTCCGGCGGCCAGGACTGGGCTGGCCCATTCAGGATGACCTGCTCCGATGGAAAGCCGCAGGCAAGGGCATGTTTCAGCTCCAGCCCATTGATGACCTCCGCCAACAGGCCGTGCTTCCGGGCACAGGCCATGAGGGCATTCAAGGGATTTGTCTTCACGCTGTAGGCCACCCGCACCGGAACACCGATATCGGCGGCAATACCTGTGATGGCCTCAGCCCTCCGGAATGACTCCTCGGCCATTTTCGGCAGAAAGACCAGGCGGGGCGTGTTGAGCTCCGGAAGCCTGATTTCAGACAGGTCTGTCATGATAGTAGCTGGCAGTTCGGCAGCAGGCAGGACGGCATGGCGTGACCTTTGTTCCGCCAGGCGCTTGGCCAGTTGGGTCATGCCCGATGGGTGCTTGCCATTCGGCATTATGCGGCGCTGGCCGGGTGGCGGTGGTTCGGGCAGCCGGTAGCCAGGGCGGACAGGCTTCTCCACGACCACGCGGGCAAACTCCTGGCTGATACAGCGGGAGCGGCGGGGGGTACCTATACCGGCCGCCTCCAGCAGCAGCGCCGGCAGGTTAATGCCGGTAAAGCTGACCCCGTGTATCCAGGCGGGGAAGCGCGGGTTCCAGTCGAAAAGGTGCAGGGTGCCTTCATCATCGCGCACGAACTCCAGCTCACCCCCACCGGTCCAGGGTAAGCGAGCCAACGTCTCCTGCAGGACTTGGCGGAAGGGGCCTTCGATTGGCGAAACGAAGCCGGCCCAGGTCTTACCCTCCACAGTCTGAAGGCGTTTCTGCATGTGGACACACTCCAGCAACCGGCCGCGTTAGGCACAGAAGGTGATGCTTTCCTCGCTGCCATCCACATGGGCCTGCAGTGCCGGCAGGCGCTCGGCCCATTTTTCCTGTAGCTCGGTGAGGGCGCGGCGTGTTTCCACCCAGTTCCAGGCTAGCCTGGCTTCGTGGCTTGGCCCTTTGCACCAGATAGGCCAGCCCTGGCGGCGACAAAAAGCGAAGAGATCCCAGTGAGACCTGTTGGCCAGGATGTACGGGGGTATGGTCACCGGCAGGTGCCGGGCGGCCAGGATAGCCGGCTTCATAATCATATTCAGCGCAGCCGCCTGGGGAGCGAGAATGCGCGGTTCGCCCGGAAAGACCTCGGCCAGCCACCTTATCTCGGTATCCAGGCACGGGAGCCAGAGGGCATCCTGTCCCAAGACCTCCCTAATCTGCTCACGATAGAGGTCAAGGTCAATCTCATTCCAGGACCGCTGTACCCAGACGTCATGGAAGGCACTATCATGGAGGCCAGTGCTGGCGGTAGAGTAGTCCACGCCGATAAGCCTGGCGTTAGGAAAGGCCAGCCGCAGTGACCGTGCCACGCCCAGCCCGGCAGAAGGGTCCGGCCCGCTATGAATACCACTTATGTAGATGTCCATGCTACACCTATCTCAAGACTCAAAACTCAAAACTTACGACCCGTGCTCAAGCGGCTAAACACGCTGCCTCTCCGGGGGACGCCGCTTCTTACGGGGACAGCCGGGATGGCCGATATGTGCCAGGGGTATACGGACCAGTCCGAGCTTGCGGGCGGCGACTCCTGTTAATGGCAGCCCGATAAGAAGTACCAGAAGAACGGTGACAGCGAGGAAGGGGGACACGAGGACGGGAAAATGCAAGGCAGCCAGTGCAGGTAAGGCCAGCGTGGTGAGCCAGGCGGCGCCGGCGGCGCCCAGTGCCCCATAAATGAAAGAGGCGATGGACGGACTAAGGAAGACCCCGCCCAGGCAGAATCCGGTCAGAGCACCATTGACACTCGCCCAGGACCTGACGCCGGGGTCTATATTCGCTCCGCCAAACAGCTCTAGTGCCGCCCACGAGGTGAGGTAGCCCAGAAAGGCGGCCAGCGCGGGGAGACGAGCGCGCGCCAGCCACACCGCGAAGATGACCGCCCCCAGCACCAGGCTATTCGCGTAAAGAAGCTGTCCCAGGCCGTCAAAGAACCCGCTGAGCGGCGCCACAAGCCAGGCACTTATCCCGTCTTCTATGTTAGCCCACCACGGGGAAAGCAGGACCGGGCGCCAGGTATAGGCCCCTGGCAGGAACTGGCTCACACCGAACAGAAGCCATGTCACCAGGACAAAGGGGATGACCAGCACCGGGAGGCTGAGCCGGAGAGACAGGGTATTGACCAATAGATAGGTAACGACGGCGCTGAGGGCGGCCAATGCCAGCGGCAAAACGAGCCATGTCAGGCCCGCCGGTAGGAAAACAGCCCAGGCCAGCCCCACGAACATGCCATTGGCACCGAAAAGCCCATACCTTATCAGCCCCGTTCTTACCTTCAACACGTAGCGGGCCACGGCAGTAGCGACCGCATTGCCCAGGAGGCCAGTGGCTCCTGCCCATGGATTCAAGAGGAAAAGGATGACGGCCAGTCCGGCACCCACGGCAGGCCGGTTCCAGAACAGCATGAAGCTGTAGCCATTGAGCAGGAACCCGCCGAAGCTCCGCGCCCCTTCCCACCGTTTGCTTTCGCTGACGTGGATATGAGATGAGCTTTCTGGCACAAGAGCCGGTGTTGACTGGACCGGAACAGTACCTGTCACCATTGGCCTCACTGTCCGAAATGATTTTCGAGTCTGCCAATGCAGCCCGTGTTTTTATTATCACTTGTGCGATACGCGAAAAATATAAGTAATGCTACGTATTTAGAAAGGAGAAACTACTTATTTTTTTGAAATTCGTTACGGAAAGAGGGCACCTATGACTGCCGGGCTAAGGTATTCCCTGCCTACGAAGAGTGGCCGTATCTTAGCTGGAGGCACGGACATTGACTAATCGCTGCCATTCGTCTAAATTTGATTTGGATGGAGTAATACCTGCAATGAGTATCACAAGATGCGGGAAGACCGAGTTTCACTGGGGTGAGCGCACCTATGTCATGGGTATTATCAATGTCACGCCGGACTCCTTTTCCGGAGACGGGATTCCCGAGGTTGGACCTGCCGTGGCACAGGCGCACCGTTTTGTCAGCGAGGGCGCGGATATCCTGGATGTGGGCGGAGAGTCCACCCGGCCGGGCGCCACGCCGATTAGCGTGGAGGAGGAGCTGAGACGGGTGGTACCAGTCGTCGAAAGGCTCGCATCCGAAGTAACGGTGCCTATCAGCGTTGATACCTACAAGTCAGAGGTGGCAGTCCAGGCCCTTGACGCCGGGGCGACTATGCTCAACGACCAATGGGGTCTCAAACGTGACCCGCATTTAGGGGAGCTAGCGGCAGCGAGAGGCGTGCCTATCGTGCTGATGAGCAACCAGCGGGAAAAGGGCGGCTATGATGCCGCCAACCGGCGGGACACCGGTTTCTACGAAGACGTTATGGCGGAGGTGACCGCTTTTCTGCGTGGGAGTATTGAGACGGCGCTGCGGCTGGGCTTGTCACCTGAGCAAATCATCGTTGACCCCGGCATCGGTTTCGGCAAGACCTGGCAGCAGGACATCGAAATCATGCGCCGGCTGGACGAGCTGAAAACACTGGGCCAGCCCATTCTCATCGGCCCGTCGCGGAAATCGCTACTGAAGATGGTGCTGAACCTGCCGGCCAACGAACGTGTGGAGGGCACGGCGGCAGTTGTGGCCCTTGGTATTGCCAAGGGGGCAGATATCGTGCGAGTGCATGACGTCAAGCAGATGGTGCGGGTCTGCCGGGTGACGGATGCTATTGTCCGCCGGTCTCCGCGGTGACCAACCGGCGGTAAGCCGCCATAAGCTGCCGGGTCACCAGGCCCGGTCGGCCACTGCCCACCGGCGTGCCGCCCGCGGCAACCAGTGGCATGATTTCAATGATCGCATTGGTCAGAAAGGCCTCGTCGGCTCTGAGAAGCGCTTCCGGCTTGATTTCGGCCTCGGCACAGGGAATGCCCATTTGCCCCGCCAGCTCTAGCACAGCTTCCCGGGTTACGCCGGGGAGAATGCCGCAGCTCAGCCCCGGTGTCTTCAGCACACCACCGGCGACCAGAAAGATATTGCTGGTGCTCGCCTCCGCCAGGAAGCCCCTATCGTTGAGGAAGACAGCATCGTTGGCGCCCGCTTTTTTTGCTTCCTGACGGGCGAGCACGTTCTCCAAGAAGCTGAGCGACTTCAGTCCCGGCAAAGGCGATTGGCTGTTGCGGCGTATCGTCGAGAATATTGCTGTGTAGCCCTTTGCATAGACGGTAGGCGGGTAGGGCTGGTAGGCACGGGCAACAACAAGGACGGTGGGACGACTGCATGTGGTAAGGTCAGGCACCATGCCGCCCTCGCCGGCGGAGACGGTTATGCGGATGCGGGCTTCCTTTAAGTTATTTGCCCTGACTGTCTCGGCTACTGCCCTGGCCAGCTCAGCAGTGTCAACCGGTATCTCCAGGGATACCGCTGACCGCTCCAGGCGGTCCAGGTGCCTGCCCAGCCGGAAGACGCGGCCACCGTAGGCGCGCATCGTCTCGAAAAGCCCGTAGCCATAGAGGAAGCCGTAGTCCAGCACGGACACACGAGCCTGTTCCCCCGGCACCAGAGAGCCATTGAGATAGATGAGGACACTCATCCGGTAGTTGCCCCCAGGCGTTTGCCCCTGGCATAGCTGAGGAAATTCCTCAAGAGGTCATGACCGACAGGCGTCATAATTGACTCCGGGTGGAACTGGACGCCTTCTACGGTGTACTGCGTGTGGCGTATCCCCATGATAATGCCATCCTTTGTCCAGGCGGTCAGCTCCAGTGCCGGCGGGCGGGTCTCCCATTTCACTACCAGGGAGTGGTAGCGGCCACCTTCAAAGGGATTGGGCAGACCACGATAGATGGTCCTGTCGTCATGGTAGATGAGGGAACTTTTGCCATGCGTCGGGACGGGGGCCCGGGTGACCTGTCCCCCGTATACGTGGCCGATGCACTGGTGTCCCAGGCAAACGCCCAGGATAGGCACTTTCCCGCCGAAGTAGCGGACCACATCGTTGGAGATGCCCGCCTCAAGGGGACTGCATGGTCCGGGCGAGATGATGATGTGCGATGGCGCCAGCCCTTCGATCTCTTTTAGGGTCAACCGGTCATTGCGGAAGACGAGCGGCTCCCGGCCCAGCTCGCCGAGATACTGGGCGAGGTTGTAGGCAAAGGAGTCATAGTTATCAATCAGGACTATCATGAGCTTCTTACGAAAGGTGCGGACCTGGTCATCATCTATGTAGTCACGGTCCAACTACTGAGGCTGGCAAATCCCGGGCTACCTCTTCCAGAACAAAAACACCCTTTTCCACCACGGCCTCTCGGCGAGGCCCCTGATGACAAAGGAGTGCTCGCATTTGATGCAGCGCCACACCTTGAACTTGCGATTGTAGTAGGTCTCAGTGCTGCCGCAGCGCGAGCAGGATGACCTGACCTTCTTCACTGTCTCTTTATCGAGTCTCTGCCAGTAGCCGTCATACCATTCAGGCCGAACGGGCATGGTCTCCTCCGCCTGGTGTCTTTCCGAATACCAGTATAGCACGGGGCGTCTGCGGCTGCTAATCAATGGCTTGCCCATTATGCCAGCAAAAGCTCTTCATATTATTCGCCTGAATCTCTTGAC
>JACQTX010000117.1 GCA_016210585.1 Chloroflexota bacterium
CATCCTTGGCTCTATAGTGCCGGTCCTCGTCCTTGGCTTGGTGGCGGTCATGAAGGCAAAAGAGCAGTTCAAGACAACCCTTATTGCCCTTTCCGCTGTTTTTGTTCTTATCGGCGTTTTTGCCATGCGCTGGAATGTAGTCATCGGCGGGCAGCTAATCTCCAAGAGCCTGCGTGGCCTCACCACCTTTGCGCCGCCCCTCCTGGGGCCTGGGGGTCTGCTTGTCACCATTGCCTTTCTCATCCTGCCCTTCGTTATCTTTGCGGTCATCAGCTATCTGCTGCCACCCTGGGCAGAAGAAGTCAAACAGCAACCTGAGCGCCGCGGTTTTCGCCTGGCTGGGTCATCATTAGTTAGGCCGGAAAGGAGGTGAGCCAATGATTATGCCGGTGGCAAGGGGCGATGGCGCCCTGCGTATCGGGGGAGCCTTCACGGCAGTCTTCGCCGTGGTAACAGGACTTCTGGTCCTCTTTGTAATCCCTGGTGCCTGCGCGTTCCTAAGCGGACTGGAACTCCTGATACTGGGCTTTCTCTTTATCGCTGGACTAGCCGTCTTCCTCATTGGCCAGATTTTGCACCGCAAGAAACGGCAGGCCCGCTAGACTGCACGGGACCTAGCTACGAAATGTAAGAAATCCTTACCGTCAGCTTGCTGCGGGTTCAAGAAGCTTCTGACGGTATGGAAACAGATGCGCGTGCGCGCCGGCGCTCCAGGATTTTCGCCAGCCAGATACTCATCTCAAACAGGACAATCAATGGTCCTGCCACCAGGCTCTGATTGATAGGGTCAATGGTTGGTGTAATCATTGCGGACAGAATGAAGATAAGAATAATGGCCATGCGCCGCCTGGCCGCCAGCCACTTCGAGGAAACTACCCCCAAACGTGCCAGGAGGCTGATGACCACTGGCAGCTCAAAGACCAGCCCGATTACTAACAAAAGCCTCGTGACCACAGCGATATAGTTGCCGATCCTGATTTGAGCTTCCGCAATATCACCGCCGAAGGTAAGCAGGAACTTCATCGCGGGCGGTATGAGGAAAAAATAGGCGAAGGTGACACCGCCGGCAAACATCAGTCCCACCCAGGGCAGGATAATATAGGCGTATTTCTTTTCTCTCGGACGCAATGCCGGGGAGACGAACATTATCAGCTCGTAGGTGAGATAGGGTAAAGCCAGTATGACACCAGCCGCCAGGGACACCCTCATGGTGATGCTGATCATCTCCGTCACTTCAGTGTAGATGAAGTGGACACCAGCAGCGGGCAACGTAAGAATGTGGAAGATCTGACGCCAGAAAACAAAAGACACTGCGATGGTGATGGCGAGCGCGATAACACAGCGGGTGAATCGGCGGCGGAGCTCATGCAGATGACCGAGGACACTCAGCTTTTTTTCGTCCATCAAGAAATCCCCACCGCCTGTGGCTAGCTATGAGGTGCTGAAGGCGTCTGCGGGGGCTGCGGAGGCAGATGTTTTCTTTCTGTTTCTCTACCCTGCTCTTTCAGGGTCAGCTCGTCAACTTCCTTGGTCACCTGCGTGGTCAGGTCGGAGGCAGCCTTTCGGAAGGAATGCACCGCCTTGCCCAGGTTCCGGGCTATCTCAACCATCCGTGACGGCCCCCATAGTAGCATAGCGATGATGAAGATCATCAGTAACTCCAGCGGGCCGATGCCTAAAAAATCCATTCCCCCCTCGCCTCACCTAGCCTTTGGGCGGCGCGGTGTGTTCCGAAATACTTACGATCTGGTGCGGTTAGACTTTGCTGTGGTTCTCGGCAGTCCCTTTGGCGGGGTCAGCCAGCACTGACCTGGCTGGCTCTGCTGTCTTCGTTGGCGCCTCAGCTTCATTCTCGCCGCGCTGGGCCTTGCGGAACTCTCTGATTGACTTGCCAAGGGCGTTGCCTACCTGGGGTAGCCTGCCGACACCGAAGACAATGAGGACAATCACCAGGATAAGCCCAATCTCCCACGGTCCCAATCTCATAGCTCACCTCCCTGCGTATCCTCAGTGGTTTCTGTAACACGCCTACAATTTAAGTGTAGTCCCAAAGGGTAGTAATGTCAATTTTGGCATATGGTGTGGCATGGTGGCGAGGGCGTAGTTGCGATACAGAGGCGGTCCGCAAACCGTCATTGCGAATCGTCCTTATAAGAAGGACGATTCGCTCTGGCTGGCAAACAATTCGCAGATTGCTCCGGCTCCGCCTGTGGCGGATGCTCCCGCAATGACGTCCTCTTTTGATTTTCGGACAGCCACGGCGAGCAATATCACCCAAGCCCATGAGGTTGCCACAGTGTCTTTGTTGTGAAGGGGCTCCTCGCCATGGTTCGGACTGATGGGGCCTGCGGCTAGCTCTATAGCCGGGACAGGTAGTACTTCCAGCCCGCCGTGGAATGAATAAACTCCGGGGTTATCGTATTGGAGGTTGGCGGCAACGGCTGGATAGGCCGCCCGTTAGCGATAGCCATGCTTAAGGCCTGGATGCGGGCTGCCTGCTCCAGTTTGATGGTAGCGATGCAGGCTTCCTCGATACTGCTGCCCACCACCGACACGCCGTGCCACTTCATGTTGACGGCAGCATAATCGCCCAGCGTTTTGACGAGCCGCTCACCCAGGGCCTCGGTGAGGATGAGGTCAGGCTCCTTGAAGAGCGGCACACCCTTGATAAAAACGTTGCCGGTGACATAGTAAGGCAGTATCGGCTCCTCGGCGACGCCCATCGCCACGCAGTACTCCGGATGGATATGGACAACGCAATTGACATCCGGCCTCGCCCTGTAGATACAGATATGAATCCAGATTTCCTGGGGCGGCCTCAAGCCACCCGCCACCTTGTTCCCTTTGAAGTCCACGGTCACCACATCTCTGGGCGTGACCTCGCGGAAGGATAGCTCGCGCAGGTGCGGGGTAATAAACATTTGCTGGGCGCCCGGCGTGCGGGCGCTGACATGCCCCACGTAGTCATAGATACCCTCGTTGTCCAGAATCCGGCTGGCGGTAACAACTGTCTCTTTGAGCCGGCGGACCTCCTCGGTGTCCTTTGCTGGTGCTTGCGTGACCAATTTCGCCCTCCTTAATGATATAATGGCCTATTATAGCGAGCGGGGGTGAGTTTAGACAAGCGACTCTAAGTCCCAGCTTTCAGCATTCAGCTATCAGTTCCTCCGAAAACAACGACCGAAATGTCATTCTGAGGAGTCCTTCAACTGAAGGACGACGAAGAATCTCAGGCATTTGTAGAGATTCTTCGCGGAGTTTATCCTGAATCACATGAAGGGCTCAGAATGACATTTTTCATATTTTCTGGTGTCCGATGTAAAGCGGGCATGGGGATTTACGGGAAAAAAGCTCATTGCTGACGGCTGAGCGCTGATGGCTGACAACATAGTCCATATGTGCTATTATTAGGTAACAATGGATACTGAGGTGAAGCTAGAGGCACTGGCGGCGGACGCCCGGTTTGACGTCTGCGGCTGGACGGGCATCCCGGTGAGCAGCCCATCGCCGATGCGTTTCATCCACCGGGCAGCTTTGCCCGGTGGTGGTTGCGTCTCCCTTTTCAAGGTCCTGCTGACCAACGTCTGCATCAACGACTGCGTCTATTGCGTCAACCAGGTTGCTCGTGACAAGCCGCGCTACTCTTTCCAGCCCGATGAGCTGGCTAAGGTTTTCATGGAGTTGCACCGCAAGCGGCTGGTACAGGGGCTGTTCCTGACTTCCGGCATTGGCACTAACCCTTCACGCACTATGGAGCAGATGATAAAGACCGTGGAGATTCTCCGCCACCGCTACGAGTTCTCCGGCTATATACACCTGAAGATGCTGCCGGGGGCCTCCTTTGATTGTATTGAGGCCGGCTGTAGGTTGGCGAATCGCGTCTCTGTCAATATCGAAGCCCCTACTGTACAACACCTGGCCCGGCTGAGCACCAGGAAAGACCTTTACCAGGGCATCCTGGAGCCGATGCAGTGGGTGAAACGGCTTAAGGCAAAGGACGAAAGCTTGGTCCCTTCCGGCCAGACCACGCAGTTCGTCGTGGGGGCGGCGGGTGAGACGGACCGGGACATCCTACGCACCACCGAGGCCCTTTATCATGACATCAGCCTGAGAAGGGCCTATTTCAGTGCCTTCCACCCCATCCCGGGCACGCGGCTGGAGGAGGCGCGGCCAACGCCACCGCGGCGCGAGAACCGCCTCTACCAGGCGGACTGGCTGCTGCGGGTCTATGGCTTCCCCTATCAGGAAGTCGAGCTGGCACTAGGGGACAGGGGCAACCTGTCTCTGAGCCAAAACCCCAAGCTGGTCATCGCCCGGAAACAGCCCTGGCTCTTCCCGGTTGACATAAATAAAGCCAGCTATGAAGAGCTATTGCGCGTGCCGGGCATCGGGCCGACCTCGGCACAGCGCATCGTCCAAGCCCGGAAGGAGCACAGCATTTACGCGCTATCACAGCTGCGCAAAATGCGGGTCGTGGTCAAGCAGGCGGCACCCTACATCTGGTTCCAGGGCATGCTCACCTGGGAGCGGGAGAAACAGCTATCCTTCCTGCCGGAGCTTGAGGAGGAGACCGAACCCGAGCCAACACTGGCCGGGGCGGTGGGATAAAAGCGGTGACCAATCGAATATTCTGTTGACGTGTCTTGACTATGTGTACAGGAATATGTACACTTATAGTTGAGTATTACAAGGATGACGGATGGCCTACCAAATCGAGATTACCCCGACGGCTCTTGAAGCGTTGGAGGCCATTGCTGACCGGCGCACCCGCAGCGCAATCGTGCGGCGCATTGACACTCTGGCGGAAGAACCGCAAAAGCAGGGAAAACCACTTCGGGGCTGGCTGGCAGGATTCTTGAGTGCCAGGGCTGCGGGACAGAGATATCGGGTGGTGTACAAGGTTGAGAATGCCAAGAAACAGGTGCTAGTGTATATGGTCGGCATACGCAAGGAAGGCAGCCACCGGGACGTATATGCCTTGGCTAAGCGCCTCGTACAGCGTGGGTTGGTATAGGAGGAACGGATATGACTATGACCAGAGAAACTAAAGAACTTACAACGGTAGATGCCCGGCGGGAACTCACGAAGCTGCCGGAGAAACTGGGAGCTAACCCCGCCACTGTAGCGGTCACGCGGAGGGGGAAACCAGTCCTGGCGATCATGACCTGGGAGGACTATCAAGCCATCTTGGAAACCCTGGAGATACTCAGCGACGATAAAGCCGTTGAGCAATTGCATCGCAGTCTCAAAGAGGTTAAGGAAGGAAAGCAAATTCCTTGGCAAGAAGCCAAGGCACGGCTTGGCGCGTAGAGAAACAGCTATCCTTCCTGCCAGAACTTGATGAGGAGACAGAACAAGAGCCAACACTGGCGGGGGCGGTGGGATAGAAGCGGTGACCGCACCACTTACCGTTCTCCTTCGCCGAAGAAGGAAATATTACGGAGAGCACTAAATAGTTTACAATCATATGCCTTTCATCAAAGTCTAGTAAGTCGTAAGAAATCGACATGGTCGTTTAACCTCCGCGCTGTTCCATACAGCATATCCATTACTTAGCCAAATCCACCTTGCCGCCGGTTATGGTCAGTGAAGTATCCAGTTTCACTACAGGTCTTTCTGCAACGTGTGTAGCCAGGTTACAATTAGAGGGTAGCTTGACTTTGGAGCCTTTTGTTTGACATGAGAAGCTTCTGCACCGCCGCAATCAGCCCCTTCTTCTCAAACAGAAATTCGGGAACTGTCCCGAATGGCCCCGGACTACCTGCAAGCTACTGATGCTACCAGAAAAACCACCCTGTTCGCCCTTGAGCTGAAGTTAAAGAATAACCTGTGGTCTATTCTGGAGGTTCATCAGGTAGTTGAGCACTGTGCCATACCGCCACAATCCACACCGTTTTATCTTTAACCCGGTAGAAGAAACGATACGGCTTCACAATTACTTCCCGATAAGGAAGGTCGAGAAACTCTGGAAGATATCTTCCAGATTCCGGATGTTCTTTGAGACGCGAGATAACCTTCTCAGCCTTTTGCCGGAAACTAACGGCAGCGGAAGGATTATCTCGGTAAATGTAGGCGAGCGCTTCAAGGAACTGGCGGCGGGCGGTAGGAGTAAGAAGAATTCTCAAGACCTGGCTGCCTCCAGAAAGTGGTCAGCTTCTCTGAGTACTTCATCAAACGCATAACCTGTACCAGCTTCGATATCCCTTTCGCCCCGTGCCAGCAAACGTAGGATATCCAACTCGTGTTGCGCGTGTTCATAGGCTTTCATGCTGACCATAACAGCAGCCGCTCGTCCGCGCTGGGTGATAAAAATGGGTTCCCCGGACGCTATGTCTTTGAGAACATCACTAGTTTTCTGTCTAAGGTCAGATACGGGTATAATTTTGGGGGGCTTAGTCATTGGTAGTACCTCCTACGATACTACCAATGATACAACTAATGCATCTATTTATCAAGCTCTCATAGCTTTATAGCCTTCCGCGAAATTGTCATGCTGGAGCGAAGCGAAGCATCTGGGGTGGGGCAGATTAGATTCAAGGTCTTACTAATAG
>JACQTX010000012.1 GCA_016210585.1 Chloroflexota bacterium
AGCGATTCATTCTGTAGGTCGGGTTTCCTAACCCGACTTGAAGTGGCGGGCAGGTTGGGAAACCTGCCCTACGAGGGTCAATCGCTATTTTCGGGTGGAGAGACATGACTTGCTTGCAGAGTGGAGGGTATGTTAAGTTATTATGTTGCTATGGTATAATAGTAAGCTGGTGGTTTAGATTCACCAAACCAAAACAAACATGAAAAGGGGAGGACGCTCGGTCATGCGCGTGGGTCAAAAGACTATCGTCTGGTTCAACGAGGTTACCAAGGAAGACATCAAGCTGGTGGGCGGTAAGGGTGCTAATCTGGGAGAAATGACCCACGCTGGTATTCCGGTGCCGCCCGGATTCATCGTCACTGCGGACGCCTACTTTGATTTCCTGCAAAGCTCCGGTATCACTGAAAAGGTTAGGACCCTGCTCGAGCCGCTCGACCCCAACGATAGCCGGCAGCTGCAGGACATAGCGGAAAGAGTCAAGCAGGTGATTTCCGGGGCGCGCATGCCACCCGATCTGGCGGAAGAGATCAAGCAGTCCTACCGCCAGATGAACAACGGCCTGGTGGCCGTGCGCTCCTCAGCCACGGCGGAAGACCTGCCGGAGGCCTCCTTTGCCGGCCAGCAGCGCACCTTTCTCAATATCCAGGGTGAGGATGCCGTGGTCAGGGCTGTCCAGGAGTGCTGGGCGTCACTTTTTGAGGCTCGCGCCATCTTCTACAGGGTGCAACAGGGCTTTGAACACTTCAAGGTCGGTATTGCTGTACCGGTGCAGAAAATGGTGCAATCGGAAGCCTCCGGGGTTATGTTTACGCTGGAGCCGGTAACCAGCGACCAGAGCAAGATAGCTATCGAGGCCGTCCTGGGACTGGGCGAAATGATTGTCTCGGGCGATGTCACGCCGGACACCTACATTGTGAACAAGGGCGACCTGAAGATTATCAGCAAAGAAATCGCCAGGCAGGAGTGGAAACTTATCCACAACGGGAAACTGGGGGCCGGGGACACCAATGTAAAGGTGTCGCTTACCCCGGAGGAGCAAGCCAGCCAGAAGATAAGCGATGATGATATCCTTTGCCTGGCGCAGCTCGGGCAGCGCCTGGAAGAGCACTATCGGTTCCCGCAGGATATCGAGTGGGCGAAAGAGGATAATAAACTTTACATTGTGCAGACGCGCCCGGTAACAACCATTAGGCAAAAAGCAACCGAGGTGGCTACGGAGATTACCGCACCAGTCCTGCTCACTGGGGCACCGGCCAGCCCGGGTATGGCTAGCGGGCCAGTGAAACTGGTGTCAGACGCGTCCCAGATTGACAAGGTCAGGGATGGGGATATTCTGGTGGCAGAAATGACCACACCGGACTTTGTCCCGGCCATGAAACGGGCCGCCGCCATCGTGACGGACCGCGGTGGCCGGACGGCGCATGCCGCTATTGTCAGCCGGGAGCTGGGCATCCCTTGCGTAGTCGGTTGCGGACAGGCCATGGCTACGCTGAAAGATGGCCAGGTTATTACCGTCAATGGCTCCGGGGGCAAGGTCTATGATGGCAGAATAGCGTTTAGAGAAGCCGCCAGTACGGCTGATAAGGAAAATATCAAGACCAGGACCAGGGTCTATGTCAACCTGGCCCAGCCTGAGCTGGCGGAAAAGGTGGCGGCACGCAATCTTGATGGCGTGGGCCTGCTGCGCGCCGAGTTCATGGCGGCACAGATTGGCGAGCATCCCCGCTATCTCATCAGCCAGGGCCGGGGCAAGGAGTACACCGACAAAATGGCGGAGGGCATCACGGCTTTCTGCAAAGCCTTTAACCCCCGCCCGGTGGTATACCGCACCAACGATTTCAAGACCAATGAGTACCGTGAGCTTAAAGGAGGTCAGCAGTACGAAGGCGCCGAGGAGAACCCTATGCTCGGCTACCGTGGTGCCTCCCGCTATATCCAGGACATTGATGTCTTCAAACTGGAGCTGGATGCCATAAAGAAGGTCCGCCAGCAATACAAGAACCTCTGGGTCATGATCCCCTTCGTCCGGACCATTGAGGAGTTGACCCGGACCAGGGACATTATGGAGGCTGAAGGTCTCAAGCGCTCTGCGGACTTCAAGCTGTGGATGATGGTCGAGGTGCCTTCAAACGTCTTCTTGATCGAGAAGTTCCTGGCGGTAGGTATTGATGGTATATCCATCGGTTCCAATGATTTGACGCAGCTTATCCTGGGCATTGACCGGGACAGCGAAAAGCTGGCGGCTACCTTCGATGAGCGGAATGAAGCCGTGCTGATAGCCATGGAGAGGGTGATAACCGTGGCCAGGCGCCTGGGCGTCACCTCCTCCATCTGCGGCCAGGCACCATCGGTGTATCCGGAGTTGACGGAGAAGCTGGTGTCCTGGGGGATAACGTCTGTCTCCGTCAGCCCGGATATGATTGGCCCCACCCGCGAGATAATCGCCCAGGCGGAAGCCAAGCTAGGGATAAAATAAGAAAACTTCTCGCTATCCTCATTGCCAGCCTCAGGTCGAAAGACTCCCGGGGGAAGTCAATGTCCCCCGGGACGCTATTATGTTGTCTTTCCGCAGAGCGAGGGAATTCGGATTAGCTATCAGCAGTCAGCATTCAGCTTGCTCCCAAAACAACAATCGAATGGTCATTACCTGGAAAATAGCGTAACGTGACCACCCAGTTGTCATGCCAGCGGAGGCTGGCATCCAGAGACGGGGACGAGGAGTTCTGGATTCTGGCCCCTGGCCTGTCGCCAGGACAGGCTTCGCCAGAATGACAACTTGTATATTATTTTCATCCTTCGTGGTGCTGGCGGCAAGCCAACGTGGGGGATTACGATGGGAGTAGTGCCGTATGACCGCCTTGAGATTGATTGGTTCCATAGACGTATGCCCATCCCCCTAACCCCCTTCCCAAAGGGAAGGGGGAGTTAAGTTAGAGAGAGGGCGAAGCCCCCTCTAAAACCTCTTCCCCCTCTCTTACAGGAGAGGGGGGCAGGGGGTGAGGTCAATGCATATTGGCTGAGGTCTGTTTTCATAGACTGTGGTGTCCTTCGAAAAGGGGCCACGACCGCCTGGAGCTATCCCGCTGAAGGCTGAACGCTCGATTGGTTTCGGCTTCTCGGTATCAGGTGTCTTATGTTCAACGAACTCAATGTGCGGCAGCTAACAGAAGAAAGGGAAAAGGACCTGTCACCGTGGGCGGTGCAGAGCCGCCTATCCCGCGGGCGGCCGCGCCCGGAAGAGCCTTGCCAGATGCGAACGGCCTTCCAGCGTGACCGTGACCGCATCCTCTACTCGAAGGCCTTCCGACGGCTCAAGCACAAGACCCAGGTCTTCATCACGCCACTAGATGACCATTTTGTGACGCGCCTCACCCACACTTTGGAGGTAGCACAGATTGCCCGCACGGTGGCCCGTGCCCTTAACCTGAATGAAGACCTGACGGAGGCCATCGCCCTGGGGCATGACCTGGGGCATACCCCCTTCGGTCATATTGGTGAGCAGGTGCTCAATGAGCTTTACCCGCCTGGTTTCCGCCACAATGAGCAGAGCCTGCGCGTGGTTGATGTGCTGGAGAAGGATGGTGCGGGACTCAACCTTACCTGGGAGGTGAGAGACGGCATTTTGAACCACTCGAAAGCAAGAACGGCCATCCTGGGGGAGGAATGGGGCAGGGTTAGCACCCTGGAGGGTGAGGTCTGCAAGGTGGCGGACATCATCGCCTACATTAATCACGATATAGAGGATGCTATCCGTGCCGGTGTCATTGCCGGGGAAGACCTGCCAGCGCCGGCCATTACCGTGCTGGGACACTCCGTCTCCGAGAGAATCAATACCATGGTAGCTGATATTGTCAGGAACTCGTGGGCGGTGCGGCGTCCCGGCTGCTGGCGGCCGGGCATCACCATGAGCCCGGAGATCGTCGAGGCTATGAACACGCTGCGTGACTTTCTTTTTGACCGGGTGTATAATGCTAGCTCTACGGAGAAGACTGTGGAGGGCGCCAGAGAAACGGTGCGGCGGCTCTACCGCTACTTCAGCGAGCACCCGGACCGGCTGCCGCTTGAGTTCCGCCACGATAGCCAGGACGCGTTGCGCGGCGTGCTTGACTATATTGCGGGCATGACGGACCAGTTCGCCCTGAGGCTGGCGGAGGAAGTCCATTAGCCGTCATTACGAGGAGACCGCCGCAGGCGGGCGAACGTGGCAATCTCACCCGTCCGCAATGCTGTGATATTGCGATAAATTTCTTATACAATTCGAATGGTGGAGATTGCCACGCCTTCCTTCTGTGAAGGAATGGCTCGCAATGACAGTCCGTATTACTGGTGCTGACAGCTGATAGCTGGCAGCTTAGGTTATTGATATGGGCGCTATCGAAGACATAAAACAGAAAATAGATATTGTGGCGGTGATTGGCCAGTACACTGCTCTGGCCAAAGCGGGGCGCACCTTCCGCGGGCTGTGCCCCTTCCACAGTGAAAAACACGGCTCCTTCTTTGTCTATCCGGAGCAGCAGAGCTGGCACTGCTTTGGCGCCTGCAACACGGGGGGTGATGTCTTTTCGTTTATCATGAAGAAGGAGGGAGTCGCTTTCGGGGAAGCCCTGCGCCTCCTGGCGGATAAAGCGGGCGTCCCCATGCCGTCCAAATTCGAGAGGCAGGGTGACGGCAAGGAAAGGGAGAGGCTATTTGAGCTAAACCAGGCGGCGGCCCAGTATTTCCATAACCTGCTGCTCAACTCCCCGGCGGGGGAAAAGGCGCGCGGCTACGTGGCCAAGCGCGGCTTCTCCGCCAAGAGTATCGCCGATTTTCAGCTGGGCTACAGCCTGGGTAGCTGGGAAGCCCTGAAGCAATACCTTGCCGAAAAGGGCTATGGTGAAAAGGAGCTATTGACGGTTGGGCTGGTAATAGAACCGGAGAGCGGGGGCACGCATGACCGCTTCCGCAACCGGCTGATGTTCCCCATCCTGGACAGCCGGGGACGCGTGACCGGCTTCGGGGCGCGGGCGCTGGATGATTCCATGCCGAAATACCTCAACTCGCCGCAGACCCCCACCTTTGATAAGAGCGGCAGCCTCTATGGCATCAACCTGGCGGCGCCGGCCATACGCCAGCAGGACCTGGTCGTCGTTGTGGAAGGCTATATGGACGTCATTATGGCCCATCAGTTCAGCTTCAGCAACGTCATTGCCTCGATGGGCATAGCCATCACCGATAAGCAGATTGGCCTGCTGAAGAGGCTGACCAAGCACGTAACTCTTGCCCTTGACCCGGACGAGGCCGGTGAAGAGGCCATGCTGAAGGGCGTGGAGTATGAGAACACCCTTGAGGCCGAGGTTAAGGTCATGCTTTTGCCGGAGGGCAAAGACCCTGATGAGGTCATCAAAGAAGAGCCGGCAAGCTGGACGAAGCTGGTCAGCGCGGCTGTGCCGGTAATTGACTATACCTTCAACATGGTAGCCGGCAAGGTTGACCTGGCCACCGCTGGCGGCAAGTCCACGGCAGCGGACAGGCTTATGCCCATTATCGCCAGGATAAAGGACGATGTCCGCCGTGACCACTACCTGAACCAGCTCGCCCGGCTGACCGGGACGCAGTACCGGAACCTGGAAAGGGCACTGGGGAGAATGAGGCCGGATACGTTCAAAGGGCTGCGGACGGCGCCGGCCACCACGCGACGCATAGCGCCGTCCAGCCCCGTCGAGCAGTATGTGCTTTCCCTGCTGCTACAGCATGCTGAGCTGCGGGGAAGCACGGCGGACCTGCCGCCGGAGTATTTTGAAAATAGTGAAAACCGCGAGATTTACCTCACCTGGCGGGAAGCGCCGGACGCTTCCGTGCTGAAGGAGAGGCTGGATGCCAGCATGCACGATTACATGGATACGTTGCTGACAAAAAGCCTGCCGGGCGATAACGTGGCCCAGAAGTTCGCTGATTGCAGCCTGCGCCTGCGCGAGAAGTTCCTGCGCAGCCTGGAGAGAAAGCGTGAGCAGGCGCTGGCCCTGGAGGCGGAAATGGGCGGCACCGCCGCACAGCTGGCCAAGCTGAAGGAGCAGGGTATTGATATCAGCGACCAGCTTAGGGAGGTGTTTGTCCGGAAAAGTCAGGTGGGTATGAAAGGAGGGCGGGAAGATGCTGGAAGACCATGAGAAGATGGGCTGGCTTGGACCGGGAGAGAAAATAGAAGAGGAGGCGGAAGAAGAGCTGCCCCTGGAGAAACTGGTTGGGGAGCCTGAGGCGGCTGAGGTCTTGGAGACCGCGGGTGAGCTTGGCGAGGAGGCCATCTCCGAGGAGATGGCGGAAGAGGGACCACCCTGGCCAGAGGCAGAGGCCTTGGAGCTGGAGAAGGAGGCAGAGGCCGGCCTGGAGCTTGAGGTGCCAATGGAGGTCCTCGAGGAGCAGGAGGTCGTTGATGACCCGGTGAGCTTGTACCTGCATGAGATTGGGCGGGTGCCGCTGCTTACTGCCGATGATGAGAAGAGCCTGGCCAAGAAGATAGAAGAGGGTAAGCATATCAGCAGCATCAAGCAGGGCTGGCTGGAGCAATATGGCCGGCCGCCCTCGCCGGCGGACATAGTCATTGTAATGCTGAGAGACCTGGGCCAGTCACGAGAGCTCATTCACCTGCTGCAGGAGCAGCTTCAGCTAACCCCGACCGATAACTTCAATCAGATTATCAGCGATGCCCGGATCCGTGAAAGCATTGACGCTGGCATCAACCAGCAGCTTATACAGTTCATTGCCGGCAAGCTCAATAAGCCACTACTGGATACGGAGCAGCTTCTCATCAAGCTGTCCCTGAACTGCCGTCTCTTGCCGCAGAACGTGCGCGCGGTGATTGGTGATGAGGTGACCCTGGAGAGCATAGGAGACTTGGTCAGTAACCCCAAATTCATCAGCATGGTAGAGAGCAAAAGAAGCGAGCTTGAGGCCTATTTCGAAATGTTGGAGCGAGAGGCAGAGAAATCCGAGAGACACCTTATCGAAGCCAACCTGCGCCTGGTAGTCAGCATCGCCAAGAAGCATATCGGGCGGGGCATGTCCCTTCTCGACCTTGTCCAGGAGGGCAATATTGGTCTCATCAGGGCGGTGGAGAAGTTCGATTACCGCCGGGGCTATAAGTTCAGCACCTACGCCACCTGGTGGATACGCCAGGCCATCACGCGCGCTATTGCTGACCAGGCACGCACCATCCGCATCCCGGTCCACATGGTGGAGACCAACAACAAGCTCCTGCGGGTGAGCCGCCACCTGGCCCAGAAAAACGGGCGGGAGCCGACCCCCTCTGAAATCAGCAACTAGATGGCCAACTCCTCCGATAAGGTG
>JACQTX010000118.1 GCA_016210585.1 Chloroflexota bacterium
CTTCATAAAGGACTGCTCTTAACAAGTGATTCTTCATTCTCGGCGATTGTTACATACCACCAACATAGGAACACTTCAGGGAAAATGACCTATTCTGTATTATTGTAGGGCTTGTAGCGCCTGAAACACCCTCTCCGGCGTCAGCGGCAGGTCGAAGAAACGGATGCCAGTAGCGTTATAGACGGCGTTGGCGATGGCCGCCGCGGTGGCATTCTGCGGCGCTTCACCCATACCCTTAGCTCCGAAAGGCCCTGTCAACTCATTCGTTTCGACCAGCCCCACCTCAATCTGCGGCATATCGAGGGCGGTCAGCACCATGTAGCCGGCAAAATCGTTATTGAACATGGCCCCCGTCCTGTCATCCAGGACCGGATTTTCGGTCAGGGCGTAGCCAATGCCGTGATGTAGAGCACCCTCTAGCTGGCCTTCCACCACCATCGGGTTAATGGCCTTGCCCGTATCCTGCAGGGCCACCAGCCTCAGCAGCGTCACCTGTCCCGTCTCCGTGTCCACCTCGACCTCGGCAAACTGGGCGCCGAAACAGAAGGGGAATACGGTATTGGTGAAACTCCCTTCGCCAACGAAGTCCACGATGCCGCCCGTCCGGGCCGCCTCCTTTACGGCCTCGATATACGTGACGCCATCCTCGGGAGACGCCCGCACGAAGACGCGCCCGCCCTGGAAATCGAGGGCCTCCGGTGTCACGTTCAGCCTTTGCGCTACCCAAGCCATGAGCCTTTGCTTTGCCGCCACGGCGGCATTCCGGACAGCATTGCCGGCAATGTATAAGGTGCGGTTGGCGTAAGCACCTCTATCGAAGGACGTGCTGCCGGTATCGCCGCTCACCACAGTGACGGCGTCCGCGCTGACGCCCAACTCTTCGGCCACAATCTGGGCCAGCGTGGTATCACTGCCCGTCCCCAGCTCGGCCGTGCCCGCCGAAAGCAGGACCGAGCCATCCCCATTGATCCTGACCGAGGCTGAGGAGCAGTCCGCTCCCGAAATAGGTGCCCCGACAACATCAATAAGACAGGCCATGCCGATGCCCCGTTTCCGGCTGCCTGTGCTTTGACCGGTGCTGTGCCGGCGCTCCCATCCTATCTGGTCTTTGCCTCTGGCCAGGCATTCCGCCAGCCCGGACCCGCTGATGGGCAGGCCGGTATAGCCTATCTCACCCGCGCCGCGGAAGTTCTTGAGGCGTAAGGCAACGGGGTCAATACCGCACCTTTCCGCCACGATGTCCATCATGGACTCCAGGGCGAAGAGAGCCTGGGGATGACCGTAGCCGCGGTAGGCGCCGCCGCTCATCGTATTGGTATAGACACCGAACCCTTCGAATTTGGTGTTGGGACAGCGGTAGGTGCCGGTGAGCACCCGGCACATGACGGCCAAGGGACCCCTCTGGTAGAGGTAGGCGCCTTCATTGCTGACCGTGCGCGCCGCAAGGGCCGTCAGGGTGCCGTCCTTGCGGGCGCCTATTTTCAGTTTGACGATGCAGGCATGACGGCTCACCGTGGCCGTGAACTCCTCTTCACGCGTCAGGACAAGCCTGACCGGACGGCCTGTCATCCGTGATAGCAGGGCACAGATATGCTCCACCAGCATCTCCAGCTTGGCACCGAAGCCGCCGCCTATCGGCGGCTTGATGACCCTTACCATGGCCAGGGGCATGCCCAGGTATTGGGCGAGGGCGTCCTGAAGCAAAAAGGGGGCCTGGTGCGGCGTCCAGACCGTTAACCTCCCGGATGGCTCAAAGCTGGCGATAGCGCAATGGGTCTCCATGCTGGCGTGCCGCTGGGCGGGCACGCGGAAGGTCTCCTCGAAGATGAAGTCGGCCTCCCTAAAGCCGGCTTCGGTGTCGCCGGTGCCGCCGTTGAAAGAGGCCGCCAGATTGCGCTCCCGGTCCTCGTGAAGCAAGGGGGCATCCGCCTTCATGGCCTCCTCCGGGTCGAAGATGGCGGGAAGTTCTTCATATTCTACTTTTATCAGTCTCAGGGCCTCTTCGGCAACCGCTTCGCTGACTGCCGCCACCGCCGCTACCTCGTCGCCCACATAGCGCACCCTCTCGCCAAAGGCTACCCTGTCCGGCGGCAGGCGAAAGGTCACGGGGACACGCGTCCGCGGGGCATTGTTCTTGCTGAGGACGGCTTTCACACCGGGCAACCTCTCCGCCTCGCTGGTGTCAACGCGCAAGACCCTGGCGTGCGGATAGGGGCTTCTGAGAACTCTGGCGTAGAGCATACCGGGCAAAATCATATCCCCGGTGAAGCGGGCCTGGCCGGTCACCTTCTCCGGGGCGTCTTTTGCCGGTATTCGCTTGCCGATAGTAGCATATTCATCCATGTCTGCTTTCGCCTCATTCAAAATAGGGTGCCAGAACTCAACAGCCGGTCGTCCTGAGCCTGTCGAAGGATGACCGTTTCTTTTTAAGCGCTCATGGATTCGACAGGCTCACCATGAGCGGCTTAACGTTGACTTTCTAAACACTTTCCTGATACTTCATCTCCGCAGCTTCGCGGCTGCGCTCAGAACGGCCTCGATAATCTTGACATAGCCGGTGCAGCGGCACAGGTTGCCCGATAGCGCTACCCGCACCTCCAGCTCGGTCGGTGCGGGGTTCTCATCTAGGAGTGCCTTGGCCGCGAGGACCATCCCCGGCGTGCAGAAACCGCACTGGACAGCCCCGTGCGCCACAAAGGCCTCCTGTATCGGGTGCAACTGCCCGGAGCGACTCAGCCCTTCGATAGTCAGCACTTCTCGATTCATGGCTTTCATGGCCGGGGTGATACAGGAGTTAATGGCTTTACCATCGAGCAGGACGGCGCAGGTACCGCAATCGCCTTTTCCGCAGGACTCCTTGGCGCCCGTAAGATGAAGCTCATGGCGCAGGACATCGAGCAGCATGGCCGAGGGCTCAACGGCCACCGTCACACTCTCCCCGTTTACCATCATTGTGAGCAGTTGTCTGGCCACCTTGTTTTCCTCCATCAGGCAACCTTCCCGATCAATCGTGTCGTCGCCTGCTCCAGGGCCCTTCTCACCAGCACCCTGACCATGTTCCGGCGATATTCGGCAGAACCCCGCAGAAGGCTGTCACGGGGCCGGGACTCCTGTGCAGCAGCCTCTGCCGCCTCGACGATGCGATCAGCGCTGACCGGGGCGTCTTTCAGCCCCTGTTCCGCCTGACGGGCACGCAACGGCAAGGGTGCCACCGGGGCCACCACTATCCTGGCTTCGGCAAAACGGCCATCCCGAATGGCGACTACAACTGCCGTATTCAGCATCGGCAGGGCGAGGGCCTGGCGCTGGGCCAGGCGTGCGAATGCCGAGGCCTGGTTACCCCGCGAACCCTTGAAATGAATGGCCGTGACTATCTCCGCCGTGCTGTCCACACGTGATATACCCACATCTTGGTAAAGCTCTGCGATGGGAACGAGCCTGACCCCGTTCTGGCCGGTGATTTCGATGCTGGCCTCCAGGGCAAACAGGGCCACGGCCGCATCGCCAGCAGGCTGGGCGCTGACCACATTGCCGGCGACCGTCCCCTGATTCCTGACCAGCGGTGAGCCTACGGACAGGGCTGCCTCAGCCAGCACCGTTGCCCGCTCCCGAATGAGCCTTGACGAGGCTACCTCGGCGTGGGTCACGGCAGCGCCAATCCGGATGTCCCCGCCATCTTCCTCGATTCCCTGAAGCCCCTTTATCCGGCTGATGTCAACCAGACAGTCTATCCGGCGCTTCCCGGCCTTCATCTTAGGGATAAGATCGGTGCCGCCGGCAATAAGCCGTGCCCGTCCCTGGTAGGCTTGGAGCACGGCCAGGGCCTGTGCCACCGAGGTTGGTAAAACATAGCTTTCCCACATCTTGCTGTGACCTTGCCTGACGGCGCCGACCGCACACAGGCGATTGTAATTATAGCATATTCTGTCAAGGAGGGAGAGACGAAGCAGCTTCTTCACTCGATTTCTTGTCAAAAACAGTGCGGACGAGATTGCTTCGGCTCCGCCCTTCGACGGGGCTCAGGGCATATGATATAATACCAGACAGGTGAGGTGGGCATTGGCTACTAAATATCTCATAGATGAAAAAGGCAGAAAAAAGGCTGTCTTGCTGGATATTCAAGAGTATGCACGCTTGCTGGGCCGCCTGGAAGAGCTAGAGGATGCCCTTGACCTGGACAAGGCGGTGCGCACGGCTGGGGAGTTCTGGGATTACCGGGAGATAAGAGAGGAATTACGTAAAGAAGGGCGGCTGTGAGCTACACCGTTCTTATGGAGCGGCAAGCGGAAAAGGAATTGCGGAATCTACCGCCCCAAATGCTCATCCGAATTGACAGTCACCTTCTGGAACTGGCGGAAGACCCGCGACCGCGGGGAGCCATTAAACTGAAAGGCAAAGAAGCCAAAGGTTGGCGCACTAAAGTAGGCAGTTATCGTATCCTCTATGTCGTTAATGACACCGCGAAGGTAAGTTTGAGTTTACCGCATTAAGCATCGGCGAGAAGCCTATCGCTAGGATAGAATAGTAGGGTGGGTGAAGCGAAGCGAAACCCACCCAAGGGTACGGCATCTCCATCCCCAATCCCCCCTCGTGGATGCTCCGCCCCAGGCGAACTGGCATGACAGTTTTCTTAACGTCATTCTGGCGGAGGCCAGAATCCAGAGGAAAGAGGTAGCTTTCGCCCCTCATTTCAATCTTTGCCTGTGCTCAACTTGTCTAGTTCTAACCGAAGACGCTCTATTTCTTTTTGTAGTTGTTCTTCCTTCTGAGTATTCCAGTCAGCGAGTGGTTTGTCTTGAAGATCCATCTTGGTTAATTCCAGCTCCAATTCTCTAATTCTTCTTTGTAGCTTTTCTTGTCGCTCTTGCCTCTTGACTATTTTGGCTATTCTCCTTCTACTTCTTTTTTCAAAAGTTCAATTCGATTTCTCACGCTTGCCAATTTATCTAGGTAAGCACGTTTTGTCTTGATACCTTCCAAGATTAACCATGTAATAGCATCTTTTCTTGATAATGTTTTTCCCAGAGCAACTAGGTTATCTATATCGTTCAATGTTTGTTTAGATAAAGAAAGCTGGACAATAATCTCTTCGCTTGAGTTAGGTTTAACTTGCGCTGAGGCAGGGAAAAAACGGTAGACACCCTTAATGCGTTCCCTTCTGACGCGCTTTTCTCTGCCTGTCTGAACTTGCTTACTTAGTGTGTTTGCAAGGGATTGCTCCGGTGTTTTCGAATCACTACCGTCTGTCCCGGCTTCATCCAGAAATGCCTTTGCATACCAAAGTGCGGGCTGCCCCGGGAACTCTGGCACAAGAATAGTTGCTACATGCTCCATAAATCCCTGTTTCATTATAGAGACCTCCTTAAGTCTAGTTATGTTAAAATGATTCTAAGACTTATCGGTTACTTTGTCAAGTAGGTTATAAAGTATTGCAGATAAACATCGTCACAAAATGTTTGGAAACAAAAACACCCGCCTCAAACCACGATAGATTCTCCGTCCGCCGAAGGCGGCATGTGAATCGCCACTATGATTGCGCCACATGGCGCCACAAACATTGCGCCACCCGGTTGTGTCATTGTTTTAGCATGGTCAGTTCACGGTGTCAAGCACCTCCCTTCGGCTC
>JACQTX010000121.1 GCA_016210585.1 Chloroflexota bacterium
ACATTAGCCTGGTCAACTAAGAAAGGAGTTAACATCGCCTAAAATCGTATCCCTCTTGACAACCGCAGCGTTTTCATACATGCGAGCGCATTCGCCGCAGGTTAAGCCGAAGCAATCTCGCCCGAACTCACAGGATTGCCACATCGCCCGCTAGGCCGGGTTTCCCGACCCGATTCACGCTGGGTGGGCAATGATAGAGTAGGCAGAAATCCGCAGACCGCTGGTCCGCGCTATCGTGCCATTCATGGTGCTTCACAGTCATCCTCGTAGATACCCCATAGGCGGCACCTTAATAATCAGCTTCGCTTGACGTCCTTCGTTAGTTTTCATTCGCCCGGTGCAAGCACGCAGGACTATGCCGGAAATAGGTAGCCTGAACAGCAGGGAATACGTATCATTACGTATTTACCGCATGAGGATAAACCTGTAAATTTAATTGAGAAATCATTCACGTTCCCAATGCGTGCAATTAATGAGGTCGGTCTCCATTAGATACTTATTGCCGTAAACCAGGCAGGACTAACGTATTGACAATAGAGACGAAGCGGCATATTATTAATTGAAAAAGATTTTCAATTAACTCTGATATGATGACGAGCGAAAAACTGGCCAATATTATCCGTGGTCGTGGCTATAAGCTCACTCCTCAGCGTCGCGCCGTGCTGAGGGTGATTGCCCGCAGCCGTGACCATCTGACACCCGGGGCTATATATGAGCGGGTCCGGAAAGAACATCCGGGCATTGGACTGGTGACCGTTTACCGCATGCTGGAATTGCTCGCTGACCTCAATCTCACCTGCCGGGTGCACACGGAAGATGGCTGCCGGAGCTACCTGATGAGAAGGCCTTCCGGGCATCACCATCACATCATGTGCACGTCCTGCGGGAGAGTGGTTGACTTCACGAAGTGCGACCTCAGTGAACTCCAGCAGCGCGTGTCTGAAAAGTCCGGGTTCAAAATAGAGGGCCATTTGCTCCAGTTCAACGGACTGTGCCAGGAATGCCGGGAGAAGACCGGGGCCGGTGGTCCATTCCGGACAGGGAAAGTCTGGTAAGAGGCAACCCATGACGAACAAGGCTGCCCGTAAGAAAGGGGGCATAGATTTTGGCCGAGCGGTGTTGCCTATACTGGGCGTCCTTGTGCTGCTTCTGGGGGTGCTGCCAGCCTGCCGGCCAGGTCCTTCGCAGCAGGTCAAGGTAGTTACGACCAGTAATATTATCGCTGACTGGGTGCGCCAGGTGGGCGGTGAGGGAGTGGATGTGTTTGCCCTCCTGCCAATCGGAAGTGATCCCCATACATTTCAGCCCGGCGCCGCAGATGTTGCCCGGGTGGCTGAAGCCGATGTCATCTTCACTGTTGGGCTGGGGCTGGAGGGTGCCTGGCTGAGTCGGCTGCTGGCAAACGCCGCGGCCGAGCCGGGGCGGGTAGTGGCCCTGGGTGACTACGTTGACCCCATCATCGCGGAAGAGTTGCACGGTGAAGGAGAAGAAAAAGAAGAGCATGGAACCTTTGACCCCCACTTCTGGTGGGACCCGTTGCGAGTAAAAGAGGCAGTGGACGTGATAGCGCGCTTCCTCACAGCCGTTGACGAGGCGGCAGAGCAGGCCTACTCACGGAACAACGCCAGCTACAATCAGAAGCTTGATGAACTGCACGCCAGGACCACGGCAAAAACAGGGCAAATACCGTCTGAGCGGCGGAAACTGGTCACATCTCACGAAACGATGAGCTATTTCGCCCAGCGTTATGGCTTTCAGGCGGTCGGCGCCGTATTCCCTGGCATTACCACCGAGCGGGAGCCATCGCCATCCGAGCTTGCCGAGCTGGTCCGCAAGATACGGGAGCTCAATGTTCCGGCTATATTTACCGAGACTATTGTTAGTGACCGCCTTGCCCAGTCCGTAGCCAGTGAGACCGGGACAAGGCTTGTCCGTCTTTATTCCGATTCGCTCGGCGGTCAGGGTGGTGGTGCTGACACATACATCGCAATGATGGAAACTAACGTCGCGGCAATCGTTCAAGCGCTGAAATAAGGTCCAGTAATTAAGTGGTCTCGAATATGTCACCGGAAAGCACAAGCGATCCGCCCGGCCTGTTGCCGACACTTGCCGTTGAAGATGTGGCGGTGGAACTGGGCGGCAGGGTCATTCTGGAAGATGTTTCTTTTAGTGCTGGACCGGGTGTGCTGGTGGGCGTTCTGGGACCGAATGGTGCCGGCAAGAGCACCCTCTTGAATGCCATAGCCGGTCTGCTGCCCCTAAAGCGCGGGCGTATTCTGATAGAAGGACAAGCCATTGCAGGCGCGAGAGGTCAGGTAGCCTATGTGCCTCAGCAGGAACGGGTCAACTGGCGCTTCCCGGCCTCTGCCTGGGACGTGGTGATGATGGGCCGGGCCAGACGCATCGGCTGGCTGCGACGCCCGGGTGGGCATGACCGTAATATGGTCCGGCGCTGCCTCGAGCAAGTCGGGATGTGGGATAAGCGGACGTTTCCCGTCAGCGAGCTATCGGGAGGCCAGCGCCAGCGCATATTTGTAGCCAGGGCCTTAGCCCAGGAGGCGAATATCTTGCTCCTTGACGAGGCCTTCAGCGGGGTGGATGTGGCATCGCAAGAGGGACTGGTGGCGGTCCTCAAGGAACTACGAGACGAAGGGCGGACGATTCTCGTAGCCACTCACGATGTAGGTACCCTGTCCGCCAGGTTCGATATGGCCGTATGCCTGAACCGGCACGTGTGTGGCTGGGGCACGCCGGAGCAGGTGACACCAAGGCTTATTGAAGAGCTTTACAGCGCCCACACTGCTGCCCACGATAGCACGGATGGCAATAATGGAAATCCTGCTTGAACCTTTTCAGTTCGCCTTCATGGTGCGGGCCCTTATCATATCGGTAGCCGTAGGCATCGTGGCCCCGATAATGGGGAGCTACATCATAAGCCGCGGTCTGGCCCTTATGGGAGACGCTCTGTCCCATGCCATTCTGCCCGGCGTAGTCGCGGCTGTCCTGCTGGGAGTGAGTCCTTTCGTCGGGACAATACCGGCGGCGGTTATCATCGCTATCCTCATCGGGTATCTCAGCCGCCGCATCGGCTTCAGCGAAGACACGACTATCGGCATCCTGTTCGTGGGTCTTTTTGCTCTGGGGCTGGCCATGCTGAGCATTGTCCGCGGACTGGCTGTCCGGTTGGAGGATATATTGCTCGGTCAAATCCTGGGCGTTGGTTGGGGAGACGTGGCGGCAACGGTGGGATTGGGAGTGCTGGCCCTGCTGTTGCTCTACGCTTTCCACAAAGAGCTGGTTTTTGCGACCTTTGACCCGGTAGGTGCCAGGGTAGCCGGGCTGCCCACGGGCTTCCTTGACAATTTGCTGCTTGTGGTGCTGGCCCTGGTTATCGTAGTCGCCTTGCAAGCAGTGGGCATAATCCTGGTGCTGGCAATGCTGATAGTGCCCGCCGCCACGGCGCGGCTTTTGGTGCGCCGGTTTGCGCCCGCTATGCTTGTAGGGGCCTTGCTGGGGGTAATAATCGCCATAGCTGGTCTTTACCTGTCGTTTTACCTGAATCTTCCCTCCGGACCGGCCATGACGCTGGTGGCGGTCATCCTTTTCGCAGTGGCAGTAGCTGCCCGGCGCCGGGTGTCCCGGCACCCGTAGTGAGGTCACGGAAAACCCGAAGCGCTGGCCTCATCTCGCGAGCTTTGCTACCTTCACACCACCGCGCTACAATAGAGTAGTTATTTATAGTCTCAAGTAAGACGGACTCATGATATAAGTCAGGAATCCGAAATACGAAACAAATTCAAAGCACTAATGTGCAAAGTAAAGGTTTTCATTCTTTTTGGTAATCAGAATTTGTTTAGACCTGCCCTGAGCCTGCCGAAGGGTGCTTCGATTCCTTCGACAAGCTCAGAACAAGATTCGGATTTTCAACCATTCTGGCTCTAAACTATGGTGAGACTCTTAGTAAGAGGGATTAGATGCCACTTTACGAGTATCGCTGTGCCGGCTGCGGGCATCGCGTGACCATTTTTGTGCAGGGGTTGTCACCACCAGCGGCGCCGGTCTGTCCCGATTGTGGCGGCATGTCCCTGACCCGTCTCTTCTCCACGTTCGCTGTGCGCAAATCGGACAAGGCCGTATATGAAGATATCCTCTCCGATGGTCAGCTCGTCAAGGGGCTGGAACACAGCGACCCGCGCGCCCTTGCCGAATGGAACAAACGGATGAGCCACGGCCTTGAGCAGGAGACTGCCCCCGAATACGAGGACATGCTGGAGAAGATGGAAGCTGGCGAGATGCCGGCACCGCCCCAGGAGTCACCGTGACGCTTTCTCCGGAAGCCAGGCAGTCCTGGCGCATCATTGACGCTAACCTGAACCGCATCGGCGAGGGGCTACGTGTGCTGGAAGACATCGCTCGCCTGGCGCTGAATGACACGAGCTTGAGTCAAGAGCTAAAGACGCTGCGCCATGGGCTGGTGCGGTGTGAATGGCCAGCCCAGCTCACCCTCCTGCAGTCCCGTGATGCCGCCGGCGATGTGGGCGCTGACATGGTTGTGCCTGGCGAGGAGACGGGACGAGACCTCTCTGCCACCATCGTGGCCAATGCCCGCCGCGTCCAGGAGGCCTTGCGGGTCATCGAAGAAATGGCCAAAATGGCTGAATCATCGCTCGGAGGGGGACTTGATTCAGCTAAATTCAAGCACACCCGGTTCCGCCTTTATACTATGGAGCGTGAGCTGCTGGGCCGGCTGCTGCGCCAGAACAAGGTCAAGCAGCTACGGGGTCTATATGCCATTGTTGATACCAGTTTTTTGCGGGGACGCAGCCATATCCAGGTGGCCCGTGAGATCATTGCTGGTGGGGCCAGAATACTCCAGCTACGGGACAAGTCCAGCACGAAGAAAGAGCTTCTGCCCATAGCCATGCAGCTACGCCGTCTGTGTGCCGAGAACAGGGCGCTTTTTATCGTCAATGACTATCTCGATATAGCCCTGGCCACGGATGCCGATGGCCTGCACGTGGGACAGGAAGACCTGCCGGTGGCCGCCGCCCGCAAGCTTCTGCCCATAGATAAGCTCCTGGGCTGTTCGGCACGGACGGTGGCGCTGGCTACCGAGGCGGAAGCTGCCGGCGCCGACTACATGGCGGTGGGCGCCCTGCATCCCACAACATCCAAGGAGCAGGCAGAGGTGGTCGGCCTGGACCGGCTGCGGCAGATAAAACAGGCAGTAAAGGTGCCGGTGGTGGCCATTGGCGGCATCACGCCGCAGAATGCGGCCGAGGTCCGTGCCACTGGCGCGGACGCTATTGCTGTCATCAGTGCCCTGTTGCTTGCGGAGAATGTCACCGAAGCCACCCGCCAGATTATAGCCGCACTAAGGACTCGCCCAGGATGTCATTCCGAGGAGTCCTTCGAAGAAGGATGACGAAGAATCTGGAGGTGGGGCTGAGAATGCCAGATAAAGCGCATTCCCACCGGGGCTCTTCGCTGATTTTATCCTGAAAATACGAATGTCCCAGAGTGACATGAATACACCGCTTCTCAGACGAGGACCACACTAAGGACGGAGTGATGAGCAAACTTACAGACAACCTGGAAGCCATTGCCGGGCAAATCAGGCAGCTTTTTACAGAGAGGGACGTCGCGCGGGAGAAAGTGCTGCCGCTGTCCCGTGAGGTCATCCGCTTTAGCAGCAATGCTATCCGTGCCATCCACCGCCATGAGTTCGAGCCTGCCCAAGATTTTCTGCAATCGGCACGCGAGCTTGTCCGGGAAATTAGAGACCTGGTCGCCGGTGATGCCGAGCTGGGTGGCGCCGGTTTTGTTCGCGACGCGGAGAAGGAATTAGCCGAAGCCAGCCTTACTTTTGCCCTGATAGCCGGAAATCCTCTGCCCAGCCCCGAAGAATTAGGAGTAGCGCCAGCGGCCTACCTGAACGGGCTGGGTGAGGCGGTCGGCGAGCTCAGACGCTTCCTGCTGGACAGCCTGCGTGAAGGCGACCTTTCACGCAGTGAGGAGCTGCTCGCGGCGATGGATGATATCTATAACGTCCTGGTCACCATGGACTTCCCGGACGCCATCACCGGCGGTCTGCGCCGCACCACCGATGTCGTCCGCGGCGTCCTCGAAAAGACGCGCAGCGACCTTACCCTCATTGCCCGGCAAAAGGACCTGACCGACCGCCTTGAGAAGCTCGAAAGGGATCTCTGACGGCTGGTTTAGCCAGCCGCATCAGTCAACCTTTTCGACCTTGAAGGAGAGCCTGATCTTGGTGCGGTAGGCGGCAACCTTCCCGTTTTCAATCTGGACGTCCTGCTCCAACACCTCGGCGACGCGCAGGTCGCGCAGGGTCTTGGCCGCTGCCTCTACGGCAGTGGCCGCCGCCTTCTCCCAGGACTCGGTACTGGTGCCCACTAGCTCGATAAACTTATAGACGCTTTCCGCCATGGCAGCTCCCTCCTCGGCACAAGGCCTTTTTATTTTGGCCATCTCAGGTAAGGTCTCAAGGGAAGCATTCCACACCGGGGGTCACTTATTTGTATTATACCATACAGGGTGTGGTGTCAAGACGGCGGTTCACTCTTTCATCTGCTGGATCACCCGGTATCTCTTCCGCACAGACCACCAGTAGAGGCCTTGCGTTACTATCAAGATGACCCAGAGCACTATGGCCAGCGGGCTGTGAAACAGGAATACCTTATAGTCGCCATACCACATCTGGAGTGACTGGAAGTAGTACTGCTCCGTCAATGGCCCAAGGATAAAGCCAATCACAAAGGACAGGCGTGAGAAACCAGAGACCATGAGAACGTAACCCAGAATGCCAAAGCCCACGGTGGTTACCAGGTCAATAGGGTCATAGTTGGCCACGTAAGAGCCCACCAGCCCCACGACAACAATCACCGGCATGTAGGTAAGCGGTGGCAGCCGGAGAAGTTTGGCCAACTGCTCAGCTATACCTATACCAAAGGCCGACGTCAGGTAGTTCGCAATTATGTAGGCGAACAGCAAAGCCCATACCGTAGTCAGGTTGTCCTGGAACATATTGGTGCCCGGCCGAATACCGTGCAGGATGAAGGCTCCCAGCAGAATGGCCATAACGGGACTCCCCGGTATACCCAGGCCGAGCGTGGGTATCAGCGCCCCGCCGTCCACGGCATTATTTGAAGATTCGGGGGCAATGACACCGCGAATATCCCCTTTGCCAAAGTTCTGGGTGTTCTTCTCCGTCTGCAAGGCATGGCTGTAGCTCACAAGGCTGGCCGCCACACCCCCCAGCCCCGGGATTACGCCAATGATAAAACCAAAAATAGAGCAGCGCAGCCAGAGAAACCAGTGCTTGAAAACAGACTTAATACCCTCCACCGCGCCGAAGCCGCGACTGGCGATTTCCGCCTTGATTCCCCCGCTGCGCTGGATAGCAATACTGATAAACTCCGAGACGGCGAACATACCTATGAACATACCTATCATCGGCAAGCCATTCCACAGGTAGTCCATGCCGAAAGCGTAGCGTGTCCCGCCGACGACGTTGTTGAAGCCTATCATACTAACCAGAAGCCCAAGCGCTCCGGAGATGAGGTCTTTCAGGTAGGCGCCTCTGGAGGCCATGGCCAGGCAGAACAGGCCAAAGACGACAAAGACGAACACCTCGGGGGGACTGAAGAGCTTGAGTATCCTCATCATGAAGGGAATCATCAGCGCCAGCAGCAGCACCGAGAAGGTCGAACCCAGGGCGGAAGCCGTTCCCGCGGCGGCTATGGCGTAGGCGCCTCGCCCCTGTCTCCCCAGGGGATAGCCGTCGTTGAGGGTCATGGCGTTTACGGCTTGCCCGGGGATACCTATGAGTATGGATGTGATGGAGCCGGCGAATATGCCGCCGCCCTGGATGGCCATCAGAAAGACCATGGCCGCGTCAAGGCTCATGCTGTAGGTCCATGGTATGAGGATAGCAATGGCCACCAGGCTGCTCAGTCCCGGCAGCAGGCCGAAGAGGTGGCCGATCAAGAATCCGACCACTATCAGTAGAATGTTCTGCCACTGAAAGACTACGGCAAGCCCTTCGGTGAGTGCATTCATTTATTGCGTTCCCTAGGCTACACTAATCCGGGCAAACGTATCTGGAAGATACCATGGTATAGCTGGAAGTTCATGAGTATGCCAAACAAACCATAGACCAGGACCAACGTAACCAGAGCGGGGATAAGCGAGGCTAGCCAGGTCTGTTTTCCGTAGAACCGGGTAAAAAGGAGGGTGAAGATAACACCACCCAGGACCATCCCCAGCAGGTAGATTATACCCAGCAGCCCGCTCAGCGAAAGCAGAATCAGAGAAGCCCGGCGCACTAGAGTGGCGCCCGGTAACGCCCTGGCTGTTTCCTGACGTATGCCGGCACCTTCGCCTGCACGCAGTCTTCTGGCGAGGGTCGTGGCGACTCTGATAACAATTAGTCCTATCACGACGAAGCTCAAGGCCAGAGGGAACTGCCTGGACAGAACGCGTATTTGAAACGAAGGGATGATAAAGATGAAGACAACGATGAGGATAAGTATAATGTCAAAGTAGAACTCCGCCAGGATACCCTTGATTCCCCCTTTTTTCTGCTGGTCCGGCTTCATGTCCCGTCCTCTGCTAATACTATCAAGTTAGTCCGCCATGCCCACTTGTCAAGGAGCACCAAGATGGAAAGGCGACCCCCTCCCATCCGTCCCATGGGGCGGATGGGAGGGGGATTGGCGTAACGCTAATCTCCGCGGCTGAACATAACCTATTTCATCATCTCAACCAGTATGGCCCTGTACTTTTCGAGCGTCGCTAAGATATCATTGGTATTCTGGAAGTCGGCAGCACCATCAAGGTAGCTAATCGGCAGGCTTACGTCTTTCCCCTTTTGTATAAGCTCCGGGTCGGCTAGGCTCTTGCTCAGTGCCGTTCTGAAGGCGCTGACCAGCGCGGGATTCATATTCGGTGAAGCCACAAAGAACTGCTTCAGGAAGATGACTTCCTCCAGCTTCTTGGCCACCGCTGGTGTCAGCATCTTTACATCCGGGAGTAGTGGCATACCCGGCATGAACTCACTGGGCTTCTGAGAGACCAGCATCACCACTCGTCCACTCCCCTGCTCGACGGCCGTCTTGGACAGGGTCACGCTCAAGAAAGTGGCCTCTATGTCTCCCCGTAACAGGGCGGCCGCGATAGCCGCCGCGCCTGTTGTGTGGACATAGCTGAACTTCAGGTCAACCTTAAGGTCGTCCTTAAGAATATTTGATAGCAGCTCAGCATACTGGTGCTCCGCAGCGCCGAAGCCAGAGGTGCCTATCAGTATGGGCTTCACCTGGGAACGGAGCACCATGTCCTCGAGCGTCTGGATAGGCTGCAGGTCCTTCCGCACCAGCAAAGCCAGCGGATACACGACAGCCCGACCGAGGTAGTTGAACTTGGTAAGGTCGTAGTCCGTTTTCATACCCACATGCATCGGAATCGCGGAGAAACTCATGAGTACAATTTCCGGGACATCCGCGCCAAGCTTCCAGGTATACGTGTAGGAAGTCCTGCCACCAGCACCGGCCATGTTCTCAACAACGACAGTCTGGTCAGCACCGGTAACCGCTTCCAGATTCTTCTCAAGAAAGGGAGCGACAAGGCGAGACGCAATGTCAAAAGTGCCACCGGCACCGAAAGGCACAATTATTTTGACCGTCTTGCCGGCTATCGGGTTACTGGGCTTAGGCGTGGGCGTAGGTGTGGGTGTGGGTGTTGGAGTTGGAGAGGGCGTCGGGGTGGGTGTGGGTGTTGGTGTCAGCGTGGGCTTGGGAGATGGAGTGGGAGTGGGAGTTGGGCTCGGTGTCACCGTCACGGTCACCGCCGGTGCCGTGACCGTCACCGTCGCTGCCGGCGCGGGCGCGGGCGTTGTTGTCCGGGCACAGCCAGCCACCAGAACCGCTATCAGGCTGATTACGAGTAGAGTGCTGAGAACCTTAGGTCGCTTCATTTCCTAAACCTCCTTTACAACGTTACTCTACGGTAGTGAACAAATTATTACAGTAGTGCATGCCACGACATGTTCCCCTTGACCGAAAGCGAAGCAACTTCAAAACTTGTCCTATTTATTGAGGAGGAATGGGTCTCACAATCCGCCATGTCCCTCACAGAAGGGCACCACAACGTATCAAGACGTCCCCTCACCCAAGGACACTAATACTTCATGACCACCAGCTGCTCTGCCACCTCAGTGGTCAGCAGCTTAAGAGCCGTCTCGGTGATTTTCCGGCGCAGCATCTTCTCCTCGTCCAGAGATAGGTCAGGGTTGCCCGTAGGTGCCGTCACCGCGTGTCCTTTCAAGATACGCGTGACGCCTATGTTCCGAGCGATCTCAGGCAGTCCAGCAATAAGGACGGTAGTGATGCCAGCTCGCTCGATTTCCTTGGCTATCGTTGCGCCGCAACGCGTGCTCGTCCCTCAGGTGCTCGTCAGCATGACGGCATTGGCGCCGGACTCCTTGATTTTGGCGGCAATCTCCTTGCCGATGCGGACGGCATTGGCTATCGTCGTCCCGTTTCCGGTGGTGGTGTAGAAATAGTCATCCAGCCTGCCGACCTTGCCTTCCGCTACCAGACTACGCATTGTGTCAAGGGGCAGCAGTCGGTGCGGGTCCTGGTTGATGAAGGTGACATCACACCCACCGTGAATGGACTCCCAGCGGCTCGCCTCGAGGGCGCTCAGTCCGGCCATGCTGTAGCGAAACCACTTGGTGGCGTAGGCTGACTCAAGACGGTCCGGGTTGCCTTTCGGCACAAGGCCACCATCCGTCGCCAAAACAACTGTAGCTTTGGCCAGGTCAGCAACGGGGGATGGTGGCGTCACCTTGTCAGCCGCAGGCAGAGGAATTTCCGTGAGAATCTTGCCGCCGAGCTTTTCCTTGAGCATGACGACCGCCCGTGCCGCTGCTGTCTCTCTAAGTGCGACATTGTAGCGGAAACCGCGGGGGAAATACCCTTCCTGCTCGGCTTCGCCAATACTCTCACCGGCACCCAGGCGGCAGGCAAATCGGGCAAGCTCCGGCAAGATGCGCCCCATGCCCAGCACGCTGTCTTCGGTGGGCAGCACGTAGGTATTGAACGGTCTCACACCGAGAGCGGGATTCTCCCGGAACATAGCCGTCACCGTAGGAATACCTGATTGTGCCCGCACATATTCGGCGGCTTCACGGCAGGCTATCCCATAGCGCCCGGCGTTGAAAGCCGGGCCAGCAATGAAGACATCGGGCGACGCCTCTCTGACCAGCTTCGCTATCTTCGCCAGCACCTCCTCTCTGTGGGACTGGAAGAAATTATCGCCGCAGATAATCGTCTTCACGATTTCGAGCTGGCCGGCAGAGCTTTTTTCCAGTCCTACCCCTGGCCCCGCGGCGCCGTCTCTTGCCTGCAGACCCATCTCGGCTTTGTCTTCACCGCCAAGGCCGGCAAAGAACTGGTTAATGTAATGGACAGCCTTCACCTTTTCCTTCATTTCACACCCGCTCCTTTTTTACACCCTTGTTTTTAGAAAGCCCTCGCCGCGATATTCCAGCTACCGGTCTGACTCATACTGCAGAAGATATGCCGGAACGGTATCTCTACCTGTGCGGCAGCCACCCGGCCATCCTGCAGTTTCTCCCCGCCAAGCACGGTATCCACAGCCGGCAGGACAATCTTCTGCTCCACATTGCCCGTGCTCACCATGCTATTGGCCTCGGGGACAGCCATGGGGAACGGATTGTCCGAACCATCCGCGCCCGCCATTTCCGAGATGATACCCGCGCTTTTTACACCGGCTTTCTCCAGTTGCTGGCAAGCGAGCATGAAATCAACCACATGGTGGCCACCGGCATTGGAGGAAACGATGGCCCCGTCCAGGCGCAGCAGGTTGGCCAGCCCGGCAATCCGGGCCGCCTTGTTCAGCTTGCCGGCGTCAGTAGTATCGCCGGCCCTGGACAGTATCGCGCCCACAAAGTCTAGCGTCTTGCCGTGCTCCCTGTATAGCTCGTGCAGTATCGGATTGTTCTGGTAGAAGTAGGTAGGATTCCGAATGGCGCCATAGACATAGTAGGCGGCCACTACGGCACCATCCAGCACCTCGTTAGGGTGGACCAGGATCGGCAACATGCCGTCCACCGAATGGGCATAGACGAAGAACTCCCGCAACGGCAGCGAGAGAGTCCCGAGGCTGGAGAGCAGTAGGACGGCGGCTACTTTCGGCAGACCGCTGCGCGGAACGCCATCCCCCAGCCTGTATGAGGTCTCCTCGTCGGGTGCACCTTCTCTGGCACATTCGGCGAGATAGCGGGCAGTCTCCAGGCTCGCCATCCTTATGGCTGAGGCAAAGCCCACTGTTGTGGCGGCCTTGCTTCGCTCAAAGGAGAGCACAATGTTAAAGATACTGCTGAAAGGGGAAAAGGGGACGCCTGGCCCAGACATGTCCACGATGCACTCATTGGTGCCCATGTGCGAGTCAGGCATATACTCAGGAAATGAAGCGGTGGTTATGATTGCCGTGTTGGCCAGCCTGACGGTGTGACCGCGCCCGGCCTGATAGGGAGGTCCTATAAAGCCCGGAAAGGGGGAAGCGTCTTTCTCCAGCTTGGTGCGGGGTTCTACGGCATCCAGGATGCGGATGATGCGGGTCCTGTCTCCAGGCTTGGCCAGGGCCACGTCCACTGATTCCACAGCATCGCTGCCAGCCAGCAACCGGGCCTGAAGCTCCTTCTTGTTGATAGTAAGGATGCCCCCAGCAAAGGCTGTCTCCGCACCGAACCGCACGTCCTCTACCCGGAAACTCCTCAGATTCAGGACCATCTATTCGCCTCCCTGTAGATTTGTTTTTCGCATACAGGTCAAGGTTAGGGACTGATGGCAGCGGCTCTCTTTTATCTCCAGGTCTTTGCTTGCTATGCAGGTATACCCGGAGGCTTGGGCAAAATCTGAACAGTCAGGACAGGCGGCTCACCACAGGTGGCACCAGGACGCTGGTGGTTTGGCTATTCCTCCTCTGTGGTAACTAATTATACCATAGGCAGTCAAGCCCTGAGCAGTCGCCGCAATCCCCCGAAATCAGCGATTCAATCTGTAGGTCGGGTTTCCTAACCCGACCTGAAGCTGCGGGCAGGTTAGGAAACCTGCCCTACGGGGGTCAATCGCTATTTTCGGGAATCCGTGGATTCTTGAGAATCATCTAAAGTGTCATTGCGAGCCAGCGGGAGCGAACCGGAGATTGCTTCGTCCTTCACGCTTTGCCGTGAAGGACGAAGCAATGACGTTCTTATTAGTCGTTGATTTGCCGCTAGAATCCGTGAGGTGACTGATTTGAATATGAATCCACGGACTACGAAGGTGCGGGCGCTTGCCCCAATGGTTAGCCTCGTCCTTGCACGTGTGGTATTCCCATGTGGTATTCCCACATTGCTACACCCACCCCAGTATGGTATAATGCATCACCTGTAGTCAAACCACTGCTTTTTGAGCCTAGAAAGATGCCCCAATGTTTGAGGCGTACCTTGATATCGAGACTACCGGCCTCGCCATCAGCGGCGATAGCATCACGGTAATCGGCATTTACCTTGTCGGAGACAGAAGCACAAGACTGGTCCAGATGGTGGGGGATGAGGGCACCCGGGAAAATCTCTGCCAGGCACTGGCCGGTGCGCAGACGGTTTTCACCTACAACGGCAGCCGCTTTGATCTTCCCTTTATTCAGACCGCATTGGGCATTGACATCTCCCGACACTGGCACCATCACGATCTGATGTTCGATTGCTGGCAGAATAACCTCTACGGCGGTTTCAAGGTGGTGGAGGCACGGCTGGGGATTCCTCGCCAGCTGAAGGGACTGAGCGGTCTGGACGCGGTGATGCTCTGGTGGCGCTATAAGATGAATGATGACCGGAACGCCCTGGAGCTGCTCCTGCAATACAATAAAGAGGACGTTGTCAATCTCAAGGCCCTGAAGGAGAAACTGCTCAGGCAGCCTTCCCGTGAAACACCCTAGTAGGCTGTAACCCTTAGTCATAACCTTGGTAGCAAGGCGTCCCCGCCTGTGTAATAGCGAATATTTAGATGTTACAGCCTACTAGGGTCATGTAACAGCTATAACTTAACAGACCGATAGAAAGAAATGAATCACAATGGCAGTTATTGCATGTAAAGGCATGACGGTTACGAGACACTAGTATCGCGTCTTATAAATAAGTTGAATAATTCATCTCCCTTTCGTAAAGGGAGATTGAGGGGGATTTCTTCTTAATGCAGATTCAAAATCCCCCTTAATCCCCCTTTGCAAAAGGGGGAGATTACAGAATTTTTGGAACAGGACACTAGCCACGCGGTAGCCCAAGACCACGGGTGGCGATGGTGTTGCGCTGGATTTCGGGAGTGCCGCCGGCGATAACCAGGCCATAGGAGAAAAGATACTCGTGGACAATGTCCTTGAGCGGCTGGTAGGGGGACTGCTTCATAAGCTGCGAATACAGTCCCTCCATACGCAGGCCGAGGTCATAGAGTTTCCGCCCCAGCTCATCGGCGAAGGTCTTTACCATGGAAGCCTCGTAGGTCATGTTCATATTCTCGCTCAGCATCCAGGCGGCGCGGTAGCCAAAGAGCCGTGCCACCTCAATCTCGGTGGCCACCTCAGCTAGCTGCTGGCGGACCACAGGGTCTTTGTCCTGGCCGGTCTGCTTGACATAAGCGATGATTTTCTCCAGGTTGCGTTTGAAACCGCCGGCCACCGGGCCGCGTCCCCACAGCCGGTCGGCCTCAAGGCCGGCCAGCAGGGTCGGGAAGCCCTGGTTCTTCTGGCCAATCATAAAGTGCTTGGGCAGCCGCACCTCATCGAAGAAGATTTCGCTATAAGAGGTCTCACCGGTCATGCCGGGAATCGGGCGTACGGTTATGCCCGGCAGCTTCATGTCAATAAAGAAGGCACTGAGCCCCTTGTGGCGCGGGGCCTCCGTATCAGTGCGGGCCAGGGTGATGCCGTAGTCGGCGATGTGCGCCCAGCTATTCCAGGTCTTCTGGCCGGTGATGATGAAGTAATCGCCTGATTCCACGGCGCGTGTCTCCAGGGCCAGCAGGTCGGAGCCGGCATTCGGCTCGCTCAAACCTTCCCAGAATGTCACCTCGCCTTTCCCGATGCGCGGCAGGAACTCATGCCTGAGCCACTCGTTGCCGTGGTTCAGGATAGCTCGCGCCGCCCAGTCAATGAACATAAAGGCAAGCACCGGTGCCTTCTGATAGACCATTTCCTCAAGCATGACAAACTGGTGCATAAGGGGACGGCCCTGCCCGCCGTATTCCTTGGGCCAGACCAGGGTAGTCCAGCCCATCTCCGCCATACGGCGGTTGAACTCGGTGGACCAGTCGCCCCAGGTGTACTCCCCGGGAAACTCCGTCTTGAACTTCTCGACTGGCTCTCGCTTGAAGAAGTCCCGGATTTCCTGGCGCAGGGCCTGTTCACTCTCTGATAGACCGAAATCCATATCTCGCCTCCTTGCTACCAATACAAACGTTGAAAACCCTGTCGCATGCCCCTGTCATTGTTATGAAAATAGCCAGACTCCTCTCCCTTGAGGGGAGAGGCATGGGTGAGGGTGTTGAATTCCCCCTCACTCTAACTC
>JACQTX010000127.1 GCA_016210585.1 Chloroflexota bacterium
CAGAGTAATAATCGAAAATGTTTTAAGGCTGATTCCCGTAAAAGCGGGAAGGGCAATGACCTTAAGGGAACAAATAAGCAAGGAGGTAACACATGCCATTCAAACTGGGACCCTGGGAGATTGGACTGATACTCGTCATCATCCTCATCGTCTTCGGTGTGGGGAAACTGCCCCAGGTAGGCAACGCCATCGGCAAGTCCATCCGGCAGTTCAAGAAGGCCCAGCAGGGTGAGGACGATGAGTCTGCCGCGAAGCCCGAAGCGGTCAAGACCACCATCCAGAAGTAGCGGCCACAGCCGGCGAAAAACAAAGTGCCCGTTCACCAAAGGTGAACGGGCACTTTCGTTCAGGTCATCGAAATGCTAGCTAGCCGCAGGATGAGCAGCCACCTTCGTCCTTCGTTTCTTCGGTGACTTTCTCCCCCTCTTTTGGCGCCTTCTCCTGCTTCTGTCTCTCCTGTTCCCGCAACTCCTCGAGTTTTCTCACGAAACTCCAGTCGAACGGTGCTCAACCCATTGTCCCTTACCTCCTGTTCCTCATCATATCACAAGCAGGAGGCCACTGGCAATTTGGACGGCTTCCATTACTTTCAGGGAATCATCTTTGGATAGGCTACCACGCTCCTGGACTCTGGCCAGAAATTCCGCGTAATTCATAAAGCCTCCTCTGGTGTCAAAGCACCGCGTGGCCTTCTACTCTAATATCCAGTATAGGGCTTCATTATCTCCTTTGGAATACGCAAAACTACGTAATTGGTGACGCCGTATGCTGCCGATTTGCTTATTCACAGGTTGCAAACACACCCGCTGGCAAAGGATAATAATGCTAGCTACTTCGTAGTGATGGGCACATTCGCTGGAGCAAGAGAAGACGTGCATCCGGGCCACAAGGTCCTTGGAATCCCCGGCGTCATTGCCTGCCGCCTTATCGGCCGGCTCAACCGCTTTGTTGTTGAGGTGGACATCCAGGGTGAGCGCCACCGGGCCTATATCAACAACACAGGCCGCCTGTACCAGTTCCTGTCGCCAGACAGAAAGGGGTATTGCCTGAAGAACGAAAGGCCAGGCCGGACCGGCTACAGGCTATTCGCCATAGAAGATGATTGCCTGGCGGCAATCATAGATACGCAGCTCCAGATGCGGGCCTTTGAGCAAGCGGCGGCGCTACGGCTGATTCCCTGGCTTAATGAGTTCGAGATTGAGAGGAGAAACGCCCGTCTGGGCAGCTCCCTCATTGACTACCGGCTGTCCCGTGATGGCGATGTGCTTTACCTGGAAGTAAAGAGCGCCGTGCTGCGAGAGGGGAACTATGCCATGTATCCGGATTGTCCTTCGGCACGTGGCAGAAGGCACGTGGCTGAGCTTACTCGCCACGTTAGCAGCGGCGGCCAGGCCATCATTCTTTTTATTGCCGGATTGCCCGGTGTAGCGGGATTTAAGCCCTACGAGGTAGGGGACGAAGCGCTCTGCCGGCTCCTGCGCGATGCCCACCGCATCGGGGTGGTGCTCAAGTCAATAGGCATGGCCTACCACTCGGCAGACTCCGCTATCTATCTATACAACGCTGACCTTCCTGTCAAGCTTTGATGGGCCACGGTAATCGTGGATTCTTAAGAAGCCTTCAAAGTGTCATTGCGCCGCCTCCTTCGCAGAAGGAAGGCTACGGCCCGAGGGCGCCGCAATCACAGGGTAAGTGGGAATCTACGGTTTACGTGTCTCCCTGTTCTCTGGACATCGAGGGCGCGCAACGGTAAACTATGTAGCATGGTGCGGACAAATCATCGGCTGCTCACCATTGAGACGGGCAAGACTATCCTTGCGGGGCAGACCGTGTCCTACACAGTCAAACGCAGCTTCCGGGCAAGGTATATCCGGCTTGAAGTGTGCCGGGAGACCGGCCTTACCGTGGTGATTCCTCGTTCCTGCAAGCTGCGGGAACTTCCCCAAGTCCTGTGGAGGAAGAGGCATTGGATTCTACGCAGTCTCGCCAGGTATGGCAATGTGCCTTCTGCTGGGCGTGAAATGAAAAGCGGGGATATTATCCCCTATTTGGATCGGGAGTTGGAAGTGGTAGAGCAAAGGGGGGTGGGCAAGGCTGATACGGCAGACCTGGCGGAGAACAGGCTGGTGGTAAGCCTGAAATCGGCTGGGAGCAAATTGGGCTTGGTCGTGGAGTGGTGGTATCGTCAGCAGGCGGAGAAGCTCATACGAAAAAGGGCCGACGAGCTGTGCGCCAGGATGGGAGTAGCCTACGCCCGGCTAAGTATACGCGGTGCCCGGACGCGCTGGGGTAGCTGCTCGCAAAAAGGCAACCTCAGCTTCAACTGGAAGCTTATGATGGTGCCCGAGAGTGTCATTGACTACGTTGTCATCCATGAGCTTGCCCACCTGAAGGAGATGAACCATTCGGCCAGGTTCTGGCAGCTGGTAGCCCGGCAGTGCCCGGCGTGGCTCGACTGCCGGCGATGGCTCAGGAACAACCAGGCCCGGCTTGCCGCCAGGTTGCCGGGGTAGGGCGAGGTCTCACGGCTTTACGCTGCCCGCAGGGACGCAGAAAGCTACCGATGCCTGCTTTGACGGGGCTTCCCGTGCGAAGTATAATGGGCGTGAAAAGCGTTAGCGAAGGAATCGGTAACCGGATTCAATTACGCTACCCAAAGACAAGCCAGGATTAGCCTCGGGCGCCTGTAGCTCAGCGGACAGAGCATCGGTCTTCGGAACCGGGGGTCGTGGGTTCGAATCCCACTAGGCGCGCCACTTTTTGAAGCTAAATTCGGTCTTCTACCAGTTCCACTCACTTAACATAACAATAAATTGCTAATGGATTGCTAACCGAGCGCCGTCTTGCCGATAGGCGCTACCCGCTACATGGTCAATTCAGCGCCGTCGCCAAAGACATCTTCTATGAAGGGCAACCGCAATACTACCTGGAAGGCTTAGGCATAAGCGGGTTGACCTTCACCGCTTTCGTCAAAGTCCGTGTTGCCTCTAGCTTTGTCCACCTTCACGTGGACTTGGGCGGCGCTTTGAAGACGGTAAGCAAGGCCAAGAGACGCAAGGCCATACGCTACGGGAAAGAATTACCCGAAGAGACACAAAGGCAGATAGACAGGCTGTGTAGCCTGGCGGTGAAGCATTACTTAGACCATTAAAGGCGAAGAAAAAGGAAAGGACGCCTCTGTTTATGGAGACATACCATGCCCTGGCTTTATGAGCATCGGGAACAGCTTGATGAGGAACTGGCACGTTTTGTTGAGATAGCCCACCACTTCACCGGCAAAGTGCTACCCCACGAC